>CAIOTH010000037.1 GCA_903861145.1 uncultured Bacteroidota bacterium | reverse complement strand
GCGCCCGTGGTCGCAGGTAATAATAATGGTGGTTTTGTCTTTATACTGCGGGTCGCTTTGCACATAATTCCAAAGGTCGCCTATGTAACGATCTAAAGTCGTTGCTGTATTTAGGTAAGCCGCGTAATTACCATCATGCGCGTAATCATCGGTCTCATCAAATCCTATAAACGCAAAACGTGGATGGTTCCTGGCCATATATTCCTTGGCAAATTGGTAAGTCATTGAATCCGTTTTAGCGTAAGGGTTATGTGCCGGTACAGTAGTTTGCCAATTATCGTAAACCACCCCCTTTGCCCTAACAATTTTTTTGTTCGCGCTATCGGCTTTCAACTCAACAAACACCGGCACATTGTTGCGCTTATCATTAATAATCTTCGGAAAAGCATCCCACGTAGCAACGGCCACCTCTTTATTTTCATACCCTTTTTGCGCGTTCAAAAAATCAAAAATGTTTGTGTTCGGGTCGTAATCGTAATCGTTGCTATTAATCCGCTTATCTCCCCACCCCGAAAAAATCTCATTATAACCAGGGAAAGAGAAAGTATAACCATTCGTCACCTTTACGCTGTTGCCATATTTTCTGTTACCGTA
Source organism: uncultured Bacteroidota bacterium (assembly GCA_903861145.1). Classification (GTDB taxonomy): domain Bacteria; phylum Bacteroidota; class Bacteroidia; order Chitinophagales; family LD1; genus Bog-950. The sequence continues at coordinate 12,560 of CAIOTH010000037.1, read as the reverse complement.
AATCTGGCCCTTTTGTGCAACGGTGGTCCATATAAACGGCATTACTTTCGCTCTTCTTTTGGTGGCATCCTTATCCCAATATTCAGTCTTCATTTTCTTAACGTCGCCGGCATATTTTTTTACGTTCATAATTTTCTTTTGCGCACCGCCAAACATTTCCTGCCAGCGGTAACCATCCAACGTTATTAAAATTACGTTCTCCGATTTTGCATTTTGCTGTGCAAAACCAAAAGCGCTAATGGCAAGTAAAACGACTAGTAGGCTATACTTCATATCGACAAAAATTTACAGTATTATTTGAATAGATGCCCGAAAGTAAAAAAGAAACTTCCTAATGCAATTGCAGTAATGCCTTAGAGGGAAAGATTAATGTTTGGATAACATGGACTGCGAGTCTGAAATCCTAGAAGCAATTTCGCACGGAGGCACAGAGTTGAACATAGAAGGAATACTTTTTTGCATTTCTCTGTATTTTTTTCTCCGTGTCTCCGTGAGAAACTCATTTTGTATTTACTTTGAACCATGGAAAAACCTAATAACAAACCGTTTACGCCTATAGGCTCACCTAAAGATACCTCCTTTTTAGAAGGTCCCCATTCCCGTTTTACCGAGTTTTTCTTTTTGCTGGATGTAATGCGCGAATTTATCAGGGGCTTCCGCAAACTGCATTTTGTTGGCCCCTGTATAACCGTGTTCGGCTCTGCTCGTTTTCCCGAGGACGATAAGTATTATGAACTTGCCCGCAAGATGGGGTCCGAATTGGTGCAATTGGGTTTTACAGTAATGACCGGTGGCGGCCCCGGTATTATGGAAGCCGCTAATCGCGGAGCAAAGGAAGTAGGAGGTAAGTCGGTAGGTTGCAATATCGTTTTGCCTATCGAGCAGCACCCCAATCCCTATCTCGATGTTTGGGTTAATATCGATTACTTCTTTATCCGCAAGTTAATGCTCACTAAATACTCCTACGGCTTTATTGTAATGCCAGGCGGCTATGGGACGCTCGACGAGTTTTTTGAAGCCCTTGTAATGATTCAAACCAAAAAACTAAAACGCTTTCCCGTTGTGTTAATGGGTAAAGAATACCATACCGAGTTATACAAGCACATCCAAAACCTGGTAAAGGAAAAAACAATTCATCCCGATGATGTTGACTTATTCCTCTTCACCGATTCAATTGAAGAAGCCAGCGAGCACATTCGCAAATATGCTATTGAGGGGTTTGGTTTAAAACGCCGGCAGGATATAAAACCACTTTCAGTGCTCGGTGAGAAGTCCCCTGTTTTGGATTCTGCTTGAAAATATTTCGCACGGAGGCACGGAGTTTAAACAGCCGAGAAATACAGAAAAACAAAATACAAATCTCTGTATTTTTTTTTCTGTATTTCTCTCCGTGCCTCCGTGAGAAATGTATTAGGATTTACTGCAAATGCACCCCTGTATAATTCTGAGGGCTTATCTTTTTCAACTCCTGCTTAACACTTTCAGCAACATCAAGCGTTTGTATAAAATGTTGGATGCTCTCCTTTGTAATTCCGCTACTACCACGCGTCAGCTCCTTCAATTTCTCATAAGGCTGCGGATAACCCTCTCTGCGCAAAATAGTTTGTATCGCCTCAGCAACAACCGCCCAATTATTTTCCAGGTCGGCATTAATGGCGTCCTCATTTAACAAAAGCTTCGATAGCCCTTTTTCAATTGATGAGAAACTAATTAAAGTATGCGCTATTGGCACACCAATATTTCTAAGCACCGTTGAATCGGTCAAATCTCTTTGCAATCTTGATATAGGAAGCTTGGCCGAAAGATGTTCAAACAAAGCATTTGCAATACCCAGGTTGCCTTCAGCATTTTCAAAATCAATAGGGTTTACCTTATGCGGCATAGCCGATGAACCCACCTCGTTTTTATTCACCTTCTGCTTAAAATACTCCATACTTATATAAGCCCACAAATCGCGGCACAGGTCAATCAATATGGTATTGATTCTCTTCATGGCATCAAAGTGAGCGGCTAAATTATCGTAATGCTCAATTTGTGTGGTAAAATGGCTGCGTGTAAGATGCAGCTTACGTGTTACAAAGTCGTTCGCAAATTCCACCCATTGTATATGCGGGTAAGCAACATGGTGGGCATTCAGGTTTCCCGTTGCCCCGCCAAACTTGGCGCTGTAATGTATCTGCTCAAACTGGTGTAGTTGATTTTTCAATCGCTCCACAAAAACCATTATCTCCTTTCCTAATTTAGTAGGCGATGCAGGCTGTCCGTGAGTATGCGCCAACATCGAAACGTTTTGCCAATCATTAGCCAAAGACTCCAATTTTTCAACAATGCGCTTAACCGTTGGCAGATAAATTTTCTCGTTACTCTCCTTAACCGATAGCGGAATGCTGGTGTTATTAATATCCTGCGAGGTTAACCCGAAGTGTATAAACTCTTTCCATTTTTGTAAGCCTAGTTCGTCAAACTTCTCCTTCAAAAAATACTCAACTGCCTTTACATCGTGGTTGGTTATTTTCTCGGTATCCTTAATTTTTTGAGCATCATGTTCACCAAAATGTTTAACCACATTACGTAGCGCGAAAAAGTTTTTTGTGGGAAAATCAGCCAGTTGCGGCAAGGGTATTTCGCACAAAGCAATAAAGTATTCTACCTCAACATGCACTCTATATTTAATTAATGCGTATTCCGAAAAGTAGGGGGCCAGTTCTTCTGTCTTGTTTCTGTAGCGGCCATCAATGGGTGAAATTGCGGTAAGGGCGTTTAAATGCATTCAGTGTGTTTTGGGTGGCAAAGATACAAAAACAGGGGCTATGATTATTCTTTTCAACCTTTTGTTAGCCTTTTTGGTTATCATGCAAACTGTTAGGGTTTTTTGTTTTCAAAATTTAAAAGTTTTATTTGCGCACTAATTAAAGTACCTCATGAGCAAAAATCTGATCATTGTTGAGTCACCTGCCAAGGCCAAAACCATTCAAAAATTTTTGGGAGAAGATTTTGAAGTCACCTCTTCGTATGGCCATATCCGCGATTTACCGGATAGCGGACTGAACATTGATATTGCCAACAATTACACCCCTAATTACGAGGTTAGCGACGATAAGAAGGATGTTATAAAAGAACTGAAAAAGCTTGCAAAGGGAAAAGAGGTTTACCTGGCAACGGATGAGGACCGCGAGGGTGAAGCTATATCATGGCACCTTTGCGATGTATTGGGTTTAAATCCTAAAACCGCCAAGCGTATCACCTATACCGAGGTTACTGAGAAAGCAGTAAAGCACGCAGTGGCCAATCCCCGTCATATTAATATGGACCTTGTTGATGCACAACAAGCCCGTAGGGTTTTAGATAGGTTGGTGGGTTATGAAATTTCGCCGGTACTTTGGAAAAAGGTTAAACCCTCACTTTCAGCAGGACGGGTTCAATCGGTTGCAGTAAGGTTAATTGTTGAGCGCGAAAGAGAAATACGTAACTTTAAATCAACCGGCTCTTTTAAGATAGCGGCCTACTTTTTTGTTACAGATGCCAGCGGTAAAAAATCTACGTTTAAAGCTGAGCGTCCTGAAAACTTTAAAACTGAAGCCGAAGCGGAGAAGTTTTTAAACGAAGTAGCCAACGCAGAATTTAAAGTAAGGGCTATTGAAAAGAAACCCGGCAAGAGAACCCCTGCGGCGCCTTTTACTACTTCAACTTTGCAACAGGAAGCATCGCGTAAGCTTGGCTTCTCTGTGGCTAAAACCATGGTAGTTGCACAGCGCCTTTACGAAAGCGGGCATATTACTTACATGAGAACTGATTCGCCCAATCTTTCCGAACAGGCATTAACTGCTTTAGAAAATGAAGTAAAAAGCAAATACGGAAACCAGTTTCATAAAAAGAGAAACTTCGCCTCAAAAAATGCCAGTGCGCAGGAGGCCCACGAAGCCATCCGTCCCTCATATATAGAGAACCAAAGTGTTGAAGCCGAGTTTGACGAACAGCGTTTATATGAGTTGATTTGGAAAAGAACCATCGCCAGCCAAATGGCCGATGCTGAAATTGAAAAGACCATTATTGACATTATAAATGACAAGAACAAAGAACTGCTTCGTGCCCAGGCCGAGGTTATTTTGTTCGAAGGCTTTTTGAAAGTATATAACGAGTCGGTTGATGAGGAAGCAGAAGGCGAGGAAGAAGCTACCTCATTAATACCGCCTGTTAAAGAGGGTCAGGTATTAGAGTTAAAGGAAATGACTGCCACCGAAAGGTTTACCAAAGCTGCTGCACGATATACGGAAGCAAGCTTGGTGAAGAAACTGGAAGAACTGGGCATTGGCCGTCCGTCAACTTACGCACCAACTATCAGTACCATCCAAAAAAGAAATTATGTGGTGAAAGAAGCCCGCGATGGCGTTGAGCGTAAATTCATGGTGCACACGTTAAAAGACGCCAAGGTTACCAAAGAGGAAAAAACCGAAATTACAGGCGCCGAAAAGAACAAGCTTTTCCCTACTGATATCGGTTCTGTGGTAACCGACTTCCTGATTGAGAATTTCAAAAACGTACTCGACTATAACTTTACCGCCGCTGTTGAACTTCAATTTGATGAAGTGGCCGATGGCAAGAAAGTGTGGACAAAAATGATTGACGATTTCTACAAACCCTTCCACGAAAACGTTGAGACAACCACCAAAGAATCTCAGCGCGCTAGCGGAGAACGTTTGTTGGGCACCGACCCTAAATCGGGCGAGCCTGTAATTGCGCGTATGGGCCGTTTTGGCCCTATGGCACAAATAGGCAAAGCCGATGAAGAGAAAGGAATTAAAGCCCGCTACGCCAAACTAAGGCCCACTCAAAGTATCGAAACTATTAACCTTGAAGAGGCATTGGACCTATTCAAATTGCCAAGAACTTTAGGGCAATTGGATGGAAAGGATGTGAAGGTAAGCATCGGCCGTTTCGGCCCTTACGCCCAACACGATAAGCTTTTTGCCTCGCTGGGTAAGGATAAAGACCCCTATACGATTACTTTTGAGGACGCTCTTCAAATTATTAAGGATAAGAAGATAGCCAACGATAATAAGGTCATACTTAACTTTGAAGAAGAAGGCATCCAGGTATTGCGTGGCCAATATGGTCCCTACATTAAAAAAGGGAAAGACAACTATAAAATACCTAAGGATAAAACAGCCGAATATTTGACGTTGGAAGACGTTATGATGATAATTGGCGATGGCCCAACCAAAAAATCCTTTAGAAGAGGAGGAAGGGCAGCTGTCACAGCCGAAACTAAGGCGCCGGCAAAAAAAGCCCCTGCAAAAAAGGCTCCCGCAAAAAAAGCCGCGGCAACCAAAAGCAAGGCTAAGAAAAAGTAATACATGAGTAGCGATAGCGAAATACATGCCCTGATACAGTTGCTTGATGATAGTGACCAGGAGGTGTTTCTACACGTTTACAACAAACTTAAAAGCCTTGGCCCCGATGCCATACCCGCTTTGGAAGAAGTTTGGAGCGGTGACCTAAATTCGGTTATACACGAACGCCTTGAGGAGATAATACACGAAATACAATACGAAGCTTTAATCGAAGATTGGGAAATCTGGTTAGAGCAGGAAAGCCCTGATTTGCTAAGCGGTGCCTTTTTAGTGGCTAAATACCACTACCCCGATATTCATTTCGAAGACCTCTCAAAAAAGATAACCAAGCTTAAACAAAATATATGGCTTGAGTTGAATTATAGCCAAACCCCGCTCGAGCAGATTCAGATTTTTAACCAGGTTTTCTACTCATATCACGGTTTTAAAGGTTCACAAACCACTTCCGACTTCCAGGACTTTTGTATTAACCAGGTTGTTGATTCAAAAAAGGGAAGTGCAATTTCAATAGGTATTTTATACCAGGTGCTTGCCAACGAGCTTAACCTGCCGGTTTATGGCGTTACCCTTACCCGCCACTTTATTCTCGCTTTCTGCAAGCGCACCTTACTCGATTTTTCGGAGGAAGAGAATAACGAACGGGAGATAATGTTTTATGTTAATCCTATCAATAAAGGCTCCATTTTTTCGCGCAACGAAATAAAGGATTACCTCGAAAAAATGAACGTTACCGCCGAGCCCAAGTATTTTTTGCCGGCTGATAATCTTTCTATTATTAAAGAAATATTGAATTATTTAATTGAACTTTACGGGCAGCAAAATCGCGAGAATCGGGTAGATGAATTAAAGGCTTTGTTACGCCGTATGGATAGATAATTCCGCATTCCACCACGACCGTACCAAGATTATTTTGACTTAGTTTTTGTTTATATTAACTTGCAAACGATCTTTTGCCCGCGGATTAAATAACCTATGTTTTGAATGAAATCAATAAAATATGCATTTGGCATTTTACTCGGCGTTGCTCTTGTTGCGGTAATCAATAGTTGCCAAAAAACTCGTGGCTGTACCGATTCGGCGGCGCTTAATTATAACAGTTCCGCACAGGTTGATGACGGTAGTTGTCAGTACATCAGTAAAACCATGGGCATTGCAACTTTTTATTTCGACCAAAACGGGGCTAATGCGGTGGTTACTATTGATTCGCAAAACCGTGTAATTAACACCAGCTACCAGAATGCGACCCCAACTTGCGGTATCTATGCATTTGGCTGCGCAAACTTTTACATGGCTAATGGAAACTATGCTTACACTGCATCTTCCGGCTCTTCAACCTGGAGCGGTACCGTTGTTATTAACTCAGCACAATGCGCTTTGGTTTTATTAAAACAAGCTACGGGCTCGGTTATATTCTGGACTGATTCAACCAGCGTGGGTAATGTTGATGTTTATGTAAACGGTAATGCAGGTAATATAAGTACCTCAATAACCACCGGTGCACCAATATGTGGCTACAATGGCTGTGTAACTTTTAATTTGGCCCCTGGGGTATATAATTATACTGCTAGCAATGCCCAACATAATCGTAGCTGGAATGGTTCGGTAACCATTATTGCCGATGGGTGCCAAAAAGTGGTAATTCACTAAAATGCCAGCCAGCAAAACCGCGAAAATCGGGTAAGTAAATTAAAGGCGCTGTTATATCGTATCGAGCGGTAAATTTGGTAAGCGCTTCTCTTGTTATTAAAAACGATACGAAATTCAGTAATTATACTAACTTTCCCATCATTTTTGGTCTATATTTGAATGAAATTTAGCTTTCATGAAATCGATAAATTTGTTTATCAGTTTCTTATTGGTTACAATCGTTTTTGCTGTTGTTGCCGGGTGCACCAGGGTGCACGGTTGTACAGATGCTGCTGCCCTTAACTACAATGCCAACGCCAAGGTAAACAATGGCAGTTGCCAGTATAATGGCCACGCTACTTTTTATTTTAACCAAACCGGGGCAGCCGCCACGGTAAAAATTGGTAGTCAAACCGAAACCGTAAGCACCTCATACCCACTTAATGCGCCTGTATGCGGAACAAATGCAGTGGGTTGCGCAAACTTTACCCTTCCTGAGGGCTCGTATGCCTATACCGCAAGTTCGGCCACCGCCAGTTGGGGTGGCAATGTAGTTGTGGGGCCTAATATATGTACTGAAGTTTTATTGAATCAACACACGGGTTCATTAGTGTTTTGGATGTCTACCACTATCCATGGCGGTATAATTGTAAAAATAGGCAACGGCTCAGGCACTATTTTCGATTCCATACCCAGCACCCCAACCTGCGGTTATAATGGCTGCGTCACGTTCAATTTGGGGCCGGGCCTTTATAATTACATGGGCTATGGTACCCTCGACTCCGCAGTCTGGAGCGGTTCCGCTATGGTTGTTGGCGATAGCTGCAAAGCGATTCAAATTCAGTAAATCGGTACATAATTCCTCTTTGTCCTTCCTTTAATTTTGTCAAATAGGGCATCAATTCGGTGTTCCTGTTTAACAACTCTAATTGTTGATATTATTTTTACTAATGATAATCCTTTGATAACGCGCCTTTTCGGAGAAGAAAATTACTTTTACGCCCCTTTTACAATTTTCTATATGCGTAAATTTAGCTTCACCTCCATTGTTATTTTGGCTCTTAGCTCGCTTTGTTTAAGCACTTTGCAGGTTAGCAGCCAATGCGGAACTACAATTAATACCTTTCCTTATGTGCAGGATTTTGAAACCGGCCAGGGCGGCTGGACTGCCGGTGGAACATCCAACGATTGGGCGTGGGGAACCCCGGCTAAAACCGTCATAACTAGCGCAGGTAGTGGCTCAAAATGCTGGGTAACCGGTGGGCTAAGCGGTTCGTTTTATAATTATGGTGAGCGCAGTTATGTGAAAAGCCCCTGCTTCGATTTCTCTACGCTACAGTACCCTATGATAGACTTTCTCATCTTCTGGGATTCGGAACACACCTACGATGGTATGGTATTACAATCTTCCATTAACGGCGGAACCACCTGGGTGAATGTGGGTGCCTATGGCGACGCGGTAAATTGCGAGAACCAAAACTGGTATAATACAAACTCCGTTACCAATCTTAATAACCTGGCCACCGTAAAAAACGGTTGGACAGGGAATAACCTTCCAACTGCGGGCAGCTGCCAGGGCGGTAGCGGGAGTTTAAAATGGGTTGAGGCCAAACATTGCTTAAGCGGCCTTGGTGGGCAACCAAGTGTAATGTTCAGGTTTGCGTTTGGTGCCGGTACCACTTGTAACGATTTCGACGGAATAGCTTTTGATAGCGTTGGTATCGGCGAATCACCAACCATTGCAGCCAATTTCACTACCACCTGCCTCCCCAATCGCAAAGTATCATTTACCGGTATCACCTCTCAATGCCCAAATAGTTTTGCCTGGAATTTCGGCGACCCCAACAGTGGCGCTTCCAATACGGCCACCACCATTAATGCAACCCATACTTTTTCTGCACCGGGCTCATATACCGTTTCGTTCACCGCAGGTGGGCCTTGCAATGCCCCGGCTACTTATACCGGTGTCATCAATGTGTTGGGCGTTACCGATAGTGTTAGCGGTGTTTTATGCGCTGGCCAAAACAATGGTTCTATTAACTTAGCGGTCGCAGGTGGTGTTACCCCCTACACTTTTAGTTGGAGCAATGGCGCTACTACTCAAAACATCAGCGGCCTTCCAAGCGGCACCTATTCAGTTTCAGTTTCCGATCCCCAGGGTTGCGCAGTTAACGATACGTTCGTAATTACCCAACCCGCACAATTGTTGGTTACCGATAGTGCAACTAACGCAACATGCATTGGCAACAACGGAACAATTACATTAACCGTTACCGGCGGCACTATCCCATATAGCTTTAATTGGGGTGGTGGCATTACCTCTCAAAATCGTAATGGACTAGGCACCGGTACTTATACAGTTTCGGTTACCGATGCACATGGTTGTTCTGCTATTTCTGGCGCAACCATAACCTCAGCCGCACCGCTAGTTGCCGAACTTACACCAACCAATGTTTTATGCTTTGGTACAACCGGCGGTTCAATAATCCTTAACACTACAGGTGGCATAACGCCTTATACCTATAATTGGGGTGGTGGTATTATTACTCAAAACCGGACCGGTTTACCCGCGGGCACTTATAGTGTTACTGTTACGGATGCTACCGGCTGCAGTGCCACCGCCTCTACCACTATAACTCAACCGGGTTCAGCTATCAACATAACATTGGTTCCTGTTAATGCAACCTGCACTGTTGGCGGAACTATTACCACCACGGTAACTGGCGGCGAAGCTGGTTACACCTATAATTGGGGCGCAGGCATTACAACTCCGGATAGAATTGGGCTGGGGGCGGGAACGTACACCATTACTGTTACAGATTTAAATAACTGTACCGCTACCGCTAGTGTTGCTATAACATCATCAGCTACCATTCAAATTACGCCCGCAATAACCAATGTGTTATGCCATGGTGGAAACAATGGTTCTATTAATATTACAGCAACGGGCGGCACCGGTGGGTTTACATACAATTGGGGTGGTGGCATTACCACCCAAAACCGAACCGGCCTTTCAGCAGGAACTTACGACATAACCGTTACCGATAATAGTTCATGCACCGCATCGGCTAGCGTAACAATTAGCGATCCGGCTGTGCTTGTATCTACTACAACTGTTATCAATGTTAGCTGTTTTGGAGGCTCTAATGGCAGCATTACCTTATCCGATTCGGGAGGCACCTCACCATATACTTACAACTGGGGTGGCGGTATTATAACACAAAACCGAACCGGCCTAAGTGCTGGCACCTACACCGTTACAGTAACCGACCATAACGGATGCACAACTTCAACCAGTGCCCTCATAGGCCAGTCAACTCAACTTGTTATAACCGATTCCGTAACCAACGTATTATGCTTTGGCGTTAATACCGGTACGGTTACAGCAACAGTAAGCGGCGGCAACCCGCCATACAATTACAACTGGGGCACCGGTAATACCACCAACCCCACAAAAACCGGCTTAGCTGTTGGCAGCTATACGCTTACCGTTACCGATAGCACCGGTTGCACGGCAACTGCCACTTCTTCCATTACACAACCAACACAAATTGGTGCTACAACTGTGGCAACAACAACAGCTTGCGACTCTGCAACCGGAACTATCACATTAACCATAACCGGAGGCGCCGGTAGTAATACTTTTATTTGGAGCAATGGAGCAACCACCCAAAACATTGCGCAGCTAATATCCAACGCCTATTCGGTAACCGTTACCGATGCCAACGGTTGCACTGCAACTGCATCTAATCATGTATCTCAAACCGTTGCGCCGCAAATTACTTTAGTTGTTACTCCTACAAGCTGCAGCGGCGATAGCGATGGAAACATCAACGCCAATGTCACCGGTGGAACTCCCGGTTATACTTACCTATGGAGCAATACCCAAATTTCGAGCGGCATTAGCGGTCTAAACTCCGGCACTTATACCGTAACCGTACACGACGCGCATAATTGCACCGCCGTGGCCGCCGATAGCGTAACAAGCCCACCGCCTATCGTTATATTTTTAAGCATTGCCGATGTAAAATGTTTTGGCGATTCCACAGGTGCAGGGCAGGTAACAGCAAGTGGAGGAACACCCGCATATCATTATTCATGGAGTAACGGCGATAGCACCGCAAATCCAAATAACTTTAGTGCGGGCACTTATACGCTTACAGTAACTGATGCCAAGTTGTGTGCCGGCATTTTTCCGGCCATCATTTCTGAACCGGCACAGCTCATCGTTTCATCTCATACCGATTCAACTACCTGTGGCCTTTCTAATGGAGGCGCGCAAATCTTTGCCAACGGTGGACGGGTGCCATATAGTTATAACTGGCAGCCTGGCGTTTCTGATTCATCTTCCGCAGTTGGCTTAAATACCGGCATGTATACCGTGGTTGTAACCGACTCTTCAGGTTGTACCGTACTCGATACATTAATTGTTGGCGGAAAGAACACCATTATCGAGCGCCCCAATTTAGGTGTCGATACTTTCATTTGCCCTGGTAACGAAAGCATCGGTTTAAACGCCGGCGTTTACCAATCCTATTTCTGGCAGGATAGTTCAACACTACAACGCTTTACTGTTTCCGATTCAGGCACTTATTGGGTTATTGTTACCGATTCAAACGGTTGCAAATCTTCCGATTCAATTACCGTGATTGAAAAGTGCGACATGCGTTTTGTGGTTCCTAATGCCTTTACGCCAAATGGTGATGGTAAAAACGATTTCTTTAAACCCGTGTTTATCGATGCTCCTGCTAAATACAGCATACACATATATGACCGCTGGGGAGCAATGGTTTATGAGTCTAATGACGTCAACGCCGGCTGGGATGGAACCTACAAAGGTAAGGCACAGCCTAGCGGGGCTTTTATTTACTACATACAATACAATTACGCAGGGCAAAAAACGCAGGGCATTGAAGGTGCCTTCCAACTTTTGAGATAATTCAAAATTGATGTGTTGGCTTATTTCATTTCAGGTGTCGTCCGAAAAAAATACATTTGTAGTTGGCAACCTTTTTGGTGAGCAACTATAATTGTAAAATAGCCTTTTAAATTTTATAAACCTGCATATGAAATCAGTCCATCTTCTTTTCAAAGCCTTGTTTGTTGCATTCTCTCTTGTTGTCATTGGTGGTTGCGAACGCCAAAACGGCACTGCAACATTTTATTTCGACCAAAATGGTGCAAACGCCACGGTAAATGTTGGCGGCCAACATGCAAACATCACAGCCAATTACCAGGGCAATGCACCTGTATGTGGCACCTCAGCCGCTGGTTGTGCAAATTTTATTCTTCCCGCAGGCACGTACAATTACAGCGCTTCGTCAAATACAGCTAGTTGGACAGGGTCTGTTACTATCAACGGCAATCAATGCTCCGAAGTGCTACTTGCACAAGCCACCGGCTCAGCGATATTCTGGACTCAATCTAATAGTCTCGGCACAATGTAAGCATCCGGTGAAGTGCATCTTGCGCATGGCGTAACCGGTCGCTAAATTTGCGCGCAAAACATACACCATGCTCGAAGTCTCTGAAAAATACTTTCCACTGATAGAAAAACAGCTAAGCAGCAGCCTTACCGTTAAG
>CAIOTH010000036.1 GCA_903861145.1 uncultured Bacteroidota bacterium | reverse complement strand
GGTGTGAACACTTCATTATCACGCACGTTCATACGCTCGCGGATAGTTCTTGCCATACGTGCAAGACCTACACCGAACTGGGTATACAACTGCTCGCCTACTGTTCTTACACGACGATTGCTCAAGTGGTCAATATCATCAATTTCAGCTTTCTGGTTAGAAAGGTTTACGAGATATTTAACGATGGCAATGATATCGGTTTTGGTAAGCACCTTAGTGTCCATATCAATATCAAGCTCAAGCTTTTTATTGATTTTGTAACGGCCTACTTCACCTAAATCGTAACGCTTATCGCTGAAGAATAATTTTTCAATAATTCCGCGCGCGGTTTCTTCATCAGGTGGTTCGCTACCACGTAATTGTTTGTAGATGTGGTTAAGGGCTTCAATTTCTGAGTTTGAAGTATCCTTATTTAAGGTATTAAAGATGATAGAGTAATCGGCAGTGTGGCTGTCCTTGTGGGCAAATACACTTTTGTTACCTGATTCAAGTATCAAACTAAAGTTCTCGTCGTCAATAATAGTATCGCGCTCTAACAATACTTCGTTACGCTCGATAGATACTACTTCGCCGGTGTCTTCATCAACAAAATCTTCCATCCAGGTTTTCAAAACCCTTGCAGCCAGTTTACGGCCTATGGCTTTGCTTGCACCTTTTTTGCTTATTTCGATTTCATCGGCTAAGTCAAATAGGGTAAGGATGTCTTTATCAGTATCGTAACCTACTGCACGAAGCAACATGGTTACAGGGAATTTCTTTTTACGATCGATGTACGCATACATTACATTATTAATGTCGGTAGCAAATTCCATCCAGGCTCCTTTAAAAGGAATAACGCGGGCAGAGTAAATCTTGGTTCCGTTCGGGTGGAACGATTGGCCGAAGAATACGCCCGGGCTACGGTGAAGCTGAGAAACGATAACACGCTCAGCCCCGTTAACGATGAATGTTCCTTTCGGGGTCATATATGGGATGTTACCCAAAAACACGTCCTGAACGATAGTTTTGAAGTCGATGTGCTCAGGGTCGTTACAGCTAAGTTTTAGTTTAGCTTTCAACGGCACGCAGTAAGTTAAACCGCGCTCAATACACTCATCAATAGTATACCGTGGAGGGTCAACAAAATAATCGATGAATTCCAGCACGAAAATGTTGCGGGTATCAGATATTGGGAAATTTTCTTTAAACACCTGGTATAAACCTTCATTGCTGCGGTTTTCGGGTGTTGTTTCTAATTGAATGAATTCTTTGTAAGTCTCTAACTGGATGTCGAGCAGGTCGGGCTGTTCGTCAGGGAGTTTAATTTTACCGAAGTTGATTCTCTCAGCTTGTTTCTTCAAAATTTCAGCCATAACGTAACAATTGGTTAAGGTTCAGTAAATTTCCAAAGTATAATAAATGGAATTTCCGGCGTAATTGTTTCTTTAATTACAGAGACAAAAACACTGGTAAAATCGACATTTTGATGTTATATTTTGGAACCGGATTTGCAAAACGGATGGCAAAGATAGTAGACAGTAGCCAAATTGCAAACATTTTTACTAAAAAAACAAATATCGTACCAAATTGGGGCTGAAGTGTTAAAATCCTCGGGTGAAGGGTTGTTAAAAGGGGCAAATTCCGAGTTTCTAGTTTCGGAGTTCAAATTTCGAATTAAACGGAGTTGGTGTTTAAGACATTAAAATAGGTCAAGTTTCATTTGCTAGTAGTAAGTATATTGGGTTACAGTAGTATATAAGGTAAGGCCAGTGGAGGGGCTTTGAGATACATGTCTTTCAGTAACCACTCTTGATTGGGTATCTAAGTCGTATGTGTAGTTGGCAGTTTGCCGGTAAGTGCCACTGGTAACAGTTTGCGTTGCGGCTAAGTTTACGTTGCCCTGCCCCCAAAAAGCAGGCAAGGCATTTCGTTTATCTGCATTTGGTAAATAGGTATATAAGGTACTATCAACATGCAGATTAACGCTATCGGTAAATCTTGCTGAGTGGCGTGACACAATTAAATTTTCGTTAAGGTAGGTGTTAAGTGTTGTATCGGTTAGTTGAGGTAGTGTTACAATGGCAGTTAAACAACGTCCCGTTACATCATAGGTATAGACAGTATTTTGGTTATCGCTTTGCGCATAGCCCTGGTTATTTAAGTTATAAATAACCGGATCAGAAGCCGGCTGACCTATGGGTTGTTGAACCATCGTTACTATATTTCCATGGTACGTAAAAGTTTCGTTAAGCCCACCGGAACTTGTATTTTGTATAAGGCTTAGCCTACCCTGAAGATCGTATGTATAGAGAAGGTTGTTTGTATTAACAACTGTACCTGTTGAATCAGTGGTAACGATATTTTGGGTCTTGATATTTCCCACAATGCTTACGGGTGTTGGTCCGTCATTTTTTTTGCAAGCACCTAACATTACCAGCAACAAACATATCAGCATCATGTTGGGATTGTAGTTTACTTTCATTTTTGAAACCTGATTTATATCAAATATAGATAACGTTTATTAGATATTATACAGAGTCTTTTGTTTCCAATTGGTGTTGTATCATACTGCACGTGCAATCACCTCACTTCAAAATAATTAACTTCGGCGCCTTAAATTAAAAATATGAGTTTAGAAACTGCATTAATGGCGCGAGGCAACAATCAGTGCGAATTGTGTAAATCGGAAAACAAGCTGACCGTGTATGAGGTGCCGCCCCACAGCGAGCAACGCGAAGAAGACTGCATTTTGGTGTGCGAAAAATGCGATTTGCAGCTAACCAAAAAGGAAGAACTGGATAACAAGCACTGGAGTTGCTTAAACGAGAGTATGTGGAGCGAGGTGCCCGCAGTACAGGTAGTTAGCTGGCGAATGTTAAACAGGCTGCGCAATGAAAGCTGGGCGGCAGATGCTATTGACCTGATGTTTTTAGATGAACCAACCTTAGCCTGGGCCAAAGCCACCGGCGACCATGAAAACAGCAGCGAGGTTGAATTGCACCGCGATTGCAACGGACAGCAATTGCACGATGGCGATAACGTGGTACTAACCAAAACCCTGGATGTAAAAGGCAGTAACCTAAATGCCAAATTGGGCACCGTGGTAAAAGGCATAAAACTGGTGGCTGATAATTTTGAACAAATTGAAGGAAAAATTGAAGGACAGACCATTGTTATTTTGACGAAGTATTTGAAGAAGGGATAAGTTAGTAGGGCGGCATTAAGGAAATTTTCTATCTTCCGATTGTCATTAATAACACCACCTGATTTTGAGATTAATATCAAAATTCATTTTCTGGATTACCGGCTGGAAAATTGCCGGTGAGGTACCAGCGCTTAAAAAGTTTGTGGTTATTATGGCACCGCATACCAGTGGCGAGGATTTTTTTATTGGCATGTGCGCCAAATTTATTTTAGATATTAAGTTTAAATACCTGGGTAAGGCTGAGATTTTTAAGCCGCCGTTCGGGTTTATCTTCAGGTGGCTGGGTGGTATACCGGTTGAGCGGAGCAGCAGCCATAACCTGGTGGAGCAGGTAGTTAAGCAATTTGAAGAGAACGAAGATTTTATTCTGGCCCTATCGCCGGAAGGAACACGGGCTTATGCGCCTAAATGGAAAACGGGCTTTTATTACATAGCGTTATACGCAAAAGTGCCCATAGTATTAGGGTTTATCAATTTCGAAACAAAAAGGGCGGGTATTGGCCCTACCTTTTATCCTACCGGTGATATTGATAAGGACATTGAAACCATTAAAGATTTCTACAGGCCGATTAAAGGCAAGTACCGGGAGTTAGGTGTATTGTAACGCCAAACTATTTTACCATCAGCATAAACTCAATCCTTATATTTTCTACATCGCTTGATTGTTCGCGCAGGTAAATATCGAATGAATTTGAGCTGATGTTTCCAACAATTGCGCTTGCTTCGTTGTCGTTATTCCACTGGCCACCGCTTGAGGTTGTGTTACCGGGGTTGATACTAACCACGGTTATAAAAGGAGTATAGTTTGTGCCGAGATTGAGGTTATGTGTTATTGTTACCGTGGCATCGTTACCACTGCTGTAGTTCTTTACCGCCGAAACTACTACCCCGCTATAATTAGCCGGTGTTAAGCTTGAGCCACCCACATCGCCAAGGTCGAGCCCGCCCCATAAAATACGGCTGGCGTAATTGGCAGGCGCAGTAATTAATGTGCCCGAGGTATTGGCATAAACCGATTTAGTAA
Organism: uncultured Bacteroidota bacterium; assembly: GCA_903861145.1. GTDB lineage: Bacteria > Bacteroidota > Bacteroidia > Chitinophagales > LD1 > Bog-950. The sequence continues at coordinate 44,918 of CAIOTH010000036.1, read as the reverse complement.
CCGTTGAAGTATTTAAGCTTGTTACCGTTAAATTACCCGCATCAACCAAAACGTTTTTGTTGTTATCAATACGCATGGCTTCGGCCGTGCCGGTATTGTTTAGGACGCTATTGTTGTTCACTTCGAAAACCAAACCACCATTGTGGTTGCCCTCGTCAACCGCGCCTATGCGGGCGCTAACACCGGTACCAGAATAAGTAAGAAAATCTAAGTAAGCATCGTTACCAGCTCCGCCTAGTGTACTGGTTAGTTTTAAAAGGTCGGTATTGGCGTCTGAGATTTCAAGTTTTTCGGCCGCTGTTGTAGTGCCTATGCCGACATTGGTGCCATCGTCATATATCTGCGAGTTACCGACTGAGGTGCTGTTTGGGGTAAATTTAGCTACGTAGTTAACGGTACCATTGATAGAGCCTGTTCCGTTAGCACCGGTAGGGCCTGCTGCACCGGTAACACCCGTTGGGCCGGCCGGCATTGTAATAACTGAAGAGTTGCCATTGCTTAAAAGCACTGTGGCCGTGCCATTACCATTGTCGGTTACGCTGGTTACGCTTACGCCTTGCGCTCCTGTAGCACCGGTTGCACCCTGGGCGCCGGTAGCTCCTGCACCGGTTACACCGGTGAGGCCTTGTACGCCTGTAGGGCCTTGCTGGCCTGCATTACCAGTAGGGCCTGCAACACCTGCGCCTGTTGGGCCAATTAAGCCCTGCGAGCCAGTAGCACCAGCGGGGCCCTGGCTACCTGTGGGGCCTTGAGCCCCCGCACCGGTTGGGCCTACATCGCCCTGAACGCCGGTTGCACCTGTTGGCCCCTGAATGCCTGCACCCGTTGGGCCTGCTGAACCGGTTGGACCGGTAAGGCCCACAGCGCCTTGGTTACCTTGTGGACCGGTTATACCCTGAGGGCCAGCGGCACTGTTTGCTGCATATAAAGCATATGGCACGCTAATTAGCTGCGAGGTGCCCATATCAATAAACGAGCCGTTATTTAGCTGAATTTCTACCTGTAAATACTTGGTGCCACCACCCCAATTTACAGATGGCAGGTTATTACTAACGTTGCCAATTTGCAGGTTAATTAAACCAAACTGGTTAGCGGTGGTTGACTGGGTTTCAGTAAATACTACTGTGCCGGTAGATGTTAAATCATGTATAGAGAACCTTACCGATACCGGGGTGGCATTAGCAACCACGTTGCCCTGCGCATCGCGCACAACGGCCTGGTAGTTCATTTTTTGAGGGGCCTGGGCAAATAGTATGGCGGTTGAAAAGACAAAAGCTATTACAAGTAGAAATTGGTTTTTCATGAGTTGCTGTTTTAGTAAAAAGATAATGCTGTGTCGAAAGCTGTGTAATGTAATATAAGCATGTTATTAAGAAGTTAAGGCATTTAACATTAAAAATTCCGTGGGCCGGCTATCGAATATATTTTGAGCCCAACCTGTTAAAACCGTGGTCATGAATGAGCATCAACCTGTTACCCATATCAGTTTCAAGTTTTTTTACTATGTTCACAATGACAAGCTAGTGTTAGTTGCCGGTGAATTTATTACCCGGAAATTGAGTTTAGATTATGGGCCGGGCCAGTTCGCAATTACTCCTATTTAATTAAATAACTTTTTATGAAAACAAGGTTACTTTCTACCATTATATGCGTGCTTATTGCTGCAGGGTTAAATGCGCAAACGGTTCCCACCCCCGACCACGTGGTAGTATTGGTTATGGAGAACCACGGATATAGTGAAATTATTGGCACTAACACCGGTGCCCCTTACATTAATAGTTTGGCAGTAGATTCGTTTGCTGCGCTATTTACCAATAGCCTGGCCATAACGCACCCCAGCCAACCCAATTATCTTTACTTGTTTTCGGGCGCAAGCCAGGGTGTACTTGGCGACCTTACACCTGCATCATTTCAATTGCCATTTACTACCGCTAATTTAGGTGCCGAGCTGATTTCGGCGGGAAGGACGTTTAAGGGTTTTTCGGAAGACTTGCCAAGTGTAGGGTTTACCGGTGATACCTATAATAATTATGCCCGGAAGCATGCGCCCTGGGTTAACTGGCAGGGCAATACAGCGGCCAATCATATTTCGGCAAGTTTAGCGTTACCATTCGATAGCTTTCCCACCAATTACAACAACCTGCCTACGTTATGCTGGGTAATACCTAATTTGAATGACGACATGCACAACGGCACCATTGCACAAGGCGATGCCTGGGTGCAAGCGCACATGGATAGTTACATACAATGGGCCAAAACGCATAACAGCCTATTGATACTAACTTATGATGAAGACGAAAACTCAACAGGCAACAGCACGCCCATTACCACCATTTTTATAGGGCAGATGGTTAAGATGGGCCAATACACCGAACAGATTGACCACAACCGCGTATTGCGTACTATGGAAGATATGTATGGACTGGGGCATGCCGGTGCAAGTTCTACCCCGGCACCCATTACCGAGTGCTGGGTTTATAAACCGGTAAGCAAGCTGGGCGCCACACCGCTTACCATTTGCCAGGGGCAGGCTATTACTGTTACCGACTCAAGCGCCAATTCGCCTACCAGTTGGGTGTGGTCTTTCCCCGGTGGTACGCCACCTTCGGCGGTGGGTCAGCACCCGCCTTTTATTAACTATAATGGCCCGGGCACTTTCAATATTACCCTTGTTACCAATAACCACATGGGTTACGACACCGTTGTAAAAACGGCCTATATAACGGTTAACCCAAGCCCTTCTATTTCGCTTACTAACGACTCGGTATTTATTTGCAGGGGGCAAACTGCCACGCTTACATCTAATGGTGCAGCCAGTTATACCTGGCTGCCGGGTAATTCAATTATCTCGAATACAGGCAACACACTTACGGCTAATCCATCTACCAATTCAACATACAGGGTTACGGGTAGCACTAATGGTTGCCATGGCGATACGGTGTCTGCTTATGTACTCATCAATCCGCCGTCAACTTATACCATTAACACCTCCATATGTTCAGGGAGCAGTTATGCATTTAAGGGTCAAAATATTTCGGTGGCAGGTAGTTATGTTGATACACTTACTGCAGCTAACACCTGCGATAGCATTGTTACCCTAAATCTGGGGGTAAATCAAAGCCTAAGTTCGTCTACCTCGGTGGGTATATGCACCGGAGATAGCTATTCATTTAACGGGCAAACACTCTCAAATGCGGGCACCTATACCGATACTGTGCAGGCTATAGGTGGTTGCGATAGTGTAGTTAGCCTAATGCTTACTGTAAACAGCCTACCCGTGATAAGTTGGGGTAATGGCGCCGATACAGTCTATAGCAATGGTAATGCGGTGCCGCTAACCGGTGCAAGCCCTGCGGGAGGAACATTCAGCGGTGCAGGTGTGTTTGCCAATGCGTTTTACCCCGACTCGGTTGGCCCCGGTTCGTATACCATTACTTATAGTTACACCGATGGCAATAACTGCATGGCCAGTGCAACCAAAACCTACGTGGTTATAGTTGCCGGTATTGGTGCTGTGGCTGAAGCGGAATTGGCTTTGTATCCTAACCCGGCGCAAAATCAGTTGACGGTAAAGTGCGGACAATTTGATATTACCGGTGCCCAACCTGTGGTGTTTGATGTAATGGGTAGGGTTGTAAGCGCCCCTATTACCAAACGTAGCGATGGCTTGCTAATTGACGCCCACCTATTAGCCGGAGGAACCTATTGCATAAAAATACAGACTAATGACCACCAACTTATTGGGCGCTTTGTAAAAGGTGAGTAAGGCCAAATACCTAAAATAAAAAAGCACCTAGCCGAAGGGCTAAGTGCTTTTTATATTGTTGCCTGTTAAGGCAAAGCTGAACGGGTTAATTACTTAACTTCGATTTCAGCACCTGCTTCTTCAAGTTTCTTCTTGATATCTTCGGCAGTTGCTTTGTCAACTTTTTCTTTAACCGGTTTTGGAGCACCGTCAACTAAGTCTTTAGCTTCTTTCAAGCCAAGGCCAGTGATGTCCTTTACAATTTTAACAACGTTCAATTTTTGAGCACCTGCGCTCTTTAAAATTACGTCGAATTCAGTTTTTTCAGCAACTGCAGCAGCACCACCGCCACCGCCGGCAGCTACAGCAACTGCAGCAGCAGCTGGTTCGATACCGTAATCGGCTTTAAGAATGCCTGCTAATTCCTGAACGTCTTTTACTGATAAGCTTACTAATTGTTCAGCTAATGCTTTTAAGTCTGCCATTTTTTATAAGTTTTAATTTGTTAAACCATGTTTTTGTTCTTGCCAACCCTGCCGTAAACTGCGCCCTCACAAGCACATGCTAAACAGGGTTTTAAAGAACTGCCGTTATCAAGAATGTGGAAGCAGATTTGAAAACGGACGGCAAAAGTAAGATTTATCCCCATTTGCGCAAATATTTTTGAAGAGAAATGCAGAGAGATTAACCATTAAGGCACGAAGAACACTGAGAAACACTAAGGAAATGCATTTTTTTATCGCAAAGGGCGCAAAGACCGCAAAGGTTAAACTATAGAGGAAATGGGTTTATCCCATCCTTTTTTAAGGAGGGGTGGCCCTTAGGCCGGGGTGGTTGGCTGTTTTGGATTAAGCCCCATAGGCAGCGCGCTCGTAGCCTGGAGACTACCAGGTAACAACTTTTTCAACATTATAGTTTAACCAATTTTTTTACTACTGTATTTGCATGCAGCGTAATTCGCAACTCGTAAACTCCGCTAGCGCAATTGCTTAAATCAATTAGCAAATGTTGATTGGCAATAACGGACTGATAAACCTGCCCACCGGTAGCGTTGAATACTTTAAGCGCGCTTCCAATTAAATTATCATCAACGGTTAGCTCCCAAGTGCCGGTTGAAGGATTGGGATAAACCGAAATTCCATCACCGGTTAATTGATTGATTCCTAAAATTACAACCGGGTTTGATGTGACAGTGCATCCGATGGTATTGGTAATTTGTAAAGTGTAAGTTCCACCAGTGTGTGCAACATAAACGGATGAGTTGGCGCCGGGAATATTATTTCCGTTAAGCTGCCATTGATAGGTAATGGCGCTATCGTAACTTAGGGTATCGCCGTGTACAATTACATTAAACGGTTGGGTTGAAACAGCGGTAATATTTTGGGTTGAAATAATAAGGCATAGGTTGTTACAGCTTGCCGTTACGGTATAAGTACCGGCACTATCGGTGGTAATGCAGGTTGTGGTGGCACCGGTGCTCCAGATATAGCTAAACCCCGGCTGAACGCACATTTGTGCTGTATCGCCCGGGCAAAGAACTGTTTTGTTGGGCACAATGCGAATGGCGCGGGGGTCAAACACGGGCAGGGTAAACATTTGTTGGACGAACAACCCACAAGGTAAATAACCACTAACGGTAAATACTGTGGTAGAATCGGCGCTTAGTTTTGCGTGGCTGGAATCTATCCAGGTTACATCGCTGCCAGGCGAGATAGTGTAGCTTGTACATCCACTTAAACTAATAGTGGTTGAATCGTGCGGGCAAATGCTGGTTTGGGTTAGTTGGTAGCTTAATTGGCCTTGCGTACACGCGGGGCAAAGCCACTTGGCCACATAAATATTTTCGCTACCGTCGGTAACAACGGTATCTGTAAGCAGTAGGGTATCGGGCCCAACTACAAAGGGGTTAGCTTCAAAATCGGAACAAACAATTGCATATCCGGAAAGGTCTACGCATAAACCAAACTGGTCGTCGCCGCCGCTTGCCAGCGCCGTACCGCAAAGTACATTGCCGGCCGAATCGAATTTGAAAAGGAAAATAGGGTCGGGTGAGTTGGCAGGCACTTTAACCGTTGCGGTATCGAATTTTATAGAATCGCCGATAATACCTCCGGCAACATATACGTTGTTACCGGCATCGGTGGCCACACCATACCCATATGATTGTTGATTGCCCAGGCCATTTTGCGCCCATAATACGGTACCTGTGGCATTATATTTTACAATGAAGCAGTTGTAATTAGAAAATGGGTTGGGTAAAGTTATTCCACCAAAAGTGGCAGAGTTTCCTACCATAAAACCGGTTACATAAACATTGTTAGCGGCATCGGTTGCCACCGCATGCCCACTGCATTGTAGAGCGCCCTGTTCGCCCTTAAACCAGTTAAAATGCCCGGCCGAATCATATTTGGCGATAAAATAATCGGTGTTTGCGTGCGAACTGGTGCCGTTGAATAATGTTTCTCCAACAAAATCGATATCGGGCCCTAAAAACAGGCCGGTTATATATACGTTGGCATTTGCATCGGTGGCAATTCCAAATACTTCATTGTCCTGCCCATCGGCTACCTGGCCCCACAAAGCATTGCCTGCGCTGTTATATTTTACCGTGAAGATTTGCTGCTGCTGTTGATAGCCATGCAGTGTTACATTACCAAACTTAATACTATCGCTGCTAAACCAGCCGGTAATATATATGTTACCATTTTTATCGGTAGCTACCGCCTGACCGCGATTTTGCTGTGCCGGGGTGCCCAGTCCACAGTTTACCCATTGCACATTACCTGCCGAATCGTACTTTACAAGAAAGGGGTTGTAAGCATTTGGGGATGTATTTGGCACGGCCAAATCTCCGAAACTAATGGAAGTACCACTATAAAAGCCGGTTACATAAATGTTGCCCTGTGCATCGGTAGCAATGCCATTGGCCTGTATCAAGTTGTTATGCGTAAAGGTTGCGCTTTGGGTCCATAATACAGCCCCGGTTGACGAGTATTTGGTTACAAAAATATTTTGCTGACCATTGTTGTGCAGGGTAAAAGTATCGAAGGTAATGGTAGGGCCGCCAAAAAAACCGGTGCTATAAATGTTGCCGGCCGAATCGGTTGCTACAGCAAATCCCTCCTGGTAATTGGTGCCCGCCGAGCTACGTGCCCATTGCCAACCGGAAGTTTGGCATATACCCATGCGGCAAATAAGCACGAGGCAGAGTATGAGGAGGATAGTTTTTTTCATATTGTAGTTATAATAGTAAGGGCGGCTTATTTTAAGTATAGCAAAATTGTTTGCTGAAAAGCAATACCAAAATAGGGTGTTATAAGGAACTATGCAGGTTAAAATTGAGTTGGCCTTACACGGCCAAATGGTAAATTACTTGTAGCCTGAGGCCTGACAAACTGATAGCAATTTCTTAAAACACTATAAAGGTAATTTTTAATAAATAATTTTACCTTAGCTCAAAAATATATCTATATGAACAAATTGAACTACTTCATCTGTGCTTTGGTTTTAACCATCAGCATATGGTCATGCAAAAAAGAGACGACTAATACAAACAATGGAACCAACCCATTGGGCAATAATGCGCCTACAATACCTACCGGCGCGGCGGGTGCGTTGTATGCGGTAAACAGCAATGCCACCACGCAAGGGGTAACTCAAACTACAGGCACTGCTTTTGCCTGGTTTAACAGTTATACCACAACAGCGCAGGCAGGTGCAGTATTATGCAATGGCGACACGCTTTCAACGCAGATACCGTTTTCGAATGTTGCATACCCTTGGTACGAAAGTACTGCAGCGTTGCTTAATGGCAATATGCTAGATTTTTCTGCCACGCCGGTGGCATGGAGCGTAAGTGGTAGTGGTTCAGTAGCGGCGTTTAATTTTACCGATAATGCAGTTTTTCCGGTGGTTAATAATTATACGGTACCGGCTACAGTTTCATTATCGCAACCACTTACGCTTACTTTTACCATTGCCGGGCCTTACGACGAGGTAATTTGCACTATACAAGGCAGCAAAAAAACGGTTAATATCAATTACACTACTGCAAGTTCGGTAACGTTTACGGCTGCACAAATTGCCAGTGCGGCGGTTTCGGGCGATAACCTGGTGGTGCAAATTTTACCGGTAAAAATTACCGCACAAACTATTGCCGGAAAGCAATATTATTTTGTTAAGGAGAATGGGTTTGCGCAGTATGCTACTGTGCAATAAACCCACTTGCGTTTAAAACAAAAAGCCCGGCCAGAAGACCGGGCTTTTTGTTTTGTAGTGGTTCTGTTGCCGTTGCAATAAGCTGAAAGCTGATTGCATTTTAGGTCCAAGTTACGCAAAGCCTAAACTTGGACCAGTGGTGGACCTTGGAACAACTGGAAATTAAATCTCTCCTTTATTTCGAGTTATCAGTCGTTTATGCTGAGGTTTTAATGCTGCATACTTTTCAAAATATCCTTTATTGAATAGGGTAATTTTTTCTTCAAATGTCATATTTATGATATCCTGATTTGCACACCACCATTTGTAAAATTCCACAGGTTGTATCGAGTAGGGGACGGTGGCTTGAACTGGCCTGTCATATCCTTTGAATTCAATTCTTTTCCTAAGTCCTAAAGTGTCTCTAAAGTATTCGGGTTGGTAGACCCTTAATTTTGCTATTAGCAAATCGTATACAGCTAGAGTATTTGTTGCGCAACAAGTTATCCGCACCCCTTGTGGGGTTTTGGGAAACGCTTTACTTTCGTAATATAATATGAAATGACAAACCCCGGATTTTAAGGTTTTGTTACTGATTTAGCGTTGTTTGACATTATAGGGGTTAATTGTTGCACCGGGAGGGGCAGATGGAAATGGGGCTGTTTTTTGACCAGTGTGAATGTTTTTTTAGGGCATTAAACGCTTGTAATGAGTTAGTTATATATGGCAATTTTTAAAAAAGTATACACTGGAAAAAGTGGTTGATTTTTGAGTGATTTTGGTTTTGTAATTTATTTGAGACCAGTAGTTTATATATAACGATTTATAAAAAAGTATACTAAAGTATACTGAAATTTCGAGTTGGAAGGCAAAAGGTTACAAAGGGTTACAAATTCTAGTTTTGAGTTTCAGGTTTCGAGTAGAAAAAAAGATTGTAACCGTTAGTTATATATAGCAGTTTTTGAAAAAGTTTACACTTGAGAAAGTGGTTGATTTTTGAGCGATTTTTGGTTTTTAGTTTATTTAAAATCAGTAGTTTATATATAACGATTTATAAAAAAGTTTACAAAGGTTTACATAGTTCAGAGTTTCGAGTTTCTGGTTTCAAGTTTCGAGTTGAGGGGAAGAAAGTTTACAGTTTTCGGTTTGCAGTTTACAGTTTTTGGGGTGGCCATTGTCTGAACCTTGATTAAAGGATTAAGGGATTGACCTGATTGGGATTGGTGCGAGGGCATAATTGGGTGTATTTAATCAAGGGAATCAGGTTAATCAGGAAAATCATGGTTCAGACAATTTTTGGCAGTTTCGGGTTAGCGGTTGGAGTGGAAAGCCCGGACTGAGGCTTTGCGAAGGAGGACTTGGAGCGGAAGACGCGACCGGAGCGTCCCGATAGCTATCGGGAGCGAAAGGAACCCCCAACAGCCTAACCACCCCGGCCTAAAGGCCACCTCCCGCCCGGAACCGCGGGATGAAGCACCTCCTTAAAAAAAGGAGGGGAGTTTTTTAGCAGCCAACAGCCGAGAAAGACAAAGTTGAAGATTGCCGCAGCATTTTTGCTAATTGATTTTTAAGGAAAAGGCTTCGCAATGACAGCGTTATTTATTTTTTAGTTACCAAGCATGAGGGCGCGGATTTCTTTAACGGGGGCCGAGCCGTAGCTTAGGAATTGTTCGTGGAATTTTTTTAGATCGAATTGAGCGCCCTGTTTTTGCTTCATTTCTTCACGCAACTCGTAAATCTCGGTTAGGCCGTTAAAATAGCTGGCCAGTTGTACCTGGCTAAGGGTGGCGCGTTTCCATTTTTCGTGCGCCTCGGCGGTTTGTTGAAAGGCCTGTTTTACTATCAGGTCAAGCACCTGGCCTTCGGACCAGTTGTTGCAGTGTATGTTGTAGTCGAGGATGAAGTTGCAAACTTCGCGGAGGTTCCATTTGTCGTAAAACAATTGCATTTCGGGGCTTTTGCCGTAACCTTCTTCAATCATCATGCGCTCGCCGTAGCAGGCCCAGCCCTCGATCATACTACCATTACCGAAAATGGTTTTAATAATATCGGGGGTGCGGTTGGCGTAAATTAGTTGTGTGTAGTGGCCGGGGATGGCTTCGTGTATATTTAAAATTTGTAATACATAGTTGTTGTATTCGCGCAGGTAGCTTTCGGCTTCTTCGGGCGTGTAACCGGTGAGGGGGGTAACATTGTAGTAGGTGGCAGCCTGTTTATCGTAAGGGCCGGGGGCATCAATACCGGCACCGGCAACACCGGCGGCATACTCGGGGGTTTTGCGCACTTTAAGCGGCTTGGTGCTGTCTAAATCAATAAGGTGGTGGGCGTTAATAAAGGTAGTAAGCTCGGGCAGTTGCTTTTCGATAGTGGACATGAATGAGTCGGCCTGGCAGTGCTGTTCGCTTATTTTGTCAATCAGCATTTTGATTTTGGCAAGTGTATCGACCGGTGCGGCAACTTTGGCAAGGTACTTGGGCCACAGGCTATCAGTCAACCGGTTCATATCCTGGTGCAGCCAGGCTTTGCGGGCTTCGGCTTTGGCATACATTTCATCAGCAGTGTAGCGAGAGTCGATATCGAGGAGGAACTTTTTAGCATAGAGGGATTTACCAATACGGAAGCTGCGCATTTTGGTAGTGTCGGACTTGGCCAGCACATCGGTCTGCAAAAAGCTAACGTAGCCTTCGATGGCTTTTTGAGCGGCGGCGGCGTTGGTATTAAAGGCGGCCTTTTCGGCATCGCTTAGCTTTGAGGTAGCGAGTGAGTCGGGGAAGACGCTTTTGAAGAAGTAGAGCGAGCCGTTGTTTTGCTTTATAGCCAGCGAGGTGTGCTCGAAGGTTGGGTTGTGTATGTTGGCCTTAGCGGCTTCGAAGTAGGCCGGTGCGTTTTTGAGTTTGGAAGATATGGCGCGAAGTTTATCGTCAACGCTTTCGCCTTTGTAATCCATAACGCCGAAGATGGCGCCGCCGAGGTTGTATGATGAGGGGTCCCATTCGTGGCTTTTAAACTCATTAACATTAAATCGTATGCTTTTGGCATAGTCTTGCAAAATGCGGTAGTCGGTTTTATCATTGGCGCTTAGCTTTTCAAATTTGAAGTCGGCCAATTCGTTCTCAATCCACTTGGCAAGTCTAAGCTCGGCATAGCGCGATTCCTGGTTGGGAACCACCAAAACGCTGTCGTATTTGTGATAGCCCTGCGAGGTAGCGAAGCCGGGGTAGGTTACCCATAGCTTTTTGATAAACTCTTGTTTAGTAGTATCGAAGCTTTTTTGACAGGATGAAAGCAATAGCAGTAAAGCGGGGATGATGAGTAGCTTTTTCATGGCAGATATTTGAGGGCGTAATGTAATAAAAGCTGTGAGCTTTGAGCAATGGGCCATGAGTTTTAACCTCTCGTTTAATACCTATCGTAGTTTCGTTTAGGGAGGGCGGAGAGGTCGATTTTGACGAAGGGTTTTAGTTTGTAGTAGTGCTCTTCGTCCATAACATAGAGGCGCATGAGGTCTTGCGGGCGATAGAACTTGCCGCCTTTTTGTTTGTATAGCTCAATGCTTTGGGCCTGCTTTTCGGTAAAGCCGAGGCGCACCCAGTCCTCCACTCCTATTTTGTTGGGGTCGAACTCGAAGTAGGTGGCCTGGCGGCGCTTGAGTTTTTGGATGATGGTGGTATCGTGGTGAGTAGATGAACTGTCGGCCCCTGCAGTGGTATCAGTAAGGTCCTCGTTAAGGGGCAGGCCTTTTTCGAAGGCTTCTATCTCGGCTTTATACTTGGAGTTATCGGCGTGTTCAACAGGCTTAAAATAGAAGTAAACGCGTGGTGCAATAAGGACCAGGAGACACAACAGTATCAGCACAACAATGCCATTGCGCTCTGTCCGGCTAAAGGTGAAATACTTTTCTAACCATTTAAACATGGTTTAAAAATATCATTATTTTTGAATAAGACCGAGTGCCGCCCCAAAACAAAAAAGCCCAATCTTTCGATAGGGCTTTCTGTATTCCATAATGGTTATGTTTAGTTGGCTCTTTCTTCCAGAGTCTTTAACAAACCAGCGATTTTTTGCCCTGAAGAAGCTTGCAAAGCACCAATAACGTTCTTTGCAGGCGATTGTAACAGGCCAATGATTTCGCCAAGCAATTCCTTCTTGCTCTTTAATGCTGCTAAAACCGTTAACTGGTCGTCGCCAACAAAAATGCTCGAATCAATATAAGCGCCTTTCAATACCGGGCGTGTTCCGTCTTTTCTGAATTCTTTAATAACCTTAGCCGGTGATGCTCCATCAGTTGAGAACATTACACCTGTAGGGCCATTCAACAAGGGATACAAAGCTTCGTATCCTTCGCCAACTTGCTCTAATGCCTTACGGATTAAAGTGTTTTTCGACACGCGGTATTCAATACCCGAGTTGAAACAAAGACGGCGGAACTTGTTGATTTTCTCAACTGTTAAAGTTGAAGAATCTGTAATATAAAAATATGTTGAGTTGCTGAACTTCTCTTTCAAGTCAGCTATTTCCTGGTTTTTTTTACTTTTTTCCATGATTTCCTTTTTTTGAAGATTAAGAATTTAGCCTGCTTAAACAGCTAAGCCCGATACAGTTTTAGAATCTACATTAATACCAGGGCTCATTGTAGACGCCATGCTGATACCCTTAAAATAAATTCCTTTTGCCGTAGCAGGTTTCATTTTAGCAAGTACCTGTAACAGTGTTTCAGCATTTTCATTGATTTGCTGAGCCGAGAATGATACGCGGCCTACTGAGCTGTGTACAATACCAAACTTATCTACTTTAAAGGCAATCTTTCCTTTCTTTACTTCCTCAACTGCCTTGCCTACATCAGGTGTAACAGTACCCGATTTAGGGTTTGGCATTAAGTTACGTGGTCCTAATATCTTACCTATTTTCGCAATCTTAGCCATTACGTTAGGCGATGCAATAACCACGTCAAAGTCAGTCCAGCCTTGTTCAATTTTCTGAACAAACTCTTCTAAACCTACAAAGTCAGCACCTGCTTTCTTTGCATCTTCTTCTTTGTCTGGCGAGGTTAAAACTAATACGCGCTTGGTTTTACCGGTTCCGTGTGGTAACGCAGCTGTGCCTCTTACGGCCTGGTCAGCTTTCTTAGGGTCAATACCTAACTGAATATGTAAATCTACCGATGCATCGAATTTGCAGGTAGTTGTTTCCTTTACAAGCTTTGCGGCGTCCTGTAGGTTGTATAGCTTATTAGCATCAACCTTGCCTGCAACGGCTTTTCTCTTCTTAGTTAATTTCATTGATTCTGGTTTTTGAGGTTGTTACGGGTCAATGAAACCCTTCCTCGGTTATATAATAATTTCGAGTTTCAAATTTCGAGTTTCTAGTTGCGTCTCGGGCTAAACTTGCATTTAATTCGTAACTAGAAATCCTAAACTCGAAACTAGTATCCTTCTACGTTAAAGCCTGCACTCTTAGCCGAACCTGCAACCATACTCATGGCCGATTCAACAGTAAAGCAGTTTAAGTCTGGCATTTTTTCCTTAGCAATTCTCTCAATAATATCCTTGCTAACGGTGCCAACTTTCTTTCTGTTTGGCTCAGCCGAACCTGCAGTCTTCTTAGTGTACTCCATCAATAATGCGTGTACCGGTGGGGTCTTAACTATAAAGTCAAAACTCTTGTCGGTATATACGGTAATTACTACAGGAAGAACTTTACCGATCCTATCTTGCGATACAGCGTTAAATCTTTTGCAGAACTCCATAATGTTCACACCCTTTGAACCCAACGCCGGGCCTATTGGTGGAGCAGGATTCGCTTGACCGCCTTTTACCTGCAATTTGATGAATGTTTGAATTTCCTTTGCCATTTTATTCTTGAATTACGATTAACTAATTAAATATTGAATACTTTTTACTTTTCTCCTATCCCGGTTTCCCCTTTAGGGTCCCGATAGCTATCGGGAGGAAGGGGCTATCCGTTACGATATCTTCTCTACCTGCACAAAACCAACCTCAACCGGTGTTCTTCTGCCAAATATTTTTACAATCACTTTCAACTTCTTCTTATCGGCATTTATCTCTTCAATAGTGCCCAAAAAGTCATTAAAAGGCCCGTCAATAATTTTCACTTCTTCATTAATAATATAAGGCTCAGCCATTGTTTCGTTAGCATCCAGCATTTCGTCGGCCTTACCCAACATCTTAAACTCTTCTGCTCTCGAAAGAAATCCTAAAAACCCTAACACTCCATGCACTTGTCTAACCGTTGTCCAAACTTCCTGGGTTATTTTCTTCTCATCAACCTGCATGTATATATAACCCGGGTAAAGGGTTTTATCTTTTATAGTCTTTTTACCGTTTTTGATAGTATATATCTTTTCGGTAGGTACTAATATGGCAGTAACAATATGATCCCATTTAGCGCGGTTAATTTCAAGCAAAATGTGCTCTCTTATTTTACGCTCCTGGCCGCTTATTACACGTACTACACTTATCTTTTTCCCTTCTTCCATGTTAGCTTCCAATAATTATTTTATACAAGAATGAAGTTCCTTCCTTAAAGGTGATATCAATACCTAACACCACAAACGATATAATTACAGCTGTAATCAATACCACTACGGCACTGTCTTGTAACTCTCCCCAGGTAGGCCAGGTCACTTTATGCATCAGCTCGTCGTAAGCTTCTTCAAAGTATGTTGTAATCTTGTTCATCTTCCTGTTTTTTAAACTACTTCAACTAAAAAATACTTGCAGGGGCAGCCAGATTCGAACTGACGTCAAGGGTTTTGGAGACCCGTATGCTACCACTGCACCATGCCCCTATTCCAAAATTTCAAAGCGACCTTTGACTTCGACTTCCGCCAATAGCCCCTCACCCCTCTCGTTAAAAAGGGACGCAAATATAACCACTTAGATGATTTTTCAAAAGGTTTGGCCGAAATAAATGAAACCCCGGGGTTAATCGCCTTTCCGGCCGCCAATATAAGGCTATTCAGCATCTATTTATATATGGGGTTCCCTCCGCTCCCGATAGCTATCGGAACAGCCCAAAAAAATCTACGGTCAATAATTAATAATTTGGTTCTTCCCTCTATGTCAAATTACCTTGCGCAGCTTGGTTTTTTGAGAGAGAGGGAAGATGCCGACAGGCAGCTGGGTGAGTTGGCTGTTCAACAGTATAAAAGTGGGGAACCACAACGCGGGGGGTACCCACTTTTAAAAACCATGTATATTGACCTTCAATCCATTACCCCAATTTCAACCCCAAAATGATACCCCCCCAATTTTGTTGACTTAAGTTGATGTTGACCTCAGCGAGGTCACAGCTTTATAGAAATAATCCATAAAGAAGATATTCGACCCCAGAGTGGGTCGCATGGCAATTTTCTTAAGTCAATCACATTAGATACCCCCCTTACACCTCTCGAAACTCGAAACCCGAAACTCGGAATTCTAGAATTTGTCGGGTTTTGTCAAGTTTTGTCAACTTTTTGCATCTCAACTCGAAACTCGAAACCCGAAACTCGAAATTCCGAATTCTGTAAACTTTTGTAAACTTTTTTATAAATCATTATATATAAACCACTGATTTTAAACCCACTGTCCAACCCAAATTGTCCCAAAATCAATCATTTTTTCAAGTGTAAACTTTTCTATAAATCGTTATTTATAAGCAATTTATTATAAGCATTTAATGCCTTAAAATAATCATTCCTGGTAATAAAAAAATACACCCATTTTCATCCGTAACTACCGGTGCAAAAATTACCCCCCACCATGTTTTCCCCACTTGGCGCGTCATTGCTAACGAGGCACTGCGAGTGAAGCGAATGCTTAAACATTACCTTAAATGTTTAAGCATTCGCTAATTCCACTTTTTAAAAAATAGAGTTATGAGCAATCTGGTATTCGGCACTCCAACCATGACTAACCAATACGGCTGCACAGCTACACAAAGCGTTACTATTACAACAACAACTATGCAGTGCACCGGATGCCCCCCTTGCACCTCGGTTATATTGGCCTGCCCCGGTCTTAGCCCGGTATTTACCACTAATAACCCAATTTGCAATCCCGTTCAATTTACTCCGGGTGTAGTCGCTACCTACTATCTGTGGAATTTCAACGATGGCGTTTATAGTTCATTGAGTAACCCAACACACCGTTTTACATCGCCCGGTACAAAAACCGTTTTCCTTAATTATTCAAACGATGGAACAAACTGGTACCAATGCAGCCAAACTTTGAATATTACTTCCGTAATGAATATAGACTTTACAAGTTCCGGTGTATGCAATGGTGCAACTACGCTTACAAATACTTCAACATCAGCGCTGCCGGTAACTTCAGTTTTATGGGCCTTTGGCGATGGGGTTACTTCAGCAACCACACCTGTTGTCAACCACACTTATCCCAGCACCTCGCCTACTTACCAGGTTACCTTAACGCTTAATGATGGCGTCTGTACTGACTCAAGGCAAAAACCAATATCAACCAACCAGTTGGTAGCAAACTTTACTTATTCCGATGTTTGTAAAGATAACCCCGCCCTGTTTAACGATGCCACCATCCATAGCAACCTTATTGCCAGTTATGCATGGAGTTTTGGTAATGGTGAAACTGCCGATTATTACGACCCTGTTACCTATTTCCACACCGCTGCTAACTACACGGTTAATTTAACTGTAACGGATGCCAACGGATGCACCAGCCTTGCAACACAATCGGTGCCGGTAAATCAATTTGGAGCATTACCTGTTAATGCCAGCGGACCACTTACATTCTGCCAGGATTCATCCGTCGATTTAAGTTTACCAACAGGTTATAGTATTTACTGGAACACCGGCGATACCACAACAAGTATACATGTAACACATGGTGGAACTTACTTCGCCTGGGTAAAAGACCTCACCACCGGCTGCAGCGGTTTTAGCGATACGGTTATAGTTATTGAAAATATTCCGCCACCGGCATTTATTGGTAATCCTGGTGGGGCAACCCATATCTGCGAAGGCGTTATGCTGGATTTAACCGGCCTGCCTTACAGTGGTGTTACTTATGAGTGGTATCTTAATAACACCGTAGTAAGCACGTTAAACAATTTAAGTTATTGGAATGCTACTATCGCACAATCAGGTAATTACCAATTAGTAATTACCGATCCAAACGGTTGTAAAGACACTTCAGCTATAACCACTATTGCTGTAGCTCCTGCACCACCAATGCCATCTATTTTACAAGCCCCTACGGGTACGGTTTGTTCGGGCCAACCGGTAGTTTTAAGCGTTAGCGGCACAGACCTTTACCAATGGAGCAACGGTATTAGCGGAAATACTGACGTAGTTTATCAAAGCGGGTATTACGCTGTTGTTGCCACTAATAGTTTTGGTTGCACAAGCCATAACAACGCAACGGTAAATTTTGCAGCGTCACCCGATTTTACGTTGTTCCCTGCCGGTTGCTACCAAATATGCCAAAGCAGCAACGTAACCGTAACAGGCCCTGCGGGTATGCAAAGTTACCACTGGAGTAACGGCGCCAATACCCAAAGTATTACCTTAAGCACCAGCGGCACATACAGCTTATCTGCTACCGGTACTGATGGCTGTTCGGGCCAATCGGGTTCTTTTTCTATTGATGTATTTGGCTCAGCCAATTTGAATTTGGGGAATGATACTACCATTTGCGCCGGCCAAACCGTAGTGCTTAATGCCGGTGCTTACCCCACCATTAAATGGCAGGATAACTCAACCAATCAAACATTTACAGTAGTAGATAGCGGTCTTTACTACGTACAAGTAACCACCAGTCAGGGCTGCATAACATCTGATACCATTCACGTAAATGTAGATACCGTTGTTGTAAATCTTGGTAATGATACCACCATATGCGGCACCGTTAATTTGCCCCTTACCGTTAACAGCAACTTCACAAGCATTATCTGGCAGGATGGTTCAACCGCTTCAACTTACAACGTAACACAGGCCGGGTTCTATAAAGTTTCAGTAACCGATATTTACGGGTGCAAGGCCAGTGATAGTATAACCATAAATGATATTGCCGCAAGCATAAGCCTTGGAAACGACACCTCAATTTGCAACCACGATACCGTGCAATTGCAGATTGCCGGCAACTTTACAAGCATTATTTGGCAAGATGGCTCAACCGGTTCAACCTACACGGTAACGCAGTCAGGCGATTATATAGTTACCGCTACTACTTCAACAGGTTGTACGGTTGCTGATAGTATTGTGGTTACTGTTCATTCACCTACCGTCGGGCTTGGCAACGATACAACGTTATGTCCAAATTCAACGCTACTTTTAACCGTGAGTGGTAACTTCCCGGGTATGATTTGGCAAAACAACTCCACTGGTGTTACCTATTTAGTGCATCACGCCGGCTTGTATTACGTAAACGTTACTGATTCTTTTGGGTGCCATGCCGGCGATAGCATCAGGGTTTCATACTATCCCCAAATACAATTCGATTGTCAATCCACAATACGCCTGTGCACCGAAACGGTTAATCTTTCAGTCGGTGGGCCTTTCAGCAGTTATAGTTGGAGTAATGGCGCAGCTACCGAATATAATTCGGTATCAATGTTTGGCACCTATTTCTGCACCGTTACCGATAACAACGGTTGCACCGCCTCCGACTCGATTAATGTTTTAACCTGCGATACTAACTCATGCCGCGATCATTACTTCATTCCAAATGTATTTACACCAAACGGCGATGGACACAATGATCAATTTGGTTTAATCAAGGGTATGAACGTTGAGCCTTCGGAGTATTTCTCCATAAGCATTTTTGACCGGACCGGTGAAAAGGTGTTTGAAACAAACAATGAAACTGCAACATGGGACGGACAGTATTGCGGTAAACCTGCACCTCAGGGCGTATATGTTTACGTTGCCAAGTATGTTTGCAATGGCGACCATATTGATGCCAGGGGCGGGGTGACCTTACTTAGGTAAACCAAAACTTACCAGCACTTTATTCCAAAGGATTTGACGAACATTTTTATAGTTCGTCAAATCCTTTTGGAATATCCGCATCTCAACATTACTAGTTAGCTTCGTTAAAACTAAACACCAGCATTATGCCTGTAATTAAGGAAACAGACATTACCATTATGGTACAAGACATGGATAAAGCCATTTCCTTTTATGAAAAAATGGGGCTTACCTTACAAAACCGCTGGGGTAACCATTATGCCCGTGTTGTTACTACCGGCATAACCATTGGCCTTCATCCAGGTGGCAATGAAAAAAGCGGGAGCGGAAGCGTTTCGATAGGTTTTTTGGTTGATGATATTAATGAGGCAAAAACCTTGTTAGAGCAAAATCAAATTCCTTTTAAAGCCGAAGATGGCAAGTCAGGTAAGTTTGCGCACTTTAAAGACCCAGATGGAACCGTGCTTTATTTTATGCAACAGGTAAAGTATTAAAAGAAAGGGCCACGTTTATTAAGCGTGGCCCTTTCTTTTAAATTAACCAGAGATAAAATTTAGTAGAAAACTATCCTATCAGTTTTGAGTGTCTTATTAGTGCCTTTATCACTAAACTGCAACAGGTAAATACCTGCACTAAAATCTTGCTTATACAAAGTAAGCACCGAGTTGGCATCTAAAACCTGGGTATGCAATACCTGGCCCATTAAATTGATAACCGATACCTGCAACTGGTTAGGCTGATGCGAGTAAACTACAACCTCATCGTTTGAAGGCACGGGGTAAACTTGCACCGCCAAATTACTTTCCTGCTCTTCAATACCCGCAATGGTCGAATCGCACGTTACATTTTGATAAAGAAAATCGCGTATCAGCCATTCAGTAGTATCCATATAATGAGTCACATTCAGGATAGAAGGAAGTGATTGGTCAAAAGGAATAATAAAAGGGCAATGGCCTGCATTAACAAACAGATTAATGGTATCATGAAAACCAAGATGATCCATCCGGTTTTTAATATCTCCTCCTCCAAAAAAATCTGACCTTATGTTATTGGCGGCATAAGCACTATCCCACCAACACGTTACCGTGCTATCAAAAGTGCCATGCTCACCTACTAACATGGGGTCGCCGGGCTGTATCCAGGCCGTATCGTAAATAGCACCACTCAAGTCAATCACACCCTTAATTGTTTGCGAGTAACCCGGGTTTCCGCTATTACCGTCAACACCACCAAGTTGATTAATTATAGGAGCAGCAAATCCGGGAACCGGCCTTGAAAAAAAATCAAATTTCATGTAGGCATAATCTAAGGCTATAAATCCACCGGCCGAAACGCCCCCAATAAATATCTGGTTGGTATCTATCCTGTAAAGGTTACCGGTGCAAGCGTCCTTATGAAAAAAACGCACTGCCGCTTTCATATCCTGCACGCCGCGATACAAAGCCGCAAACATATTGGTATCGTTACCATTGCCGTTTGGTACACCCAGGCGGTAATCAATTGAGGCGCATACATAGCCGCGTTTCGAAAAATAATCGCATATCTGCAACAAATCAGGGCTTTGCCTAACACCGGCTGTAAAGCTTCCGCCAAAAGCAAAAATCATTAATGGCCTGCGGGCAAAGTTATCGCCTGTCGGCTGGTAAATATCTACCAACAGGGTAGTGTCTTTACCGTCAAACTCAACAGCATTGCCATATGCAACGGTGGTTACCGCTTCGCTAAAAATTGCATTGTAATAGCGGCCATTACTGCATTGAGCATTAGATTCAAGCGAGAAGAAGCTTAAAAAGGCAATGAATAAAACAAGGTATAAGTGTTTCATGTTACAGGGGTTTGTAAATTGAAAATTAGAAAAAATAAAACGGAAAAACCAAATAAGTGTTCAGGTTAATTGGTTTTGCCAAAATATTAGTCGCTAGCCAGGCACCCAACTCAATAAAAAAGGGGCCGTTTTGCGGCCCCTTCAATTTCTTTAACATTAAACCTATTATTTATCAATCACTACCGATGAATGGTAGACATTCCCTTCAGTTCCTACCCCACTCAAAATGTAAACACCGGCAGGCAACGAGCTAACATCCAATGTATTTAGACCTTCGTGCATTTTTATCAACTTAATAAAACGGCCATCAACTGCGTACAAATTAACGCTGGCAGCCTGCATATTCCCGTTGTCAATATTGATTTGTTGACTAGCCGGGTTAGGATATAAACTCATCGGGCTATTTTCTATTTCATTTATTCCATTAATGGCTGTATAGCTTAAATCATCAAGCCAAAGTGTGCTATTCACTGCACCAGCTTGAGTAGCGCTGGAGAAAAACGAAATCAATACGGTATCAGGTGTAGCGTTCGTTAAATAGTTAATAGCCATCGAAAACGAGGTCCAACTGCTGGCTGCAGATCCAATATTCTTACTGGCCTGGCCAACAATAATTTCCGAATCACCAACCGCATCCCATTTGGTAAGCAAAATAGACGCCGCCGCGGTATCGCCACTTACCGGAGAATATTGATACCATCCGCTTAAATAAGCCGGACGCGATGCAATAGGAACGCCACCTGTTATGTTGCCACTGCCGGCGTTTACGGTTCCCGTGGTTAAAATACCAGGAGCCGTTTGACCCGCTACAGATTTGGTTACAAGCTTAATTGAATAATGTCCCGAATGCACAACTGTAGAATCTTTGAAAGCGGTAAACACGTTCAGTGCGCCGGTAAGTGGATTTAGGGTCGTCCAACCGTCAGGGTTATTATACGCCGGAACAACATTGGCTGTCCAGTTTTCAAACCCAGCGTTAGGAATAGTATCCTGGGCAATAGCCCAGGTGGAAATAAATGTTGTTATTAACAGAAGGGTAAAAAATTTCATAGCAATAATTTTATGATTTAGGTTAAAAAAATAAATGATGGTTAAAAATATACTTTTTGACCGAATTACTGACGGGGCTCCAACATCTTTATCCACAAATTAAGCCACATTGGGGGCCCCTTTAAAATACATAGCCTAAAACTTGGATTTAACATTGTGTAAAGCTAGATTCGCTGATTAAATAAAAAAGAAATCTCATTTCATGAAACATTTCTTACCCCTGTTGTTCTTAGCCTTAATACTATTTCAGGTAAAAAGCCCCGTGGCTGCCCAAAGCACCTATGCCCAGGTATACCAGTTGGTTCAAACCCATTGTGCGGGCTCTTCCTGTCATGATGGTACGGTACCCACATTCAATATCAACGTAAGCGCCGATTCATTTTATCATGAAATTATTGGCAAAACACCCGTAAATCCGGCTGCAGCTGCAAACTACAATACCCTGGTTTCTCCCGGCGATGTGCAACACAGCTTTTTGTTGCGCAAAATTTCGCATGGCATAAGCGATGGATTAAAGCTAAATCAACCCGCCGAAGGATTGGATATGCCTAATGGTTTGCCGGCACTTGCCAATAACGAAATTGAGTTGGTGCGCCAATGGATACTATATGGTGCGCCTGAAACCGGCAATGTTGTTGACACCTCTATTATTAATACTTATTACCGCACAGGTGGCATGAACGATGTTTATGGCCAGCACGACCCTCCGGCTCCCGGAACCGGTTTCCAAATTTACTACGGCCGCTTTTTTATGAATAAAGGAATTAGCGATACCGAAGTATTTTATAAAGTTAACCCACACATCACTCAAGCCATCGAAGCTTATAAGGTTTCTTATATGATGCCTTCAGATGACCATCATTTTATTATGTATCTCTTTCAACCGGGAGGAGATTTGAATTATCCTTATGGTATCAGGCCGCTTTCAGATGGCTCAATGGAATACGACCAGTTTGGCATTGGCTCAACCGGCACCTGGAGCATCGAATTACCTACAGGTACTGCATTTTACTTTAACCCGGGCCAAATGTTCGATCTTGATCTTCATTTAACTAATCCATCCTATCACGATTCAATTTACAGTTGCGAGATGTATATAAATGTATATACCGAACCCGCTACTACTACTACCACATATATGAGAATGGAGTCATTCGTTAACATGAATATATCCATACCGCAAGACGGACATACGCATACTTATCCATTACTTTGCCAGGATTCCAGCCGTAGTAACTATTGGAATTTGTGGAAACTCAGTAGCCATACCCACCGGTACGGCACCTCATTTAATATTTGGCTGCAAAACCCCGATGGAAGCAAGGGCGCACAAATATATGACGGTAACTATAGCTATGAAGATGGCTTTGATGTGGGGTATTATCGTTGGGGGCCGCACGCAACATTCCGCACTTGGCCCGGCGACTCTCTGTTCCCAATAAATCCATTAACAGGTGTTATTGGCGAAGCTACCTGGCTTAATACCATGGGCCCCGATACAGTTTGGTGGGGTTTCTCATCGCTCGATGAAATGGAGGCCGTTTACTTTTATTATGTTGATGGCGAAGCGCTACCTACTGCGGTAAATACGGTTCCGGCCAACAATTTCTCTGCCCGGGTATTTCCTAATCCGGTATCCGATGCGTTTATACTTAAATACGACCTTGATCAACCGGCACACGTACAGGTTGATTTATTAGATGTACTTGGCCATAAAGTTGCCAACCTTGTAAATGAACAAGGGCAGGCCCCCGGTCAGTACACGCATGATGTTAACGCATCTGAATATAAATTACAGCCGGGCATTTACCTGGTTAATTTTAACATTGGTGGTAAAATCGAAACACAGAAGTTGATAATAACAGAGTGATAGTTTTATTAATTGATCGGCAGTAAATGTAAAAGGTGTTTTTCCGGAGGCCGGGGGCACCAATGGTGATAGGAATTTGAATTAACAACGAACCTGGTTTCGTTTTAATATAAACTAAAAAAACACTAATAATTATGAAGAAGTTTTCACCCCTGTTGATTGCGTTTTTTGTAATAAGCTCCCTTCAAAATTCATTGAAGGCGCAGAGCACTTACGCTCAGGTTTATTCAATAATCCAAACGCACTGCGCCGGCTCTTCATGTCATGATGGAACCGTGCCAACATTTAACATCAATGTTTCTGCCGATTCTTTTTACCACGAGGTGGTCAATCTTACTCCCCTAAATCCTGCGGCTGTGGCCAGCTTTAACAAAATCATTACACCCGGCGATGTACAGCGCAGCTTTTTGCTACGCAAAGTAGCCCATGGTATAAGCGATGGTTTAAAGCTGAACCATCCATCGGAAGGGTTAGATATGCCAAGCGGCCTTCCTGCCCTCGCTAACAACGAAATTGAACTAATACGGCAATGGATTTTGTTTGGAGCACCTGAAACGGGTAATGTTATTGATACCGCCGTGATAAACAGTTATTACCGCACTGGTGGAATTGACGATACCTATAGCCCGCATGCTGCGCCTGCACCCGGTACCGGATTCCAAATATATTACGGAAGAATATTTTTAAGTGCCGCTACCCGCGATACTGAACTTTTCTATAAAATCGATCCACATTTAACCGCTGCTATTGAGGCCAAAGAAATAAGCACCATGATGCCGGCTAATGATCATCATTTTCAAATTTTACTATTTCAACCCGGCTCCGCGTCCCAATACCCGTATGGCCTTAGACCGCTCGCTCAAAGTTCTATGGAGAATGATCTTTATGGCATAGGCACAGCTGCAGGTTTATGGAGCTATACCTTACCTACCGGCACGGCATTCTATTTTCCTCAAGGCCAATTGTTCGACTTCGATATACATATCCAAAATCCAAGCCTCGATTCTATTTATAGTACAGACCTTTACATAAATTTCTATACTCAACCGGTTGGAACAGCGCAAAAATATATGCAGGTAAATAATGTTCCAAACCTCGATATATCTATACCTGAAGATGGCCAACCCCATACCTTTAGAATAACCGACCTTGATAGCAGCCAAACACAGAACTGGAATATCTGGAAGCTCTATACGCATACCCATAAATATGGCACTGCGTTTAACGTATGGCTGCGAAATCCGG
This sequence comes from uncultured Bacteroidota bacterium, assembly GCA_903861145.1. Lineage (GTDB taxonomy): Bacteria > Bacteroidota > Bacteroidia > Chitinophagales > LD1 > Bog-950. The sequence continues at coordinate 20,041 of CAIOTH010000036.1, read as the reverse complement.
ATGGATCGAAAGGCGCGCAAATTTACAATGGCAATTATAGTTATGAAGATGGATATGATGTAGGATATTACCGCTGGGGGCCACATGTTACTTTCCGTACCTGGCCAGGCGACTCTTTATTTCCCGTTAACCCACTTAATGGCCTTATAGGAGAAGCAACATGGATAAATACCGCTGGCCCTAATCCGGTGGTTTGGGGATTTTCGGCATTAGATGAAATGATGGATGTAGGTTTCTTCTACGTTCCCGGCGATAACATAACTGCTGTTGCAACTGTGCCCCAGGAGCAGACCTCAATCAAAATTTTCCCTAATCCTTTGGCCGATGAATTCGTAATTCAATATGAAATTGCCGACCAACAGGCCGTTGATATTAGCCTTTACGATGTTACCGGTAACAAAATTGGCACCTTGCTAAGCAACACTAATCAGCCATCGGGTAAATATTCGTTACCAATACATACCGAACAATATCATTTGGCAGCCGGTGTATATCTGGTATCAGTAAATATTGGCGGCAAAGAAACTACCCAAAAACTAATTGTAACTAATTAATTTTTGGCAACAGGTAATAACCTGCCTTGACCTTGTAATGTGCGATATACGATGTGCGATTTTTAATCCGGACTTCGAGTATCGCACATTTGTTTTATAATATTTAAAATGTAAAATAAATGCTGAATCGCCTGCTGGCTTCTATTTTGATTTTATGGAGTGTGCACGTAAACGGCCAAAACTCAAAAAACAGGGTTATCAGCATACCGGTTTATAAAAACGGAGCCTTGCTATCCGCCGCATGGACAGGAGGCGTAAATGCCCCCCAGTTTTCATCCGGCGACCTGAACAATGATGGGATTAAGGACCTGTTTATATTCGATAGAGAAGGTAATAAGGTTATTACATATCTCAGCAATGGCAGTGGCACCGATTCAATGTATACATACGCTCCTCAATACGAGGCCCTATTCCCATCCGGGCTTAGCCAGTTTGCGCTACTTCGCGATTATAATCATGATGGCATACCCGACTTATTTACATTTAACGGTTCGCAGGCCGGCATAGAAGTTTTTAAAGGCAGCATGCAAAACGGCCTTTTGCATTACGATTTAGTATGCCCTGTTATTCGGTACTTAACCGATTCGCCCTTTACCGCAATTGCCTTTGCGAACTATGCCGATATACCCGTTATTACCGATGTAAACCGTGATGGTGATATTGATATTTTAACCTATGCAGTGTTTGGAACCAATGTGGTGTATTACGAGAACCAAAGTAAGGAGCACCCGGGTAACCCTCATTACGATATTGATTCTTTTAATTACGTCCTGGCTAGCTCCTGCTGGGGAAACTTCAGCCAAAATGCTGGAAGCAACTCAATTGAACTAAATATAACCTGCAAAGGCGGAACGGGCCAGGATACTACTCAACCCCATGGCCCACGACATGCCGGCAATAGCCTTTATGCCGTGCAGGACCTTCAATACAGAACCGTTGATTTATTGAATGGTAATATTGGTTACGATAATCTTAGTTTTCTGCAAAACTGTGGCGATAGCTCGTACGCAAATATCTGCCTGGTTGATTCGAGCTATCCTTTGTGCGATGTGCCAATTGTAATGCGCACTTACCCTGCCGGATTTGGAGTTGATGTAAACGCCGACGGGCAAGAAGATTTGCTGGTTGCACCTAACCAAACTACCGAGGCGCGCGATATAAAAAATGTGATGTATTATAAAAACACCGGTAACGTCAATTGCAGGTACGAGTATCAAAGCGATTCGTTTTTAGTGCATAGCATGCTCGATTTTGGTACGGCGTCAAAAGCTGTATTTTATGATTTTAACGGCGATGGACTGCAGGACATAGTAGTAGGCAACTACGGTTACTTTGTACCTTCCAATCCATACAAATCTACCCTGGCGTTTTATGAAAATACCGGTGATGCCACGCACCCTCAATTTACTATGCTAACCGAGGATTACAACAATATGAGCACATATGGCCTGCAAGGAGCAAACCCCGCATTCGGCGATTTAGATGGCGATGGGAAGGCGGATTTGTTACTTGGTGATATTACCGGTAATATTCATTATTTTAAAAACACAGGCACTACCGGTTCTTCCTACCCATCAATGACCCAGGCCCAATACTTCAATATTAACGTGGGCTTATACAGCGCTCCTTTTATTTACGATGTAAATGGCGATTCGCTGAATGACCTAATTGTGGGCAATCAAAACGGCACTCTTTCTTATTACTGGAATTTCGGCACCAAAGATTCGGCAGTTTTCAATGCTGACTCCGTAAACCCGAATTTCGGAAATATCAATGTTACAGTTTCGCCAAACTCTGTAGGTTATAGCCAGCCCTTTATACGCAAAGACTCAGCCGGAAATATGTTACTGTTTGTAGGTTCATTATCAGGAAACATCTATGAATATGTAATTGATCAAGGTCAATTACGTAACGGCACTTTTAACCGGATAACAACCGATTTTATAGGGCAACCGGTAGGCCATAATTCTACCTTATCTATTGCCGACATTAACAGCGATGGCGAAATGGAATACTTGATTGGAAATTCGAGGGGCGGGTTGATGATGTATTCAGATTCGGTTTGGGATCCGGGCACTTCATTAGGTGTAGCCGATGTTGCTCCATCCTTACAGCATCAACTATATGTATTTCCCAACCCTGCTAAAGATTATGTAGTTTGTGATATAACCGGTGATTATCTTGTCAATCCGCAGACAGAGATAATTAATGTGCTTGGCCAAAAAGTATTTGCCGAAACAACCTTTAGCAGCCATCACGTTACCGTAAATACCGCCGGGTTATGCAATGGTTTTTATGTCGTTCGAATCAACCAATCGGGCACCTTATTTACCGGAAAGGTCCTGATAGAAAAGTAAAGCAATCACTGCTATTCTGCTGGTTTAACCACAACCTCGTTACCCCTAAATTTGCGCGACCTGATATTATAGGTATTGCCCTTGGCCATGATGTGCACAACAATATTTTCAACCGAAATTGGCTGGTCAAACTCAATATCCGCAATGTTATTGTGATGAATATTTCTGCCATCAAGAATCATCACCGAACCAGAGCCTATGGCCTCCAGTTCTTCACCATTACTAACAACAATACCGGTGTCCTCTCCTAACCCAATACCGATTGTACCAGGGTTTGCTGCAACGGCTTGTGCAAGCCTCGAAAACCTGCCGCGCTTATTAAAATGCGAATCGATGATTACACCCGGTATAAAACCCAGGCCGGTGGTAATTTTCACTTCACCTTTTAAATGAGCATTGGTGGCGTTCCCCTCATAAATCATGGTTAACGACATAGCCATGGCACCGGCGCTGGTGCCCGCTATTAAAAAGTGCTCGCTTTCATAGCGCTCTTTCAAAATGTCTAAAAACTCTGTGCCACCAAAAATTGATGATAACCTCAACTGGTTTCCGCCCGAAAATAAAACGGCCTTGCATGCTTTAAGGCGCTCTACGCTTTCATACTCAAGTGCCTCATCACGCACGCGTATTCTTAAATGGCCAACATTACCGCACCCCAACTTATTAAATGCAAGAGTGTATTGCTCGCCAACTTCATCAGGTACCGATGATGCGGTAGTAATAATTTCAATGCGGTCATTTTTATCAGCAAGCAGTTTGCTGATAGTTTTAAGTATGCCAATTTCAAAAAAATTGAGTTGGCTCCGTTGAATTATTCCCGCTTCAAGGTCAGTGCCTTTATCTTCAGCTCCGCCTATGGCTATCAGTTTTCCTTTAGGTATCATTTACCACACAATTGAAAACCGAAATTGGGAAAAGCATTAGTATTATGAAATTTTTTTTTCAACAATGCTTATCAATTGAACGAAAACTTTAAATTGCAAGAAGGTAAAGCCAAGCCCCTATGGCATTACCAGCGCAATAACCTATAAACCCTTTACCCATGAAAATTGTCGACATTAAAGTAATGAAAGGCCCTAATTACTGGAGCAACAAGCGTCATAAGCTAATTGTAATGCGCCTCGACCTTCAGGAAACAGAAGAGAAGCCCACGCACAAAATTCCGGGGTTTGCTGAGCGCCTTGAAGCAACTTTCCCTACTATGTACGAACACCGATGTAGTGAGGGGGCACCAGGTGGTTTTTTCTCGAGAGTAAAAGAAGGCACCTGGATGGGCCATGTAATTGAACATATTGCACTCGAAATTCAAACCCTCGCGGGCATGGACTGCGGCTATGGCCGCACCCGCGAAACATCGGAAAAGGGAGTATACCATGTGGTGTTTTCATACTACGAAGAAAAGGCCGGCATTTTTGCTGCCCGCGCCGCTGTTGATATTGCACAGTCACTAATGGATAGTACACTATACGATTTGCCTGCGTGCATTCAAAAGTTACGCGAGATACGCGAAGACGAACGTCTCGGGCCTTCCACGGGGTCGATTGTTGATGAGGCTATTAAAAGGCAAATTCCGTGGATTCGTTTAAACCGCCACTCCTTAGTGCAATTAGGTTACGGTAAAAACCAAAAGCGCATACAGGCAACTATTGCATCAACAACATCAAGTATAGCGGTGGAAATTGCATGCGATAAAGAAGATACCAAGAACCTGCTTGAAGCAGCCGAGATACCGGTGCCACGCGGAGCGGTAGTTTATGACGAGGATGATTTAAAAGCTGCAATTAATAAATTCGGCTATCCGCTGGTAACCAAGCCGCTTAATGGCAACCACGGCAAAGGTGCAACAACCAATCTTACCAATTGGGATGAAGCCGTAATTGGTTTTAATGCGGCACAAAAATATGGGCGCGCCGTTATATGCGAAAAATTTATTACCGGCCGCGACTACCGGGTGTTAGTTATCAATTACAAATTTGTTGCCGCTGCATTGCGCACACCTGCCGCCATTATTGGCGATGGGGTTCACAGCATTCAGCAGTTAATCGACATTGTAAACAGCGACTCACGCCGTGGCTATGGCCACGAAAAAGTTTTAACTGCAATCAAGGTTGACGAGTCAACCCTCAACATTTTAAAAGATAAAAACCTTACGCTCGAAACTGTCATTGAAAAAGGCAGAGAACTGTGGCTAAAAACAACAGCTAACCTTTCAACCGGTGGTACAGCAAACGATGTAACACACCTGGTACATCCATCCAACATTTTTATGGCCGAAAGAATTGCGCGCATTATCGGCCTCGATATTTGCGGCATTGATATTATGGCCGAAAACCTTACTGAGCCGGTTAGTGAAAACGGTGGGGCAGTACTGGAAGTAAATGCCGCACCAGGCTTCCGCATGCACTTAGATCCTACCGATGGCATTGGCCGTAACGTGGCCGAACCGGTTATAGATATGCTTTATCCTCCGGGCGCGTCGGCTCGTATTCCAATCATCGCCGTATCTGGCACCAATGGAAAAACAACCACCACGAGATTAATTGCACACATCGTAAAACAGATGGGCCATAAGGTCGGCTTCACTACCACCGATGGCGTATACATCCAAAACCAAATGATGATGCGCGGTGATTGTACCGGCCCTATCAGTGCAGAGTTTGTTTTGAAAGACCCAACCGTTGATTTTGCCGTGCTTGAATGTGCCCGCGGCGGCATTTTGCGTGCAGGCCTTGGTTTCCATAACTGCGATATGGCCGTTGTAACCAACATCGCTGCTGATCACTTAGGGCTGCAAGGCATTGACACGCTGGAGCAATTAGCTCGTGTAAAAGCTGTGGTTCCTAATTCGGTTTTAAAAGATGGTTACTCCATTCTTAACGCCGATGACGATTTGGTCTACAAAATGCGCGATGAACTGGATTGCAAAATTGCGCTGTTCAGCATGGACGAAAACAGTCCGCGTATTAAAGAGCATTGCGATAAACACGGCATAGCCTGTGTTTACGAACATGGCTACATAACCATATTAAAAGGAAATTGGAAAATACGGGTAGATAAGGTTACCAATGTGCCAATCACTTTTGGTGGCAAAGCCGAGTTCAACATACAAAATGCATTGGCCGCTGTGCTGGCTGCATATTTGCGCGATTTCAAAATTGAGGACATTAAGCTTGCGCTCGAAACCTTTGTGCCGTCACCGGCGCAAACACCGGGCCGTATGAATATGTTCCAGTTTAAAAATTTCTCAGTGCTCATTGATTATGCTCACAACGCCCACGGCATGCAGGCCATTGGCAAGTACCTTGGTAAAGTCGACGCCACCTGCAAAGTAGGCATAGTAGCCGGTGTTGGTGATAGACGTGATAACGACACCATTGAATTGGGTGAAGAAGCCGCAAAGGTATTTGATGAAATAATCATTCGCCAGGATAAAAACCTACGAGGTAAAGCCGATGATGAAATCATCCGTCTAATAACACAAGGCATTCATAACATCGATCCCAAAAAGAAAATAACCGTTCTTAAAAAGGAAAGCGAAGCTATTGACTACGCAATCAAACATGCTGGCAAAGGCTCGTTCATTACCATTATTAGCGATGTAGTGCCTGATGCTTTAGATCAGGTTATGAAATACAGAGAGGAAGAAGAACAGCAGTAAAAGTTACTACTCAAAATTTTTAGCGAAAAGATATGTATACTGATAGCTCAGAATTTTATGATTTGATTTATAGTTTCAAAGACTATCAAAAGGAATCAACCAATATCGTTGATATCATAAAGTTGAGGCATCCCAATTGTAAAAGCTTACTTGATATAGGTTGTGGTACCGCTGAGCATCATAAATATTTGAAAGAAGCCTATACTCTTGATGGTATTGATCTAAATCCAAAGTTCATCGAAATCGCAAAGACAAAAAATGAGCATGGGAACTATTGGATTGCCGATATGCGAAACTTCGCTCTTAACAAAAACTATGACGTTATTCTTTGTCTTTTCAGCTCCATCGGCTACCTAAAACGCCTGGATGATATTGTTAGCGCACTAAAATGTTTTGCTGCTCATCTTAATCCTAATGGTATGGTCATAGTTGAGCCCTGGTTTACGCCAGTCAATTACTACCCCGGTAGAATCGGCATGCTGGCTTATGATAAGAACGAAATAAAGATTTGCAGAATGACTCAAAGCAATTTGGAAGATGACTTATCCGTTCTTGATATCCAATATTTAGTGGGAACTCCGCAACAAGGCCTCAAACATTTCAGTGAGAAGCATGAACTTAGATTGACATCAAACGCAGAAATGATTACAGCTTTCAAGCTAGCTGGCTTTAATGTTGAGTTTGATGAAAACGGATTGATTGGCAGAGGCTTGTATTACGCCTATCTCTAAGCTCAAAGTTATTTTACATCTTTCAAACTATCAGGCCACAAACTTATTTGTTGTCTGATAGATTTAATCGTTGGAGCATCGTTTTTGATATACCAGTTAATAGCCTGTTGTGTAGTCGTTTTATCTTCAGAGAAGTGAAAAAATACCACTGACTTTACCAATGGATAATCTTTTGGTAAAGAAGCCAGTGCATCGCCAAACCACTGGCTTCGGCTACCCCCAACTGCAAGGCAACCAAACTCTGTAATCATAATAGGTTTTTTAAAGCCCGTCATTTCTTTATAATGGTTTCCAAAAATTTCCTGGAAAGTCCACCACTTCGACCAACTGGCAACCGTGCCATAATTCAATGTTCCGATACCAACATAATCCACATAAGCGCTTCCGGGATAAAATGCATCGAAAAAACCGTAAGCAGGGTGCGGACTCCAAACCCATATCACATTAGTTGCACCGGCTGCTTTAAATACATTGTGAATGTGCCTCCATGCCGATATAAAATCTTTGGCTGAGTTATTTTGTGGGCCCCATGGATACCGGTAAGGGTCGTTCATCTCATGACCGACTCTCAAAAATATAGGCGTTCCCGATTCTTTAGCAGCAGTTGCCCATTGCTTGATATAAGGGTCATAAAGCCCCTTGGCAATATCCGCAAGGCCACCTTTATCACGCTCCTCCATCTTTCGCAGCGCTGGGTATTTTTCAGCATCGAAATCAGATAACCAGGGCTCCCATGTAATAACCGGAACAGAGCCTAAGGCAATAACTGCATCAACCTGTTGCTGCGGAAATTGTTCCTCTGCCTTTGTTCCCCACGCTGTGTAAATATGGATAAGCGGAAACTTGGTATGCATTGAATCTTCAAGTTCAGTAACCGCCTTAAATGATTCGCTTATCTGGTTATCATAAGCACCTAACAAAATAGTTGCTGGATTTTTAAGCTTAGCGGGGTCAGATATATAACTGTTAAACCAGGTAAGGTCATCGGCACGTTTATGCTGCCGTTGTTTAATGATTACATTATTTTCCACCTGCTGCACCGCGTTACCCGCACCGGTGAAAAAATTCTCCAGTGGACCGCGCGATTTGTTACCTGCAAAAGACAATACCAGTACAATGATAACACCCGCTAGTACAGCCGCAAGCGTTGAAAATATTCTAAATGTCTTTGCCTTCATCGTTACTGGTTTTAATTTTACCTAAATCAACGCTATCCCAGGGGTCTTCTTCTTTCAAATAGTTTGCTTCAAGGGCTGCCAAAATTCCGCCCACACTCATAATAAATGCAATAAATGCAAAGCCCATCATTCCCCAGGTCTTTTCTGCCGTCAGCACCAGGTCAGTTTCATCGGCAACATATCTGCGATAGAAAAAAACTGAACCAAGCGCAAACAGAAATAGTAGCACATGCGCTACCAAAGGCCGGGCAAAAGGCGTAAAGTAACCGCGTACAGCCTTTTTTGCCGTAGGTATGTAGGGGATATCAGCATTTACAACGGCCAGCAAAAAGCCGAGAAAAAACACCGGCCAGCAAGCGTATTTCAAAACCATACCCCGCCAATGCAAACCTCTTTCGGTTTCAGGATGGCACATCCATTTTTGCATATACAGGTAAATTAAAACACCCATAAGCGCAACGAATGAACCGCGAATCAAAAAGTCAACAAACGACATTTTAGCAGGCAGAACGCCTGTAAAGAAAAACAGGAACGGAATGATGGTAAAGAAAAATGAAGTGGCCCCCACTAAATAATAAGTACCTATCGACAAATAAGAAAGCCTTTGCCAACCCGTCAACTTCCAAAACAATTTCGGAATCTCTTCGAAGGTTACCTCGAACACGCCACGACTCCACTTTAACTGCTGCTTGCAGAATGAACCAAAATCTTCCGGCACCAAACCGCGGCTAACCACAACCGGGTTGTAAACCGATTTCCACCCGGCGGCGTGTATGCGAATAGATGTTACTAAATCTTCCGCCAATCCTATTCCATGCCCACCAATACTTTCAAGCGCCTTTCTCCTAAAAGTACAATTCGCACCAATGGCCACGCTACAACCATATCCGCTTAAACTCATTTGTGTAGGCCCGTAAAAAGTATATGTCTGCTCAGCGGCGCCATGTGCCGTAAACGAACGGTATTGATTATAATAAGCCTGCGATACCTGGACAAACCCCATTTTTTCATCGAGGAAAAAGCCCAACGTATTATCCAAAAAATTCGGAAACGGAATGTGGTCAGGATCAAGAACCAGGATAAAATCTTCGTGCGTTTTTTTCAGGGCGCCGTTAATTTTTCCGGCCTTAGCACCGGGTAAACCAACCAATTCAAGCCAAACAGCCCCATTCCTTTCGGCGCATTCTCTAAACGCTGGTATTCCTGTGTCATCCAATAAATAAGTAGTATGCGGGTATGTAATCTCTTTGCAGGCCGCCAGCGTTTTTTCAAACATCTCCAATGGCTCTCCCGGCGAGCTGGTAGTAAAAATTGCTACACTCAAACCTTCTTCAGCTATAACCGGTTCTGGCTTGCTAATACCCAGGTAATTAATCCAGATTAAAATTAGCCGGCCAATACCATACCAAAATATCACGCTAAGCAATATGAAGAACAAGAGGTTGGCAATATGATCTTGCCTGAACCACCAGTCAGCAAATTGTAGCACGCTGAATATACCGGCGGCTACTAACACGAGCAGAAAAAACCTGTCGATGTTTTTTACCCCCGGCGATTGCCTGAACTCCCAAAGATTTTTACTTCCCTTTTTGCTCATTCCAGAAATTTATTTTCAAACCTAAACCCACTGTATTACTGGTATAGAAGTATGTTTTACGATAAGTATAATCCGCTTTTAAGCTTATTTTTTTCGAAATTCTTACCAGCGCGTAAGCACTGAACTCCATGGGGTAAAATTTCTCAGTAGCATATCCCTCGGCTATGTATGTTGCCTCGCTGGCATTTTTATTAAGGTAGAAATACGGAGTTAAAGCAGTTGCATAAAAACCGACGTTGGCATTAAACCCAAGGTCAAATATTTTCGCCGGGTGGGCAACAATAGACACAAGCGCAGAATGCACGCTCATATTATCGGGCGTAAAATAAGGACTGTAAACACCGGTTATATCTGTAGTGGTTGAGTAGTTGGCTATAATTTGCGCTAAAGTATTTTCGGGCACAAAACCATTGCTTTTCGAAGTGCTATAACTATAAGCATACCCTACGCGAAACTCTAATACCGAAACCTTTAGCGGAGGAGTAAACACCCAACCATTACCGCCAATGGTATAATTTTTATCAGGAAACTGGTTCAATTCAAAAGCGATATGGCCATTCCAGCTATTCAAGTCGTTCCACTCAGCATAGGCCGAAAACCTGTTCACCACTATTACGGTATCTAAACTGCCTAGAGTGTAGTAATATGGTTTTCGCTCAGCTTGAGCCTGTAACACAAAATGCTTAAAAAGCAATTGCTTTAATTCCAAATTACCGGTCCACGATATTTTATTCAAATAGGGCTGCTTTACCACACCGGCATCATACGAAAATTGAAAACCCGCCTTTCGAAAAGCAGACTGGTCGCCAATTTGCAACCATTGTGCATTCTTCAAAGAACCATTGCTAATAAATAGCGGCGTTTGCAGGTTAAGCCTAAGGCTTGCCTCGGGATGCAGATAAACGCCTGCATCCACCGTCGGAGTTATAGTTTGCAATGGTTGCGAGTCGAAATTATAATTCCCCATAATTTTTATCCAGGAAGCTTGTGCCGCATGTAGTTCATCTAACAAGGCCAGTGCCCGGCTGTTTTTTCCATCCTTAGCCAAAACCACATTGATTTCTTTTTTGGCTTTATCATATTCGCCTTCGGCCAGGTAAACTTTAGCAAAATCAAGTCTCATTTCAAGGTTGGCAGAATCATAACCACGATACATACTCAGCAAAGGTTTCGCTTCTTTATAGTCAGCAAAGTCAACCAATGTTTTGGCATAATCCAATTTCAGATAATAATTATCAGGATGCGCCGCTATAACCTTTTTATAAAGCTTTTTCGATTGTTTAAAGTGTTTATCGAGATAAGCAATTTGCCCAAACAGCCAGGTAGTATTTAAATCGCTGCTATGGCCGCCGTAATATGTTTTAATCAACTTATACGAATCACGAATTCTAGCTTCGCCTTTTAGCTGCTTCACGCGTTTCAATGTATCAGCAGCGGTTGGTGCAAAATTGCGATACACAATTTCGCCGGCCTTGCGCTTTTTATCGCTCCAGTATAAATCCGCAACGGCCGATTTAAAACCTGCGCTTGTTGAATCAAAAGTTCGGTAGTTGCTTAATAGTGGTTTCGCACTTTTAGTGTTACCCAGAGCAACCAATACATTAACATAATCCAGCTGCAAATAATAATTATTGGGGTGAGCGAGAATGGCCTCGTGATAAATACTTTCAGCCTTTTTAAAGTCTTTCAACCAGTATAGCGTTTGAGCATATATCCACGAAGAATTGAGGTCAGTACTATGGTTGGCATGATAGGCTTTCAACCAACCGGCAGCCTCTTTCAATTTGCCCTCACTTCTTAACTGTTTTGCATAACCCAAAGTATCGGTGTGCGAGGCCATAGCAACAGTGCTTGTCAATAATATACACAACATCAAAAAACTCCTCTTCCACTTTCCGGAATTGAGTGATAACGATAAAAAATAATTATGCGCCCTTAGTTTAGCGCCGTTTAAAATTTGCATGGTGGTTTATGGGATAAAATATAACAAGGTCAACACTGCTTCATTCGTACGCCTGACGATTTATGGGGGAGGAAATCAATTGCATAGGTAATTGATTTCCTCCTTTGCTATTTAAAGCATCGAATTATAAAAATAAGATTCATTTTACCGGCTAAAGTTTAATGAGCAAAATAAATACAGGCCTCCTACTATATCAGACGACGTTCATAGGAAAAACTTGCGGTAAGTAATTTGCTAATCACTGCTTGCAGAAAACAATGTAGTTACTTGTGGAAAGGGCAAAATAAGATACGCGAAATTTATCTTCTGCTTATCTCCATTTGCATTTCAGGCTTTGGGCGCATGGTAACAAGCGGGTCAAGCTCAAATTTAAAACCTGCCGGTTTGTGCATTTTAAAATACTGCACAATCATAGGCACGGCTAGTTGCATCTCCATCAGTGCGAAGTTATTGCCAATGCATAACCTTGGCCCGCCGCCAAACGGAAAGTAAACAAACCGGTGCCTGTCCTTGCTGTTTTCTTTGCTAAAACGTTCAGGCACAAACTTCAACGGCTCAGGCCAATATTTCGGGTCGCGATGGATAGAATATATCGAGATAAGACAATTTGTATCTTTTGGAATAAAGTATTCACCAAACATATCATCCTCAAGTGCATGTCTACCTACACCCCAAACCGGTGGATAAAGGCGCATGGTTTCTTCAATCACCATGCGTGTATATTCCAATTGCCGCAAATCATCAAGGGCGGGTGTCCTCCCGTTTAAAGCAGTCGTTGCTTCGGCTAATAGCTTTTGTTCCACCTCAGGATTTTCATCCAGGCAGTGAAACAGCCATGCAAGCGCAACCGATGTCGTTTCATGCCCTGCTAAAAATATGGTAACCACCTCGTCCCTTATCTGCAAATCACTCATCATTTCACCGGTGTCCTCATCTTTCATTTCCATCAGCATAGCCATCAAATCGTCGTAACGCTCGGTGCTTTTGCGCCGCTTGGTAATTACCTCGCTAACAATTTGATGTAAAGCACTGTAAGCCTGGTTTTCGCGGTTGTTGCCCGGGGTAGGAATCCACAAAGGAATTCTAAACGGATTGATAGCGCGGGCAATTAACTTTTCATTCGCAACATTAAACTCGCGGTTTACCACCTCAACCACATCGTTTACCCCGGTACTAAACATGGCTTTGCATATTATGGCCAGAGTCATCTCCATTAGGTCGTGCGAAAGGTTGATAACTGATTTATCGGGTAATGCTTTCCATTTATCCAACATTACGGTACATGCGTCCGTCATTATTTTAGAGAAAGCCGCCAACCTGTCACGGTGAAAGGCCGGTTGCATTAGCCGTCTTTGCTTTCTCCAAAAGTCGCCTTCGCTGGTAACAAGTCCTTTACCCAACAAAAGTTTAAGCACTTCGTAACCAAAGCTTTTCCGATAGTTGCGGTTGTTGTCCTGCATAATGTGCTTCACATAATCAGGGTTCGTAACAAACATCATCTTCTTAAAATCCGTGGTCATTTTAAAGAACAAAGAAGTTACCTCAAATACCCCGTCATACTGCGGTACGTAGGTATCTAAAAAAGTCAGCGGACCTTTGGCAAAATAGGTAGCACTACCCAATGGCCATGGCCCATCCAAAACAGGAACAGATTTGGGTTGTATTGCAGCGGCTTGCGACATAGATTTACTTCAGTTGTTGTCGTTACGTTAATGGCCACAAGTTATGCAATTCTGAATTTTCAGCGCATTATTCTTGGCGGCCACATCCCTTCTAAAATCTATTCATATATTAGTCGCTGTAACACAATTACCACCTCATAAAAAATTAGTATGCAACTATCCATCAAAAACCTGAACAAAACGTATTCAAATGGAGTTCAGGCGCTTAAAAATGTATCGCTCGATATATCTACCGGCATGTTTGGCCTTTTGGGTCCTAATGGCGCCGGCAAAAGTTCTTTAATGCGCACCATTGCCACACTGCAGGAAGCAGATTCGGGAGAGGTGAAAATGGGCAACATAGATGTGCTCAATCAAAAAGAAGAGGTGCGCAAAATGTTAGGCTACCTGCCCCAGGAGTTTGGCCTCTATCCGCGTGTAAGTGCCGAAATGTTACTTGACCACTTTGCCCGATTAAAAGGAATCAGTAATTCCTCTGAAAGAAAAGAAATAGTAAAGGCTCTGTTGCAAAGAACCAACCTTTGGGAATCAAGAAAGAAAAACCTGGGTGGCTATAGCGGTGGTATGAAACAACGCTTCGGCATTGCGCAGGCTTTGCTTGGCAATCCAAAGTTGATTATTGTTGATGAACCCACCGCCGGTTTGGACCCTACTGAAAGAAACCGTTTCCACAACCTGCTCAGTGAAATTTCAGAAAATATTGTGGTTATACTTTCCACCCATATTATTGACGACGTACACAGCCTTTGTAGCCAGTTAGCCATTATTAGCAAGGGTGAAGTAAAAATGACCGGTACACCTCAACAGGCCGTTGATAGCTACCGCGGCAGAATTTGGAAAAAACTGATTGCCAAAAATGAGCTGGGTAAATACACGCATTTCAACCTGGTATCGAACAGGTTGGTGGCCGGGCAAATGGAAATAACATCTGTTAGTACCGAAAATCCGGATGGCACTTTTACCGCATCAGAACCGACTTTGGAGGATGTTTATTTCACGGTAGTTGGTAATTCGTTAGTGGGCCTTTAATCAGTTTAAGTAGATATCCTAAACTAAAAATTCATGTTTCTTCAAATTTTCTCTTTCGAATTATACTACCGGTTACGCAGGCCTACTACCTGGATATATTTTATCCTGCTATTTGGGTTAATGTTATGGATGATGTCGTCAGACAACGTGACTTTTGGCAGCAAAAACGTGTACAAAAATGCGCCAATATCGGTTACCCTGGCCCTTACTTTTTTGGGTGCCTTTGGTATGCTGATTATCTCAGCCATGTTTAGCGTAACCGTTCAGCGTGATTACGAAATGAACATCTATCCCTTGTTCTTTACCACACCAATTCGAAAGACCGGCTATTTAATCGGTAGATTTTGCGCTACGTTCTGCATTACGGCTCTTATTTTTACGGGGCTACCTCTTGGCCTTTATGTGGGTTCAGTTATATGGCCAGCTTTCAACCTGATAGACGCCACAAAAATAGGGCCTAATAGCTTTGCGCTATATTTACATCCCTACCTTATATTCATATTGCCCAACATTTTTATTGCAGGCACCATCTTTTTTGCCGTGGCTACATTAAGCAGAAAGATGCTTTTTGCTTATCTGGCGAATGTGATATTATTAGTTGCCTATCTTATTTCGCTTAATCTTCAAAGCGACATGGAGAATATTAAAAGAGTGGCGCTACTGGATCCGTTTGGAATTGGTGCCATTTCCGAAGTAACCCGGTATTGGACAGTTGATGAATCGAATATACTACCGGTGCCCTTTATCGGCACAATTTTGGTAAATAGAATGATCTGGATCACGGTTGGTGTTTTAATATTTGCTTTTTGCTATGCAGTATTTAAATTCAAATCACCCGCAACTACGGGGAAAAAGATAAAGGCCATAGAATCCGAAGGCGATTCTGTAAGTTTATCACATCTGCCGGTCACAACAACTACTTATGCTTTAACCGATCACGTGGCTCTAATGCTGAACGGGTCATGGGTTGGTTTTGTCAACATCGTGCGTCAGCTTCCATTTATAGGCATTGTGCTGGGCGGGGTAGCGTTTATGTTTTTTGCTGCTACCAATATGGAGGCCTTATATGGTACAAAAGTGTACCCTGTTACCTATGCCCTGCTTGAACTAACCAAAGGGTTCTTTACGCTATTTGTGTTTATAATTATTACGTTTTATAGCGGAGAACTGGTTTGGAATGAGCGTGAATTGAAGCTTGACCAAATGTTCGATACGCTGCCTGTTCCAAATTGGATTCCCTTTTGGAGTAAGGCATTTACGCTTTTCTTCATCAACATATTATTAGTAACCGTAATTATGCTTACCAGCATTTTTATTCAGTTTTTGATGGGCTATTCGCATATCGAGTTACTTCTTTACCTCAAAACACTCTATCTCATTGCTCTACCCCAATATATGCTTGTAAGCATATTTGCCCTATTTATTCAAACCATAATTAACAACAAATTTGTTGGTCATTTCGCCATGGTCATCTATTACGCGGTGTTTTACCTGGTTTTGCCCTTATTAGGTTTCGAGCATTATCTGTACAGGTTGTTTAATATACCGGGGTATAGATACTCAGACATGAATAGTTTCGGTCAATATCTTTCCCGCATTGGATGGTACCAATTATACTGGGGCATTGGAGCCGTTATTCTGGCTATGATATCGCAGTTATTGTGGCAAAGGGGAACTAACGAAAACCTGAAGTCCCGTTTTGCACTACTTCGTCAAAACCTTACGGGCCGGGTTTCGGTAATACTGCTTGTCTTGCTGCTGATTTTTACCGGTACCGGTGGTTGGATTTATTATAACTCAAATGTTCTGAACAAATACTCAACTAGCAAAGGCGATGAAAAATCGCAGGCGGAATATGAAAAGCTGTACCGCAAATTTTTATTTCAGCCTAACCCAAAAGTTGCAGGCATACAGGTTAAATTAGATTTAGTGCCGGAAGAACTACGCTACTCAGCGGTTACCCTTATAACGCTGCAAAACCGCACCTCGCAACCGCTTGATTCTGTATTTATGACATGCCCAACCACGCTTACCACCGGTGAGTTTGACGACTTAGGCAAAATAATTTATAACGATAAAAAGATTGGTTTCAGAATTTATAAGTTATCGAAACCATTACAACCCAATGATTCCATAATAGTAACGTGGCGTTCATCGTTGGTGCTTAAAGGCTTTCCGAACGGGCAGTATAATAACACCATTGCTTACAACGGTTCATTTATACATAGTGATGAGTTTGTTCCTTATTTCGGCTACAGCCAGGATAATGAACTGGATGCAAAAGACAAGCGCAAAAAACAGGGCCTTGCAGAACAAATAAAACCGTCGGACCCCGAAACAAATATTGGTCGCGAAATGAGTGAATATTTTGACGATGCAGACTGGATACGTTACGATTGTATTGTCAGTACCTCGCCCAATCAAATTGCTATCTCGCCGGGCTACTTGCAAAAAGAATGGACCGAAAACGGCAGAAAATATTTCCATTACAAAATGGATGCTCCTATATTAAACTTCTATTCTATCCTAAGCGGAGAATACGAAGTTGCGCGCGATAAATACAAGGATATTAATCTCGAAATTTACTATCACAAGGGTCATGGCTATAACCTAACCTCAATGATGGATGGGATGAAAGATGCGCTTAAATACGCCGGCGAAAATTTCAGTCCTTACCAATTCAGGCAGGCGCGTATTATTGAGTTTCCGCGCTACGCAAGTTTTGCTCAGTCGTTTGCAAATACGGTTCCCTTTTCCGAGTCCATTGGTTTTATTGCCGACTTACGCGACCCTGAAAAAATAGATTACCCGTACTATGTTACTGCACACGAAATTGGCCATCAGTGGTGGGCGCACCAGGTCTCAGGCTCTCGTCAAAAAGGCTCGCTGATTATGACCGAGAGTATGGCCCAGTATACGGCCCTGATGGTAATGAAACATAAATTCGGAGCAGATAAAATGCGAAAGTTTTTGAAGTACGAACAGGACCGCTATTTAGCCGGCCGGCAGCTTGACCCCAATGGCGAATATCCTTTATACCATGTTTTAAATCAACAGCACATCTACTATCAAAAAGCCAGTTGCGTAATGTATGCTATGCAGGATTACATTGGCGAAGAAAATTTTGATAAAGCTATGAGCGCATTTATTAAAGCCAACCAGTTTCAACGGGCGCCGTACGCAAACTCGGTTGATTACCTTGATACCATTTCGCACTATACCCCCGATTCGCTTAAGTATCTTATAACTGATATGTATAAAACCATCACACTTTACTCTAACAAATGCGATAGTGCAAGCTGGGTAAAAACCGCTGATGGTAAGTACAAGGTTACAATAAACGTAACTGCGGCAAAATTTCGGGCCGATAGTGCAGGTAAGGAAACCGCCATTCCGTTTGCCGATTACATCGATATAGGAGTGCTGGGTAAAGAGATCCACGGCAAATACACCGATAAGCAATTATACCTTCAAAAGCAACTAATAAAGCCTGGCAAAAATACCTTTGTGGTAATAGTTAACGAGGAACCCGCAAAAGCCGGCATAGACGTTTACAACAAACTCATTGACCGCGATACTGATGATAACTTGGCAACTATCGTAAAAGGATAAAAAACTGACAAAATAATAGGGCTACTTTCCAAACACCCCTTGCAGGCACTAAAGTTGTCTAAAAAGACATTTTTTGCGTCATTTTTGTATCACAATCCTTAACTTTCAGGCAACAATAACCCAAAATATCTTCGTAATTTGGCACCCCCTAGTTGCACACTTAACGAATACCACATTATGAAGAAGTTATTACTGCTGTTTTCTGTAATTACTATGTACCTATTTACCTATGGCCAGGTGCCTCAAGCCGTTAATTACCAGGCAGTGGCCCGAGATGCATCAGGTAACCCGATAACAAACCACACGGTTTCGGTACGATTTACTATCGATCAGGGAATTAATCCCGGCACACCCGAATACCAGGAAACACAGACACTTACTACCAACCAGTTCGGTTTGTTTACTGCCAAAATCGGACAGGGAACAGTAGTTTTTGGAACTTTCCCGGGCATTAACTGGGCAACCGGCGACAAGTATTTATTGGTTGAATACGACCCCAACGGAGGTACCAACTTCACCAGCATGGGCTCAACCGAACTGGTTAGCGTTCCGTACGCACTTTATGCTGCTACATCAGGCGGAACTTCAACTCCGGGCCCTACTGGGGTTACGGGCGCTACAGGTGCCAGAGGTGTAACAGGAGCAACAGGAATACAAGGTATAACCGGTACCACCGGTGCTGCGGGCATCGCAGGAGCCACTGGGGCCAGGGGGGTAACCGGGGCAACAGGGGCAACAGGGAATAACGGTATCACAGGTGCTACCGGAACAATTGGTGGTATTGGAACAACAGGAGTAACCGGAGTAACTGGAGCCACAGGACCTTCAGGTAATAACGGACTGAATGGAGCAACCGGTACAACTGGCAATAACGGGACAAACGGAACAACCGGTGCAACAGGCAATAATGGAACGAATGGGGTAACTGGTGCAACAGGTGCAACAGGAGCCTCAGGTAATGATGGTACAAACGGTTCAACAGGGTCTACCGGTGCTTCGGGTAACGATGGAATCAATGGTTCTACCGGTACGACTGGGGCTACAGGCAACAATGGAACAAATGGAGTAACCGGTGCCACAGGAGCTTCAGGTAACGACGGAGTTAACGGCGCTACTGGAGCAACCGGTACATCGGGTAATAATGGAACAAATGGTGCGACTGGGGCAACCGGTGCATCGGGTAACGATGGCACCAATGGCTCTACCGGTGCGACAGGGGCAACAGGCAATAATGGAACGAATGGGCTAACCGGTGCCACAGGAGCTTCAGGTAACGACGGAGCAACAGGTGTAACTGGCAATAATGGAACAAACGGTGCGACTGGAGTCACGGGAGCGTCAGGTAATGATGGTACCAATGGTTCTACGGGTGCGACGGGAGTAACAGGCAATAATGGAACGAATGGGTTAACTGGTGCCACGGGAGCTTCCGGTAACGACGGAGCAACCGGAGCAACTGGCAATAATGGAACAAATGGTGTAACAGGTGCGACAGGGGCATCAGGTAATGACGGTACAAATGGCCCAACAGGCGTTGCGGGTGCGACAGGGGCATCAGGTAATGACGGTGTTAACGGCGTAACAGGGGCTACAGGCAATAATGGTGCAACCGGTGCATCGGGTAACGATGGAATCAATGGCACTGACGGATCGACTGGTGCAACAGGCAATAACGGAACG
>CAIOTH010000035.1 GCA_903861145.1 uncultured Bacteroidota bacterium | reverse complement strand
GATAGTACCAGCCTTTGGTTATCTAACATGAACATGACCCCGGAAGACCCGGATGCATACAATAATTTGGGTTATGAATATTTTTTAAAGGCCGATGAAACGCCAGACGTGAACCTTAAAAAAAGAGATTACGATTCATCTATTCTTTTATTAAAAAAAGCGGTGGAAATTAAACCCGACTTTATACAATCGTACATTATCACCGGCGAAATTATGCGCAACCTTGGCAGATATGATGAAGCGTTGCAAAACCTGAACATGGCTACAAAAATAAATGGCGATGACGGCGCGCCTTATTTAAGCAAAGCGATTCTATATTGCATCACTCAAAAACTGGATTCGGCAAAAGCCAATTTTCAAATTGCTTTGCAACGCACTCACTATTTCCCGGAGGCGCATTGTAGTTTCGGAAACTATTTTGATATGACGGGTCAGCTCGATTCAGCTTTAGAGCAATATAGCATGGCCCTTTCGCAAAACCCCGATTTTGCTATGGCTTACTTGAACAGGGGTAAATTTTATATCCGAAGGAGTAACTTTAATAAAGCACAATCTGATTTTGATAGATTGATTTTATTAAAGCCGGGAAATGGTGAAGCTTATTATTTCAGGGGTATTTGCGAATACCGCAACGGTAACAAAACGCAGGCTAAACAAGATATGGCAAAAGCTGTTGCACTTGGCTACAATCAAATGGATAAGGCTCTTTACGACGAGATCGGGAAATAACCCGCAGGAAGGCAAAATACCACGCTTTTAAAGGGTGCCACATAAATTTTTATTTTTGCAGCCGCTTTATGAGCACACCCGATAACAATATTTTTCCAATTCATGATAAGCTATTAGACCGAAATAGCAAAGAGCTGCTGCTGAAACAGCGAGCTAAAGTGTTGTGGTTTACGGGCTTATCTGGCTCGGGTAAAAGCACCATTGCCATTGAGGTTGAGAGAGAACTATATGCGAGAAAGCATTTAACCAAGGTTTTGGATGGCGATAATGTAAGGATGGGGATCAATAATAACCTTGGGTTTTCGGAAGTAGACAGAAATGAAAACATTAGGCGGATAGCAGAGGTTGCCAAACTTTTTGTTGACGGGGGAGTTGTTACTATTTGTTCGTTTGTAAGCCCAAGTGAAGAACTTCGGTCATTAGCGAGGTCCATTATTGGGAAGGAAGATTTTATTGAAATTTATGTGGATACCCCGATTGAAGTGTGCGAGACCCGCGATGTAAAAGGATTATATGCCAAAGCGCGCCGAGGCGAAATAAAAGACTTTACCGGTGTAAGTGCTCCGTTTGAGAAGCCATTGCAGGCCGAAATAACTTTGCATGCGGGCAATATGAGCGTAGCCGATTGCGTTAACGTTGTTTTGGATAACATTTTGCCTAAAATTTCTAATTTGAAAACCGGCTAAGCGGACTCTTTTTTGCCCCTTAACCTACTAAATAGATAGACTAAAAATGTCTTATACAGTTAATCACTTAAAAGCGCTGGAGTCGGAATCAATTTTCATTTTACGTGAAGTTGCCGCCCAGTTTCAAAATCCTGCTATTTTATTCAGTGGCGGAAAGGATTCTATACTAGTTACTTATCTTGCTAAAAAGGCATTTTATCCGGCGGCTATTCCATTTCCTCTGGTCCATGTTGATACCGGCCATAATTTTCGTGAAACACTGGAGTATCGCGATAAATTGGTGGAGCGCCTAGGGGCAAAACTGATAGTGGGTTCGGTGCAGGAAACCATAGATGGAGGAAGAGTAGCAGAAGAAAAGGGTTATAATGCCTCACGCATAAGGCTGCAAACTACAACGCTGCTCGACCTGATTGAGAAATACAGATTTGATGCTTGCATTGGTGGTGCAAGGCGCGATGAAGAAAAAGCACGCGCCAAAGAGCGTTTCTTTTCGCACCGGGATGAATTTGGACAATGGGACCCTAAAAACCAACGGCCTGAACTTTGGAACTTGTTTAACGGCCGAATGCATATGGGCGAAAACTTCAGAATATTCCCCATCTCAAACTGGACCGAGCTGGATGTTTGGCAATACCTGGCCATGGAGGGAATTGAAATGCCCTCGCTATACTTTTCGCATAAACGTCGCATCTTTTATAGAGATGGCAACTGGCTGGCTGAAAGTCCTAATATCCCTATGAAACCTACGGAAAGGGCTGAAGAAATGGTCGTAAGGTTTAGAACTATCGGCGATATTACCTCAACCGGCGCAACACTCTCTTCTGCTTCAACTTTAGATGATATTATACAAGAGGTGGCTGCAACCAGGGTTACCGAAAGAGGCGGACGCGCCGATGACCAGAGAAGCGAAACCTCCATGGAAGACCGCAAAAAGGAAGGATATTTTTAAGAATAATAGTTAAGGAGACTAAAGAATGGTAGATTTAATAACGGCTAAGAGCAACCAGTACGCAGAAGTGGAAAAATTCGATTCAAATAGTTACCTGAACATGGAGCTGCTGCGGTTTACAACCGCCGGTAGCGTTGACGATGGTAAGTCAACTCTGATAGGAAGATTGTTGTACGATTCAAAATCAATTTTTGAAGACCAATACGAAGCGGTTAAAGCCACCTCTGAAAAACGTGGAGAGCAATACGTAAATCTCGCATTGCTTACTGATGGATTAAAAGCTGAGCGCGAACAAGGAATAACCATTGATGTTGCTTATCGCTATTTTTCTACGCCCAAACGTAAATTCATTATTGCCGATACCCCGGGGCATATTCAATATACGCGCAATATGGTTACAGGTGCATCGACAGCTAACCTGGCAATTATTTTGATAGATGCGCGCCACGGCGTGGTTGAGCAAACACGCAGGCATTCAATCATCGCTTCGTTATTGGGTATACCGCACATCGCGGTTTGTATCAACAAAATGGATATGGTTGATTACAACCAGGAGGTTTTTGAAAAAATAATCGAGGACTACCGCGATTTTGCTACTCGTTTAAAAACAAAAGACATTCATTTTATTCCCGTTTCAGCACTACTTGGCGATAATATAGTTCACCGGTCAGAAAACATGAAGTGGTACGAAGGTGTAACACTTTTGTACTTACTTGAGACAATACATATTGCCAGCGATATAAATCATATTGACCTTCGTTTTCCGGTTCAATATGTCATTCGTCCATACTCTGACGAGTTTCATGATTACCGCGGTTATGCCGGTAGAATTGCCAGTGGTGTTATCAGGCCAGGTGATAAGATAACCGTTTTGCCGAGTGGTTTCACTTCAAAAGTAAAACAGGTTGAATTGGATGGTAAGGTTTTGAATGAAGCTTTTGCGCCACTATCAGTAACTGTATTGTTGGAGGACGATATTGACATAAGCAGGGGCGATATGCTGGTACGCGAAAATAACCTACCTCGCCAAAGCCAGGATATTGAGGCAATGGTTTGTTGGATGAGCGATAAGCCACTGCAGCTAAATGGCAAGTACGCTTTAAAGCATACCACTAAAGATGTAAGGGCTGTAATTAAGGAAATAAAATACAAGCTTGACATAAACTCATTACATCGTATTACCGATGCCCCTTGTATTGGCATGAATGATATTGGCCGCATATCTTTACGTACAACCGCACCAATTTGTTGCGATGCATATACCAAAAATCGCGATACCGGCAGTTTCATTTTGATTGATGAAGGCTCCAACGTTACAGTAGGCGCGTGTATGGTTATTGATTAGCAATCACCAATGCTCATTGACCCCTTTACTGGCAAAATCTCCTTTTGTATTATTAATACATATCTTGTATTTTGTAGCACGTCTTTAAAAGGTAGTCATTAAAAAACTGATTGGCATGAAAGAAAAAACGGTAGCGGAATTAAAGCAAATGATGGATAGCGGTGCGGAATTTAAGTTGATAGATGTGCGCGAACCACACGAATTTGAAATTTGTAATTTGAAAGGCGAGCTTATACCAATGAATGAGGTGCCCGAGCACCTTGATAAAATACCTAAAGACGTTCCTGTGGTTGTGCACTGCCGTAGCGGCGCACGTAGCGGGCGCATTATTCAATATCTGGAACAGGAGCACGGATACACCAATTTGTTTAACCTGAAAGGGGGCATTTTGGCCTGGGCCGATGAAATTGATACCGGTATGCCGAAGTATTAACAAGGTAGGAGGTTTGAGTTGGTAATGGTTGGTTAACCCGATTTTGTATAAGTCAGCGCGGCACAATGGTCAAAAAAATTTACACTACATTTTCGAACATTCTCGTTGACGATTTAAAAGGGGCGAGGTTAATTTTTTTTCTTATTGGCGTAGCCTTTTTGGCCTTTGCAATTTTTGCCGCTAATGTGCCCCTGGTGGGGGGTATTCCGCATAAGTTACTTAATTACATACCATCAATAACGTCTTTTTTGTTTCTTGGTATCGTAAGCCTTTTTAATATCAGTCGTAATGCCTGTCAGGCGCTTATCGTTGCTCTCATTTATGAAATAAACCTTATTAACGTTTATCTTCTATTTGCAACTCAGCATATGGATATGTATGCTTATCAGTTTATGTTGGGCTACGTTTTAAGTAGCTACTTTTTTCACTCTAAAAGGTCTTTGTTTCATTTTATTGTAGTGATAAACACGGGCGTTTTACTTACAGCCTTTACATCCCACGGTAAATCATCAGGTGCAATTGACTTTTACATGACCTTTATTGTTTGCCAGGTTGTATGGGCCGTATTATATCGTTACCGGTTTTCGGTCGAGGACAAATTATCGGATAGCGAAAGAAAATACCGGTTACTGGCAGAAAACTCGTTTGATTTAATTTGTATTCATGACGCAACGGCTAAGCTGGAATTTGTAAGTCCTTCTATCAAGCGCTTGTTAGGATACGAACCTTCAGATTTAGTTAGCCGGTATCCCATTGATTTTGCGCATGAAGAAGACAGTGACATCATGCGATCTATGAATTTTAAAGACCCAGAACTGCCATTTCTCAATAAGCCGGTGCAGTTAAGATTGCGCCATGCTACTGGCGAATATCTTTGGTTCGAAGTCATATTCACCACTATTGAAGCGGGTAGTCCTGAATCTGGCTTTATACTTAGTCAATCGCGCGAAATAGGGGAAAGAAAGCAATACCAGGAGGCGCTTGAAGAAAGGACTCGAGAATTAGAACGCAGCAATGCCGACCTTGAAACCTTCGCATTTGTTTCCTCGCACGATATGCAGGAGCCATTGCGCATGATTGCTAACTATACTCAACTACTCAAGAAAAAATATTCGGGAAAAATTGATGCAGAGGCCGGGGAATATATCGACTTTGCTAATAACGGGGCCGTCAGCCTTCAGCAATTAATTCGAGACTTATTGGCCTTTTCACGAATTACACGAACCGATATAAGGAAGGCGCCGGTAAATATGAACTTACTAATGGACGAAGTAATGAGGAATATTAAGCTCGAGTTGCAAGAGAAAAATGCTGACGTGGTTTACGAGGATTTGCACATAGTTCAGGGAGATAAAAACATGGTTATGCTGGTTATGCAAAACCTGATTTTGAATGGAGTAAAATACAATCAATCAGAAAAGCCTGAGGTTAAAATAAGCTGTACAAAAAACGGAAAGGCGGTTACTTTTTGCATTGCCGATAATGGAATTGGTATAGATAAAAGATACCAGCAAAGAATTTTTGAGCCGTTCCATCGCTTACATACAAAAACCGAATATCCGGGTACGGGGCTTGGCTTGTCTATCTGCAAAAAAATTATTGAAAGGTCCGGAGGCAAAATTTGGGTTGAAAGCGAACCCGAACGCGGCACCAGGTTCTACTTTTCCTTATCCTAAACTGTAATTGCCTCTAATCTTTCCGAAAGCGTTTTGTTAGCTGCACCATTTTTAACCGGTATTTGCGCCATCGCATATTCACTGAGTGCGGTAATCGTTAAAGACGGATTTACGCCTAGGTTGCATGGCATAATTGAGCCATCAAGCACAAGCATATTGGGGTATCCATGCACTCTGAAATACTCATCAACCACACCCTCCTCTTTTGTTTCCCCCATTGGGCAGCCGCCTAATATATGTGCGGTAGATGCCAGGTTAAACATAACCTCGCTAAAGGCATTCATGGGCACGCCATTCACTTTTTTTGCAAAGCGGTATAATGCATCCTGACCCACCGGAATATATGTCGGCACTCTTTGCTTGCTATCGTTGCTCATAGTCATACCACTTCCAAAAATTCCTTTTTTAAGGTGCAGGCGCATTGAGTTTTCCAGCGTTTGCATTATCAAAAATATGACCCCTGTTTGCGCGGGATCTGAAACAAATAACATCCTGAACAATTGTATCGGGTGAATTATCATGTTGCCCAACATCTTTGCTGTTCGCACAGGTGCTGAGCCATTACCTGCTGCCATTACACCCAATCGGGTCATTGCTCCACTTTTGTTAGGGAATTTCACAACCTCAATATTCGTATTTTCATCCGGCGAGAAGACTCTTGAAATTGCAATGCCGTGGTTGAGCTTTCTGTCCCCGGCCATTACACCGCTCAGCATTTCCGAATTGGTTAAAATATTTTCACCCAATTTGTCTGATAATCCGGGTAAAGTTTTTGATACATACTTTTGTTTCAACAATAAGTCCATAGTACCTAATACACCGCCACACACAACCAGTCCTTTCGACTTAAATGTTTGTTTGTTTTTTGAAAATAATTTTGTGGATGATTCAGTATGTAGAACATACTGCTCATTCAAATGCTCAATTTTGGTAACATTCGTTTCGGCTACAATTTTGGCGCCAAACATTTTCTCGGCAAACCACAAGTAATTTTTATCTAGTGTGTTTTTTGCATTCTCCCTGCAACCAACCATGCAACCTGCGCATTCCGTACAACCTGAACGCAAAGGTCCAAGGCCTTTAAAATAAGGATCAACCTCTTTGTTTATCGGGCCCAGGTAAACACCAACCCCATCAACGGGTTTAAACGAATCTCCATGCCCCATGTCGGTAGCTACTTCTTGTAATAATCTATCTTCCTCATAATCCTTTTTAAAGGTAGTGGTGCCAAGCATAAATTTGGCCGTATCAAAGTATGGTGCAAGCACCGTTTTCCAATCTTTAATATGCGCCCATATTTTGTGTTTGTAAAAGGGTTCTTTGGGCATCATGTGTGTATTGGCATACACCAGTGAGCCACCGCCAACCCCAATACCACTGATAACAAAAACCTCTTTGAAAAATGTCAGCTTCTGAATGCCAAAAAATTTAATCAACGGCATCCATAAATATTTGGGGAGGTTCCAATTGGTTTTCGGAAAGTCTAAAGTATTCCAGCGCTTCCCCTTTTCTATCACTAATACTGAATAACCCTTTTCGGCTAAACGCATTGCAGAAACACTGCCCCCAAACCCTGAACCTATAACAATGTAGTCGTATTCATTTTGCTCCATAACCTATATTCAAAATGCGTTAGTAATAAATTATTCTTTCGCACTGTGAACTTAGTGTTTATCGCAATTTATTTTCCTTAATTCTTGAAAATAATGCGGCTGGTATAAAGTTCTTTTACCGCTGTAGCAAAGTTGAAGTAACCACTTAGAATATGGTTTTTCGCATCCCAGTTAATATCGCTTAACCAATATTTAAGGTCTTCGGTTAATAGCATGTTTTTAAACACAATATTGATGCCATATTTAGCACCGTTCATGTCATTTATAGTAACGAGGCGGTTCTCAAGTTTTGAATCGAAGGTTGTATCAGGAATGTTCAGCTTATCCAATTCTTTATTCACGAACTTATTAATGACCAGATGCTCAATAGTAACTGTTGGGTAAGCACTTTTATCTTCTTTCACAGCAAACGCAAAGGGGATAGAAATTTTACCAACCTTGGGCGTATGCGACCAATGCCTGAAACGATTACTACTTTCATAAAACAGGCCTGTTAACCATGTTTTTGCCTGGGGGTCAGTACCATGCAGGTTGAGCCACCACGTCCATTCGTAAGGATGCAACTCCGGATGGCAGTTGTGGTTGCAATCTAAACAACTCGCTCCATAAAAACCCATCGAAGGATGGTCTGTACCAAAATTCGGATGATCTTTTAGGGCTAAGCCCGGTTGAGTTGGGAAAAACAAATAATGCAATTGTACTCTGAAGGGAGCGGGTGGAGTCATTTCGCAATGCATCCGGTAACGTTTTATATCCAGATCATTTGTATCGCGTACAAAAGGAACCGTTTCATAATTAGTTCTGTGCGACCGTCTAACATCTTGCCGATGGTACCCTTTTTGGGTATCGTATGATTTAAAAACATGGTTGAGGTATTTTTTCAGATGAAAATTGAGATCATAATCAATATCATATTCTGTATATTCTTCCTCGCTGTTACGTGCATCACTTCTAACTGTACCAACAAATTTTTCTTTGGTCATACTAACAGCGCGCCAATTAAAATTGCCAAATGCGTGAATTAACCAGCCCACTAAAAATACCTGGTGATGCTCTTTTTTTCGGCCAAGCACCGAATCAAGAACCATAGGGTTTACGAGATCAAGGATTTCCTCGTTAATGGTATCGTTATTTTCTATCGCTGCATTTGAAAGCAATAGATTTTGAAAAGCTTTCGGGGTGTTATCGTAAGACGATATTTTGTAGCTTATTTGTGCTGATTGCGAAAAACTTAAATGCGCAGATATTGTTATTAGCAATAACAAAAAGGTGTGCCTCATAATTGTTAGGTATGCGTCAAAAATAATCAAACGTAATTGCTGTAAAAGTTATTTTCGTTGCTGTGAACGATAAATTTGATATTCTACCGTTATCGGCCTGGACCAAGGCCGGAGACAAGCCACTGGTAATTGCCGGGCCATGTAGTGCCGAAGGCGAGGAGCAAGCGCTTGAAACTGTAACGCAAATTGTTAAAAATTGCGGCGATAAAGTACACATGCTTCGCGCGGGTATATGGAAACCCCGCACCCGTCCAAATTCATTTGAAGGGGTGGGCGAAATTGGATTGCCCTGGGTGAAAAAAGCTGCCCTGGCCGTTGGTTTACCTATTGCTATTGAAGTAGCCAACCCCGAGCATGTTGAAGCGGCCTTAAAAGCAGGTATTGATGTGCTTTGGATAGGCGCACGTACAACCGTTTCGCCGTTCAACGTTCAGGCAATTGCAGATGCTCTTAAAGGAGTAGATATACCGGTGCTTATTAAAAACCCCGTAAACCCCGACCTGGAGTTATGGGTTGGCGCCGTTGAAAGAATAAATGCAGCCGGGATTAAAAAATTGGCCATAGTGCACCGAGGATTTTCATCGTACGAAAAAAGCATTTACCGCAACCCTCCCATGTGGGAAATACCTATTGAGCTGCGCCGTCGGTTTCCTCAAATACCCATTATAGTTGACCCATCGCATATGGGCGGCACGCGCGACCTGATTTATATACTGGCCCAGCAAGGTATGGATATGGGCTTTGATGGATTAATGATTGAGTCACACATCAACCCCGATAAAGCCTGGAGTGACGCTAAGCAACAAGTAACCCCCGAACGGTTGGCTGAGATTTTGAACTCTATTATTGTTAGGCAGCCCGAAGTAAATAAAGATGGTTTCCAAACCCTCCATGATTTGCGTGCCAGGGTAGACAGGATAGATGCATACATCATCGAGTTGTTGTGCGAACGTATGGGACTCTCGGAAGAAATAGGCGAGTTTAAAAAGAACGAACATCTGGCTGTACACCAGGCTGAGCGTTGGTCGCAAATTGTAAAGCGCGCCTTAGAAAAGGGAAAGAACGGTGGCTTGACGGAGGAGTTTATCCTGAAACTATTTCAACAAGTGCATAACGAATCTATTTATCATCAAACTAAAGTGATGGAGAAAAAATAAGGGGTGGTGTATTTTTATAATCGAAGTAAAGTTTAAATATTGCGGACATGACAACCGAAACAAAAAGAGTACTACACGCCCCCCGCGGAAAAGAATTAAGTTGTAAAGGATGGGTGCAGGAAGCCGCTTTGCGCATGCTCATGAATAACCTTGATCCTGCTGTGGCCGAGCGTCCCGAAGACTTAATTGTTTACGGCGGTCTAGGTAAAGCAGCTCGAAACTGGGAAGCCTTCGATAAAATAGTTGAATGCCTGAAGGACTTGGAAGAAGACGAAACTCTGATGATTCAGAGTGGCAAACCGGTTGGTGTTTTGCGCTCACATAAAGATGCTCCACGTGTTTTACTGGCTAACTCAAACCTGGTGGGCAAGTGGGCCACCTGGGAGCATTTCAGAGAGCTAGAGAAGAAAGGCCTGATTATGTATGGCCAAATGACGGCCGGTTCATGGATATATATCGGTAGCCAGGGCATTGTACAGGGTACTTATGAAACCTATTTATCGTTAGCTGCGCAACATTATGGCGGAACGCTAAAGGGCACTTTAAACGTTACCGCCGGTCTTGGTGGTATGGGTGGCGCACAACCACTATCAATTACTATGAACGAGGGTGTTTGCTTAGCTGCCGAGGTTGAAGAGTGGCGCATTAAGAAACGGATTGAAACTCGTTACCTCGATAAATACACCAACAATATTGACGAAGCCATTGATTGGGCGCTTGAAGCAAAGGCGAATAAAGAGGCAGCTTCAATAGGTGTTTGCTGTAACGCTGTCGAACTATTGCAAAGATTGATTGACAGAAATATTACCCCCGATACTTTGACTGACCAAACCTCGGCACATGATGAGTTAGTGGGTTATTTCCCCGAAGGATTGAGCGTGGAAGAAGCAAGAACATTAAGAGAGACAAACTCTGCTGAGTACATTGAACGCTCACTCGACACAATAGCAAAACACGTACGCCAAATGCTTGAACTGCAAAAGCGCGGTGCTATTACATTTGATTATGGCAACAATATTCGTGGCCAGGCAAAAGATAAAAGAGGCGTGGCTAACGCGTTTGATTTCCCCGGCTTTGTACCCGCTTACATCCGTCCGTTATTCTGCGAAGGCAAAGGCCCTTTCAGGTTTGTAGCCTTGAGCGGCGATGAGAACGATATTTATGTATGCGATGAAAAACTGAAAGAGCTTTTCCCCGATAACGTTGGCCTTAACCGCTGGCTCAATTTAGCCAAAGATAAGATTGCATTTCAGGGTTTACCTGCCCGCATTTGCTGGTTAGGTATGGGCGATAGAGAAATTGCCGGGGTAGCCTTTAACGAACTGGTAAAAACCGGGAAAGTAAAAGCACCAATAGTAATTGGCCGCGACCATTTAGATACCGGTTCAGTAGCCTCACCTAATCGTGAAACAGAAGCCATGATGGACGGCAGCGATGCCATTGCCGATTGGCCGATATTAAATGCCTTGATTAATACGGCCGGTGGTGCAAGTTGGGTATCATTCCATCATGGAGGTGGGGTTGGCATGGGCTACTCTTTGCATGCCGGTATGGTAATAGTTGCCGATGGTACCGATGACGCCAAGCGTCGATTAAAACGCGTGCTGCATAATGACCCTGCCATGGGCGTTATACGCCACGCCGATGCCGGTTATGAAATCGCCAAAGCAACTGCCCGCGAGTTTGGTTTAGATATCTGATATGCCACGGCCGAATGTCTTAATCCGCATTGTAAACTGGCTTGAGCAAAGGCGGCTGGTTAACCTTATATTGGTTTTTGCCTACTTCATCTTCATTTTTTTAATGCATGTGCCCTGCGCAAAATTATCGGTCTGGGTGGAATGGCACCTTTCATTACCGGTGTACAATATGGTGGTTAAGGCAACCTGTTTGCTACTGCTCGTACTTTGCCTATCCCTATGTTTTACTCAGCTGCAAAGACGTCCTG
Source organism: uncultured Bacteroidota bacterium (assembly GCA_903861145.1). GTDB lineage: Bacteria > Bacteroidota > Bacteroidia > Chitinophagales > LD1 > Bog-950. The sequence goes on along the minus strand of CAIOTH010000035.1, from coordinate 18,074 downwards.
ATAATCTCGGCCCCAAACTAGCATACCTGTTACTCTCGCTGGCATTTATCATCCTTCATTTCCGCATCATGTTCGAAATGAATATTGAGATCATACACATATTTCAATATTCCATCCTGGCTTTCCTTCTCTTTCCCTTAACCCGCCGCTTTGGTGCAGCGGTATGTTTTGCCATCCCCTTTATGTTGGTTGATGAATGGAACCAATACATCAACCTGTATCCTGGTTATGTTGAGTACTTCGAATTCAACGATGTGATACTGGATATTAACGGCTGCGGCCTTGCCATGATTGCCCTCTATATTTGCGGTGTTAAAGGCAGCGAAAGTTTAAAGCCGCTATGGAAGAGGCCCGAAGTCATTTCCATACTCGCTTTTGGCTTACTTGTTTTTATCGCTGTCAAAACCTGTTTCGTCGCTCTTTATACCGCCGATAAATGTACTAACACTCGTTTGGTCTTAAATATCATAAAGGAGGCCCCAACCTTTTGGCGTCAATTTCCCGGCCGCGATATAGTGTATCATATCATGCAACCGGTTGAAGCTATAGTAGCAATTATGGCTTTATCTTTTTTCTACTTCGGGCTCGATTCATTTCGAAAAATGTCGACTTCTGATTAACTCAACACCGCCCTCGAAATTACAATCCGCTGTACTTCGCTGGTGCCTTCGTATATCTGCGTAATTTTGGCGTCACGCATTAATCGTTCAACGTGGTATTCTTTTACAAAGCCGTAACCACCGTGTACCTGCACCGCTTCAACGGTTGTTTTCATGGCTACTTCACTGGCAAAAACCTTAGCCATAGCCGAGGCCACATCGTAGTTTTTACCCTGGTCTTTTAACTTAGCAGCTTTGTAAACTAACAGTCGTGCGGCTTCAATTTCAGTAGCCATATCAGCTAACTTAAATGCCACGGCCTGGTGGTTAATAATTTCTTTATTAAACGCTTTACGCACTTTCGAGTAATCAGCAGCCAGCTCATATGCACCGGCCGCAATACCAAGCGCCTGCGCCGCAATACCTATACGGCCACCACTTAACGTTTTCATGGCAAACTTAAACCCAAAGCCATCTTCACCAATACGGTTGGCCTTTGGCACTTTTACATCATTAAATAAAAGTGTATGCGTATCGCTGGCGCGGATGCCAAGCTTATCTTCTTTCTTACCTACAACAAATCCCGGCATACCTTTTTCAACTATCAAAACGTTAATGCCTTTGTGCCCTTTTTCAGGATGCGTTTGTACAATTACTAAATACGTTGAAGCGCACCCGCCATTGGTTATCCAGTTTTTGGTTCCGTTCAAAATATAATGGTCGCCCATATCAACAGCAGTAGTACGCTGGCTGGTTGCATCGCTACCTGCTTCGGGTTCGCTCAAGCAAAACGCACCAATTTTTTCACCTTTAGCCAAAGGCACAAGGTATTTTTGTTTTTGCTCTTCATTACCATATTCCTCAAGGCCCCAGCATACCAGCGAGTTATTAACGCTCACCAATACTGAACACGAAGAATCAACTTTCGAAATCTCTTCCATCACCAGCACATAGCTAAGTGCGTCCATACCACCGCCGCCGTATTTCGGCGAAACCATCATACCTAAAAATCCCAGCTCAGCCATGCGCTTAACTTGCTCGGCTGGCCATTGCATATGGGTATCGCGTTCAATAACACCGGGCTTACATTCATGCTGTGCAAAATCCCGTGCCGCCTGGCGTATCATTTTATGTTCTTCTGTAAGAGAGAAATTCATGGTATAGTTATTATCGTGTTTAATTGCCGCGAAGATAGAAGAAATGGATGGAGGGGCAAGCCGAATACGCGGGGATTTTACTATCCTTTACTCCGCTCAATAATACTGCTGGTGCTAAACCCCTTTAGGTATGGAATAGTCCTAACCTCGCCTCCGTAACTTTCGACAAACCCGCTGCCTACAATAGCTTCTTTTTTCCAATCGCCACCCTTAATTAATACATCTGGCTTTATGGCATGTATAAGTTCTTCGGGCGTGTCTTGCTCAAAAACAATAATGGCATCTGTAAATTGGGTTGCAGCCAGCAAAGTAGCTCTCGATTTTTGATCATTAACGGGGCGATTGGCTCCTTTTAAACGCTTTACCGATGCATCCGAATTAAGGCCCACAATTAGCCTTCCTTCCGGTTCGCAACAAGCAGCAAGTAAGTGGATATGGCCTTGGTGAAGAATATCAAAACAGCCATTGGTAAACACAATTCGGTCACCTAACCTTCTCCAGAATTCAATCCGTTTAAGAAGGTCGCTAAGAGTAAAAAATTTCGACTCGATCTTTTCGGTGAAAACCAATTGTTTAGGTTTTAGGGCTTACTTCATTTAACGAAGGTTCGCGATTAAATATTGCAAGAAGTAACAACGAAAGTACCCCGCCAATCAAAACCGAAGCCGTTTGTGCACTCCATTGTACCAATCCGTACGAAATTGGTGCGCTGCTGGTTTCAGGTATTCCATACACCACAAGTATCAGCTTCATAAAAATGGGGAAAAGTCCAAGTCCGCCCGGAGTTAGCGAAAACGCTATGGCACTAAACGCAAGCCCCATAAGCGCGGCTACTGCCGGCAGGTGTGATGTTTCCGGAAACATAAAAAAGCCCAGGTAACCCATTAAAAAATAACAAACCCAAATCATTATGGTATGAAAAACAAACTCCAGTGGGTTTCCAATGTCTTTTATCGATATAATGCCTCCAATTAAACCCATTACTTTTTCCTTGGTGTCCTTCAACAAAGGTTTTAAACCTTGCTTGTTTATTCGGTAGGCAATAAAACCAACTATTATCAATAACACGCCGGCATAAATGCTGTATTTCACAGTCGGGTTTATTTGATATTTGGCAATAATGTCACCAAAGTCCGATTTCGATTTATTATATAGCTTCCAAAATTTATCGGCCTGCGTGGTAATCAATATCAAAACAATAATCCCCAGGCAAAGTACATCACACAGTCTTTCTAAAACCATGGTGCCAATGGCTTTATCCAGTGGTACCTTTTCATAACGCGATAAAATCCCACACCGGCTCACCTCACCCAACCTCGGGAAAAACAGGTTCAGAAAATACATAATCATTACGCTAAAAAACGTATTGAAAATCCCGGGGTTATAACCCAGTGGCTTAAGCAATAGCCTCCAGCGCTGAGCACGGAAATAGTTACTTATTAAGCCAAAAACAATGGGTAGAATTACAAACAGGTAGTTTGCCTTCTTAATATAAGCTAAAACATCTTCCTTGTCTTTATCGCTCATTTGGCTTACAAACCAATACACTATACCAACGCCAATGCCCAGCGATATGGCAAGCTTAATAATATTACCCAAATACTTTTTCAAGGCTTAATGGCTTAACTGGTTAGCTGAATTAACATGTATGGTAATAGGCTGATGGGTCTTATGCTCCTCCAGCGTTAACATGCAGTACGATATTACTATTATAATATCGCCCACCGCCACTTTACGGGCAGCAGGGCCGTTAAGGCAAATGGTACCACTGCCTCTTTCACCTTTAATAACGTAGGTTTCAAGGCGTTCGCCGTTATTAATATTCACTATTTGTACGCGCTCGTGTTCAACCAGTTTGGCTGCATCCATCAAATCCTCATCAATGGTAATGCTGCCAATATAATTAAGGTCGGCCTGCGTAACCGTAGCACGGTGTAATTTCGATTTATATACTGTTATAAACATAGCGGGGGCGAAAGTAATAGAAATTTGTTTGTTGCAGGTGTCTGGCACTTAGGCTTCGCTTTTTTTTGCATAGCTCAAGTGTCTGATACCTAAACTTGCACTGAAAGTGCCAAAACCTGAATTTGGTGTACTTTGGTGTACTTTTTCAAAAGTGCTTTTCTGCATCCTTAATCCTTCACTCATAGTTAAACAGCACACTTGCAATAAACTTGCATCACAATCACTAAAACACATTTTTTCATTCTCTCAATCGCTCAACCATCTACGCGAAATAGAATTTGTCGGGTTTTGTCAACTTTTGTCAAGTTTTTCACCCTTTTTTCGTCTCCAATTTGCTACACCCTCTACGGACTCTTTTTGAAAGGCAAAACTCCTGTTTGTCATCTCGAACAAAGTGAGAGATCTTAACCATTACTGAAGCCCTTACTTACCTCAATAGTCCACGCTACATTTCAACTCGAAATTTGAAACTTCATTCTCTCAACAAAAATAAATACTCCGTCTGTGGTTTTTACAAAAACTTATAGGCAGGGTGGGCATAAGTCCGCCCTATTTATAATGCTTTAAAGACTTCAAAAAACATAACACCCTGTAGCTATAATTTCAATAATATATTTATCTTTACTATCATATTAAGTCATGAAGAAACTCCTGCTTACCTCTCTTTGTTTTATAGGGTTTTATACTGCAAAATGCACGCATTTGTTAGGTGGCGAATTGTTTTATGACTGCTCGGGTAACAATGTTCATCATATAACCCTCAAACTTTTCCGCGATTGTAACTGTGTTAACTGTGCACAATATGGCGATCCTGAATACGTAACTATTTTTGACGCCTCCGGTAATGTTTACACGCAACTGGCTATGCCTTTACCACCTGTTACCCATATTCCGCCAAACTATGTTCAGGCCTGCGCAGCTCTGCCAAATATATGTATGCAAGAGGCCGATTATACCGGCGAGGTTACTTTACCCCCGGCCGCTGGCGGTTACACAATAGTATATCAAAGGTGTTGCCGCTCGGCGGGCGTACTCAATATTGGTTTTAATGAAGGTGCTACTTATACTGCTCATATCCCCGGTAGCGCTCTAGCCATATGCAATAATTCTGCACGCTTTGATAGCATTCCCCAGCAATATATTTGCGTCAACTCTTCGCTGGCAATAAGTTACGCGGCCGCCGATCCAGACGGAGATTCATTGGTATATAGCCTATGTAACCCATATGACGGTGCAGATGGCAATTGCCCGGATCCCTCGCCTAATGGTGGTCAAAACAGATGTTCCACTGCCCCAAATCCGCCCCCTTATGCGTCCGCTACCTATATAGCCGGCTATGACTCTGCTAACTTTACAAATTCACCCTCAAACTCTAATGATATAAAGATTGACTCCGCCACCGGTATGCTTACCGGCATTCCTAATGCGGTGGGGATTTATGACATTACAGTTTGCGTTAGCGAGTATCGCAATGGCCAATTGCTAAATATTTTGAGAAGAGATTTTCAGGTTACGGTGGCGCCGTGCAACATCCCTATAGCTTCCTTACCACAAATTGGTGTCGATAATGGCATTGCCGTTTATCCGTCAACATGCAAAAGCCTTACGGTCAGTTTTATTAGTACATCTTATTCTCCCAATAATCCAAACAGCATTTCCTATCACTGGAATTTTGGTGTGCCCGGTTCAACATCCGATACATCAAACCTTGTTAATCCATCCTTCACCTATCCCGATACGGGCAGGTACCTCATACATTTAATCGCCACTAATTTTGCAAATGGCCAAACCTGCCGCGATACCACTGAGGCATGGGTTAACGTTTATCCTTATTTCGTTGTCAATTTTTCTGCCCCCTCCTCATGTGTCGATTCTGTCGTTGCTTTTACCAACGAAACAACTACAACTTATGGTTCATTAACCAATTGTATTTGGAGTTTTGGCGATAACTTTACTTCCAATCTTACCAATCCTGTGCACGTCTACACGACACCCGGTAACTTTACGCCTACACTAATTGCCCAAAACTCTTTGGGTTGTAAAGACACGTTTGGTGCCACAATCAGCATATCTCAACAACCTTGTCTTACTGCTGTATCAGGTATAAATCCTGATGCATGGGAGATTACGCTTTTCCCGAATCCTGTTAGAGATTTTGCCACGCTCTCTTATAAAATAACAAGCAATCAAGCATTAACCCTATTTGTCTGGAACCAACTTGGACAGCTGGTATTGCAACAAAACTTGCCCGGTGTTTCTAATAGCTGTCTGCTCAAAACCGCGTTATGGGCAGATGGCGTCTACAGTTATTGCGTCATTTTAAACGGCCTCCCTATTAAGCGCGATAAGTTTGTAATAGTTCGATAAACCAACCTAAAAGGAAGCTTTTCTTTCCCTCTGTTAAAATTCATTTCCTCATTTCGTCCGCATGGTTACATTTGCATCCGCAACAACAAAAAACCATGAACCAATATACCACCCTGCTTACCGAAATTACCGATGGTATTTTACTAATCACCATCAACCGCGAAGACAAACTAAATGCCCTTAACAAAACCGTTATTAAAGAACTCGACGAAGTAATAACCGAACTTTACAACAACCCCGAAATTAAAGGCGCCATCATAACCGGCAAAGGCAGCAAATCCTTTGTAGCCGGTGCTGATATCGCCGAATTTAAAGGCCTTGACGAAGCCAGCGGAAAAGCTTTGGCAAAAAGAGGGCACGAGGTATTCAACAAAATCGAAAAAAGCCCCAAGCCTGTTATTGCCGCTGTTAACGGCTTTGCATTGGGCGGTGGTTGCGAATTAGCCATGGCCTGCCATCTGCGCATAGCCAGCGAAAACGCAAAATTCGGCCAGCCCGAAGTTAAGCTGGGCCTTATTCCCGGTTATGGTGGCACTCAGCGTTTAGTGCAGTTAATTGGTAAAGGCAAAGCATTGGAATTATTAATGACCGCCGATACTATTGACGCCGCCTGCGCCGAAAAACTAGGCCTGGTAAATGATGTAGTTCAAACGGTTGAATTGATGGATATAAGCCGCGCCATGATGGCCAAAATTACCGCTCAGGCGCCTTTTGCTGTTGCCCGGGTAATTGAAAGTGTATACGCCCATTTTAAAGATGGTATGGATGGTTTCGATACCGAAATTGAGTTGTTTGGCAAATGCGTTACCACCAATGATTTTGTTGAAGGAACCTCAGCCTTCTTGGAAAAAAGAAAAGCTAAGTTCAGTGGTAAATAGATAAACGTATTCTTTGTGTCTTAGTGCCTTTGTGGCAAAAAATTGACAACTTAAAAATAGCACTTATGGAATTCAGAAAAGAAAAAGATACAATGGGCGTGGTTGAAGTTCCCGCCAACGTTTATTGGGGCGCTCAAACCGAACGCTCAGTCGAAAATTTCAGGATAGCGCAGGACATTAATAAAATGCCAAAGGAAATTGTAAAAGCCTTTGCATACCTTAAAAAAGGCGCTGCGCTCACCAACTTCGATGCCGGTGTTTTGGCTAAAGATAAATGCGACCTCATTTGCCGTGTTTGCGATGAAATACTCGAAGGTAAACTCGATGCTGAGTTTCCACTCGTAGTTTGGCAAACCGGTTCGGGCACCCAAAGCAACATGAACGTTAACGAGGTTGTTGCCTATCGCGCACACGTTATAAACGGCGGCAGTTTGCTCGACGAAAAAAAATATGTTCAGCCTAACGACGATGTAAACAAATCGCAAAGCAGTAACGATACTTTCCCAACGGCCATGCACATTGCAGCCTATAAAATCTTAGTTGAGACTACTATCCCCGGCATCAAAAAACTGCGCGATACACTGGCTGCAAAAAGCAAAGAGTTTATGCAGGTAGTTAAAATTGGCCGCACCCACTTAATGGATGCCACACCATTAACAGTAGGACAGGAGTTATCAGGCTATGTTTCGCAGTTGGACCACGGTTTGCGCGCAATCAATAATTCATTAGCACACTTATCCGAACTCGCCCTGGGTGGCACAGCGGTAGGTACCGGTATAAACACTCCTCCCGGTTACGATGTAAACGTTGCCAAAAAAATTGCTGAGCTAACCGGCTTACCATTTGTAACCGCCGAAAATAAATTTGAAGCCTTAGCTGCGCATGATGCAATTGTTGAAGCCCACGGCGCCCTTAAAACCGTTGCGTGCTCAATGATGAAAATCGCCAACGATATTCGCTTACTGGCTTCGGGCCCCCGTTGCGGTATCGGCGAATTGTATATTCCTGATAACGAACCCGGTTCATCTATCATGCCCGGCAAAGTTAACCCAACCCAATGCGAAGCCATGACCATGGTAGCAGCGCAGGTGTTAGGTAACGATGTAGCCATTAATATTGGCGGCGCCACCGGTCATTTTGAATTGAATGTGTTTAAGCCAATGATGATTTACAACTTCCTGCACTCTGCCCGCTTAATTGGCGATGTATGCGTGTCGTTCAACGATAAATGCGCACTTGGCATAAAACCCATCGAAGAAAACATACAACGCAATCTCAATAACTCGTTAATGCTGGTTACTGCATTAAATACCAAAATCGGTTACTACAAAGCCGCCGAAATTGCCCAAACAGCACACAAAACCGGCAAAACGCTTAAAGAAACTGCCGTTCAACTTGGCTATTTAAAACCCGAAGAATTCGACGCATGGGTCGACCCTAAAACCATGGTTGGCAAAATTGATTAGTCCATCTCATAAATTTAGCCAAAAGGGTTGCCCAATAGCAACCATTTTGGCTTTTGTACTTTCATTACATATATTCACACCCAACAAAAACAAACCCATGAAAAAACTCTTTACTCTTTTTATCGCTATTATTTCTCTAAGCCTTGCTGCTATTGCTCAGGACGTGTGCGTTGTTGATAATAGCAATAATGTGTTTGGAATCTCTCCAAACGATACTACCGCCCCACATATTGTTCGCGGTGTGCCGTATGATACTGTGGCTCAAATCTACGTTCCTACATCTTATACAATTAACTATAATGGCACCCCAATTACTGCAACTATACTATGGTTAAATATCGATTCGGTAAATAACTTCCCCACCGGTACTAACTTTGCCCGCAACACCGGCACCAGCGATACTATCTATGGTGGCCAACGTCAATGCATCCGTATTTCAGGTACTACCATGGATACTGCAGGTGTTTACAATCTTAACTTTTATGGCCATGTGCATGTGGTAGTATTAATTTACGATACCATTGTTTCGTTGCAACAACTTAGCGCCTTCGGTGGTCAGGGTGGTCCGTCTTTCGGTTATTTCTTAACAGTTGATGGTGGTGCAGGTATTAACGATATCAGTGCAAGTTTCAACGCAGCTTTAAATGTTTACCCTAATCCTACCAACGGTAAATTCGATTTAACTTTAAAGAACATCGGCACCATTGATGGCGAAATCGTTGTTATGGATATGACCGGCAGAAGAGTTTACAACCAAAAGCTTGATGCCACAGGGTTTTACAGCACTTCAATCGACCTTAGCCATTTCGCAAAAGGCCTTTACACTGTGCAGGTTCGTACCGCCAATGGTATTGCCGCCAAAAACATTTCAGTCGAATAATCTGATTAATTAAAAGTATAAACAGCATAAACCGGGAGATGAGAAATATTTTTTTGACAACGTTCGTTTTTTTCGCATCTCTCGGTTTTGTTTTTAGCCAAACATTTTCAAATCCGCCCTGCGTTATTGCTTATAACGATACCGGCCTAATTACTCCCTTTTACGATTCACTTCCCTGTATCGAAAAAGGCCTTCCTTATAGTTCATCCGTGCAAATAAGCATGCCGGGCATTTTCAACAGCTCTATCATTATTGATTCACTGGTTATTACCTCTATCACCGGTTTACCTACTGGCATCGCTTATGCTCAAAACCCCGCATCCGGTGTTTATTACGGCGATTCAAGTGGCTGCATAGCGTTTGCTGGCACCACCGCTAACGACTCCGGCGCCTACCAGCTTATCTTCAGCGGCTATGCGGTAATCACCACACAATCATCAGGCACACATACTTTTTCTTTGGCGCAACTTGCCCAAATTCAGGATGCACCGGTTCCGGTTTATTACCTAAACGTTATTAATCCCGGCGATTCTTGCTTTCCGCAACCCGTTGTTGCGGGCGTATCTAATCTTATCCTGGCATCACAGCTAAGTATTTACCCCAATCCTTCCAACGGCATGTTTAGTGTAGAATTAAACACGGGCAAAGCTACTACCGGCGATATATCCATTAGCGATGTTACCGGAAGAATTGTTTATAGCCAATCTTTTAATACCTCAGGCTTATTCAAATCCATTGTAACCCTGAACCACTGTGCTCAGGGCCTTTACCTGCTCCAACTAAAAACTGCGGAAGGAGTAGTTTCAAAAAGCATTTCCCTGCAATAACTGCTTAATTCAGCTTCGTTTTTTTGTTAAGGACTTTCCCCGAAAAGGACGATTTTTAGCTAATTCCGGCATTAGCCAAACAAAACTTTGTTTGTTTAAGTAATTCTATATTTTTGGTCACATTCTATCGAAAAAACTATCCCCATAAGATGAAAAAACTTTACACCCTCATCGTTACTTTGGCTTTATTGTCTCACTTTGGTGTTGCGCAAACAATATGCACCATCGATCCTCAGGCTCAAACTTCACCGGGCATTTCGCCCCCGGCTAACCACCTGCCTTGCGTTGTGGTGGGCGAGAACTACAATCAAATTATCCAGGTTCAAAACCTTTCATCTTTCCAGGGTGTCCTAACTGTCGATTCAATGAATCTTGATTCTGTAATTGGCCTCCCCGCAGGCCTTAACTGGATTAAAAACCCCGATGGATTGGGAAGAGGGAAAAATGGGTGCCTTACATTTTTCGGTACCACTACTGCTGCACCGGGTGTATATAATTTATCATGGTACGGCACGGTTTGGGCAACTGTTCCAATTCTCGGCATTCAGTCACGTACCGGTAACCTTAACCAGTATAGCAGTCAATATAATTACGCGCTTACTGTTATTAACCCCGGCGACCCTTGCGGTAACTTAACCGGTATAAACGATTTCAGTGCCGACCTTAATTCAGCCATGTATGTTTATCCTAATCCCAACAATGGTAATTTCGAATTCAAACTAAATGCAGGCAAAAGAATAAACGGAGAAATTGCAGTTTATGATATGACTGGCAAAAAGGTGTTTACAGAGGCGTTAGATGCGGTGGGTATTTACACTACATCAATTGATATCAGCCGATTTGCAAAAGGCCTTTACACTCTGCAACTGCGTACTGCCGATGGTTTTGCCAGCAAGCGTATTTCGGTTGAATAATCGATTGCTCTTCGCTTCTATTATATCACTTATGCAGTAAATAATCATGGCAACATTTAAATCTGCAAATCCCTATCTAAAACCAAATAACGACACCGGTTTTGGAAGCAACCCCGGTAGTTACGGTGGCCGCTTTATCAATAAAGACGGAACCTTTAACCTTCGTCGCGAGGGCATTAGCCTTTTCGATAAGTTTAGCGTGTTTCAGCGCATGCTCAATCTTTCTACTCCCGGGTTCGGCTTACTTATTTTAAGCTATTATTTTATCATGAATGCCCTTTTTACACTAGGCTATATAATTGTTGGCACCGATCAGTTACAAGGCATAATTGGCACATCTTCCTGGGAAAAACTGAAACAAACATTCTTTTTCAGTACTCAAACTTTCGTAACCGTGGGTTATGGGCGCATAAATCCTTTAGGCGATGCCGCCAGCGTAATAGCTAGCCTTGAATCATTAACCGGTTACTTATCCTTTGCAATCATCACCGGTCTTATCTATGGAAGATTTTCACGCCCTAAAAGTTTTCTGGCATTTAGCGATTATGCGCTCATTGCTCCTTACAAAGATAAAACAGGCCTCATGTTCAGGTTCGCTAATTATAAGGACAACCACATTTTAACCAACGTGGAAATTAAAACCAACGTGGCGTTAGTATTAGAAGAAAATGGAAAGCCAACATTTAAATTTTACGACCTTAAACTCGAACGGCAGAAAGTCGATAACTTACCGATGAACTGGACCGTAGTTCATGCGATTGATGAAAACAGCCCGCTTTACGGCTATAGCCATGACGACCTTAAGAACGCCGATATGGAGCTATATATATTGATAACCGGCTTTGACGAAATATACTCCAGCCCAGTCCTTCAGCGCACCTCCTATACTCACCAGGAACTTAAATTCAACGCCAAATTTGTAGAAATGTACCGCGAAAGCGAAGATGGCAAAATGACTATTCTTGAACTGCACAAACTCAATACCACTGTGGAAATTGAGAAAAAGGAAAGTTGATTTATTGTCTACATTTCTATCGCCTCTACCTCAAATATTTTCGACAGATCCTTGATGCATATGGACACATTACTATTGCAAAATAAATTTAGCAAAACAATCCCTCCAATGGAAATTGCGAGAGGTATAAGAACCAGCGGATAAAATTTGCCTCCGCTAATTTCTTCCAAAATCATCCAAATGGAAAATATTCCCATAAATACAAGAGGGAACCCTATCCCAGTCGATTGAATAAAACTCATCTTTAACTTTACATCGATGATATTCTCATCATCTTTAAAATTAAATGTGCCGGATACAATTGGGATCATTGAACCCTTCCCCAAAACTCCTGGTGTGAACTCAAAACGATTTTCAAGTATTTCGCCCACATATGGTTTGGGCCAAGGAGTAATATTAAAAAAAGGGAAACGTGTTTCTGGCGCTACAATTTCCTCAAGCTTTCTAATCACTTCCTCATTGCTTAACGCAGTTATGTATTGAACCTTAGTAGTTGTAAAAATAGAAATGAAGAATTTAAAATTCATTTGTTCGATTCGGTCTCAAACAAATATCATAAAATAATCATAAAAATCATAATAAATCAGCGTTCTGTTGAATTTGCATTTACTTAAACTCCCACCCAATATCCCTCCTGTAATACTTCCCCTCAAACCCAATCTTTTCTATCGAAGCATTACTGGTTGCCACTGCCTCCTGTATATCCTTCCCATATGAAGTAACGGCAAGCACCCTTCCTCCATTTGTCAACACCTTTCCATTTTCAGTCTTTGTTCCGGCATGGAAAACAATCGAGTTTTTTACGGAGTCAAGCCCGGTTATCTCTTTCCCCTTCTCATAATTTTCAGGGTATCCGCCACTAGCCACAATAACCGTTGCTGCAGCGCGCTCATCAATCTCTATTACTTCATTTTGCAGTTCGCCTTTGGCTAATGCCACAAAATGTTTAACCAGGTCGCTCTTAATTCGCGGAAAAACAATCTCTGTTTCAGGGTCACCCATCCTGCAGTTATATTCAATCACCATCGGCTCAGTGGTACCGTTAGGTTGCACCGTCTGCATAAACCCGATGTATATAAACCCCTTGTAAACAATCTTATCTTTTTTCAGCCCTTCCACCGTAGGTATAATCACCCGCTCCTCCACTTTTTTCATCAACTCCTCCTCCACAAAGGGCACCGGCGATATACAACCCATACCACCGGTATTTAAACCGGTATCACCCTCACCTATACGCTTATAATCTTTGGCGTTCGGTAGTATTTTATAATTCGTTCCATCCGTCAATACAAATACCGAAAACTCAATACCCTTTAAAAACTGCTCAATCACCACTTTGGCGCTGGCTTTTCCAAACTTGGCATTAGCAATCATTTCCCGCAATTCCGCTTTTGCTTCTTCCTTGCTTTCGCAAATTAATACGCCCTTACCTGCGGCCAATCCATCGGCCTTTAAAACTATAGGTGGCGTTTGTAAATCAATATAATCAAGGCCTGCCTCCAGGTTATGCGCGCTAAACTCCTGGTAAGCTGCTGTTGGTATGCCATGTTTTACCATAAATAATTTGGCAAAAGCCTTGCTGCCCTCTAAAGTAGCCCCAAGCTTCGATGGCCCTATAACGGGTATTTTGTTTAGGGTTGGGCTGGCAGTAAAATAATCGTAAATGCCATTAACAAGCGGGTCTTCGGGCCCTACCACCACCATATCCACCTTGTTGGTAAGCACAAATTGATCAATAGCAGCAAAGTCATTCACGCCAAGCGCTACATTTTCACCAAACTGGCCGGTGCCTGCATTACCCGGGGCTATGTAAAGTTTTTTGCAAAGGGGGCTTTGGCTCATTTTCCATGCAAAAGCATGTTCCCTGCCTCCCGAGCCTAGAAGTAAAATGTTCATTAGCGAATGGGTTTTTTACAATATTTGTCGCGAATGTAGAAACCAACAAGACACAATAGCCAATTTATTCTCCACAACCTGCCAATAATGCTACAAATTACAATTAGCCCGATTATTGAAATGCCCTGATAGTCAATTCAGGGTGTCAAATTGGGTTAAGGCGGCTGCTTTATGCAAAAACTGTATTTTAGCGCTCCTTAAAAATAAACAGTAGGCTTAATTGCCTTGGTATCCCCTTTAGGGGACGGAAGGGGCTGGCTGTTTGTATTTTGGAATGACCTGAAAATAAAAGGACGTAGTAAACGATTAACTATATAATTAACCATTAACAAAGCAACATGGGATTTTTTGATAAGCTGCTTAACTCTGTATTTGGAAGTAAGCACGAACGTGAATACAAGGAAATGCAACCCCTTGTTAACCAGATTAACGCCGAATACGATAAGCTAAAGAGCTTGAGCAACGACGAGTTGCGTAATAAAACAGTCGAATTTCGTGAGCGTATTGCCGCATACTTAAGCAATATTGATAAGGAAATTGCCGACTTAAAAGAACACGCCGAAAGCGAAGAGGACCTTCAGTTAAAAGACGACCAATATAAAAAAGTAGATGGCCTGCGCAAAGACCGCGATAAGTTAATTGAAGAAATACTGCAGGAAATTTTACCCGAAGCTTTTGCCGTGGTAAAAGAAACTTCATATCGTTTCTCAAATAACGATTTCCTCGATGCATCTGCTACAGATCTCGACCGCGAACTGGCCGTTAAATTTCAGAATATTAAGATTGACGGCGACAAAGTTACTTACGCCAATAAATGGCTAGCTGCTGGTAGCGAAGTGCACTGGAACATGGTGCACTACGATGTGCAGTTAATAGGTGGTATTGTTTTGCACCAGGGCAAAATTGCCGAAATGTCAACCGGTGAAGGTAAAACCCTCGTGGCTACTCTTCCTGCTTATTTAAATGCACTCGCCGGCGAAGGTGTTCACATTGTAACTGTAAACGATTACCTGGCACGACGCGATGGTGAGTGGAACGGCCCGGTGTTTCAGTTTTTAGGCCTGCGTGTTGATTGTATTGATAAATACGCCCCCCACTCCGAAGGCCGCCGCAATGCTTACATGGCCGATATTACTTATGGCACCAATAACGAATTTGGTTTCGATTACCTCCGCGATAACATGGTTAATCATCCCGATGAAATGGTTCAGCGCAAGCACCATTACGCCATGGTGGATGAGGTTGACTCCGTATTAATTGATGACGCCCGTACTCCCCTCATCATCTCGGGCCAGGTTGAATCAGGCGATGAAAAACAGTTCTATGAGTTAAAGCCTCGTATTCAAAAGTTATTCGATGCACAGCGTCGTGTAACCAACCAATTCTTAACCGATGCCAAGCGGTTGATTAAAGATGGCAAAACCGGTGAAAAGGAAGGCGAGGGCGGTATGGCCCTATATCGTGCACAGCGCGGTTTGCCGGGTAATAGTGCATTAATAAAATTTTTGAGTGAACCGGGCATGAAACAAATTATGCAGGCCACCGAGAATTTTTATTTAGGCGAGCAGCAAAAAAATATGCCTGCGGTTGATAAGGAGCTCTATTTCTACATCGATGAAAAAAATAACAGCGTCGAGCTTACCGATAAGGGTATTGAACTAATAACCGGTTCAGGAGAAGACACCACTTTCTTCGTTATTCCCGATATCGGTTCCGGCGTGGCTGAAATAGAAAACTCAGGCCTTAGCGCTGAAGAGAAAATAGCAGGCAAAGACAAGTTAATGCAGGAATTTAGTGAGAAGAGCGAACGCATCCACTCAGTTAGCCAATTGCTAAAAGCCTATACCTTATTCGAAAAGGATGTGGACTATGTGGTAATGGACGATAAGGTTAAAATTGTAGATGAAAACACCGGTCGTATTTTAGATGGCCGCCGTTATAGCGATGGCTTACACCAGGCCATTGAAGCCAAAGAAAATGTAAAGGTTGAATCGGCGTCACAAACGCTGGCAACTATTACGCTGCAAAATTACTTCCGCATGTTCCACAAGCTATGTGGTATGACCGGAACAGCCGAAACGGAAGCGCAGGAGTTATGGGATATTTATAAGCTGGAAGTATCGGGCATACCTACCAATCGCCCAATTACCCGCGATGATAAGGAAGACCTGGTTTACAAAACCAAGCGCGAAAAGTTTAACGCCATTATTGAGGAGATTGTAAAGCTTACACAGGCCGGTCGCCCGGTACTGGTAGGTACTACCTCAGTTGAAATTTCCGAATTGCTTTCGCGTATGTTAACCATTCGCAAAATAAAGCACAACGTACTAAACGCTAAGCAACACCAGCGCGAAGCTGAAATTGTTGCCGAAGCAGGTAATGCAAGCACTGTTACCATAGCCACCAACATGGCAGGCCGGGGAACGGATATTAAGATTAAAGACGACGTAAAAGCAGCCGGTGGCCTCGCCATTGTAGGCTCCGAGCGTCACGATTCACGCCGGGTTGACCGCCAGTTAAGAGGCCGTGCAGGCCGCCAGGGCGATCCCGGTTCTTCTCAGTTCTTTGTATCTATGGAAGATGAGCTCATGCGCTTATTCGGTAGCGATAGGATTGTGAAGGTGATGGATAAAATGGGTTATGAAGAAGGCGAAGTAATTCAGCACTCCATGATTTCTAAAAGCATTGAACGTGCCCAGAAGAAGGTGGAGGAAAACAACTTCGGTATCCGTAAGCGTTTGCTGGAGTATGATGATGTGATGAACAAACAACGCGAGGTTATTTATGCTAAGCGCAGGCACGCTTTGTTTGGCGAACGTTTAAGCCTCGACATCAATAACAGCTTTTACGATTTGTGCGATGAGCTTGTAACCGCCGGCCAGCAAGGCGATGGTTACGATAACTTCAAACTTGAATTAATCCGCTATTTTGCTTTAGATACAAGCATCACCCAGGATGAGTTTGGTAAAGATTCGGCCGATGTTGTTACTGCTAAGCTTTTTGAGGAAGTAAAGAGCCTTTACAAGCGTAAGATTGACAATATGCAGAAAAGTGTAATGCCTGTTTTAAAGAGCATTCACGAAACCCGCGGCGATGTTGTAAAAGTGGTTTCTATTCCTTACGGCGATAGCAAGAAAACCATGAACATTTACGTCGATCTCGAAACCGCCATCGAAAATGAAGGAAAAGATTTGCCCGGCTATTTCGAAAAGGCAATCACGCTGTCTTTAATTGATGAAGCATGGAAACACCACTTGCGCGCTGTTGACGACTTGAAACAGGAAGTTCAGTTGGCATCATACGAGCAGAAGGACCCTATAGTTATCTACAAAAAAGAAGCATTCAATCTCTTTTCGGGTATGATAGGAGAAGTAAACCGCGAAATATCATCGTTCCTTTTCAAAGGCCAGGTGCCACAAGCCGAAGCTCCGCAGCAATTAAAAAGTGCCGAGCAACAAAAAGAAAAAGCATTTGCCCGCAAAATTCAGGAAGGCCGTGGCGATGTAATGGAAGGTAACACGGGCAATGGCCCCCAGGTACCGCAGCAGGAAGTTGAAAAGAAACAGGAACCAATCAGGGTAGGAGATAAGGTAGGTCGTAACGACCCCTGCCCTTGCGGTAGTGGAAAAAAATATAAAAACTGCCACGGAAAAGACGCTGTTTAAGATATAATTTACGGGGTGGTCATTTCGATCGATGGGCCAAGTGCTTTTCGCAGCGAAATAATTTTAACAATATCCGAGCCTAATCCGTTGGTTTTCAATATTTAAATTGGCTTAAACAACACTTTTGACGGTTAATTAACGCAATATTAATCTTCAGAATTACTAGGTCAATTTTTTTCTGATACTTTTGTGCCTCAAACTAAAAAACACCTGTTTGTTGCTGGGGTTTAAAACGCACTATTTCGGTGCAAATAAATCAAAGCAAAAGCCGGAAAACTTTAAAACAAAACTTATGAAAAAAATTAGTACTCTTTTAGTCCTTTTAGTGGCTTTTGCCTTCGGTGCAATGGCTCAGGTTACTCCAATGACAATTGCACAAGCGCGCGTAACAATGGCCGATGGCAACCCTGCCGATAGCGGAATGGTTATCCAGGTATCTGGCATT
>CAIOTH010000034.1 GCA_903861145.1 uncultured Bacteroidota bacterium | reverse complement strand
GTTTGGCAGGGTTCCTGTTTGATGACCTTCATGCCTTCAATTTCGATGCAAGTGCCAAGTTGCTCGCCTATTTGCCGGGTTTTTAATTCTACTTGTGCAATTGCAGCAATAGAGGCCAAGGCTTCGCCGCGGAAACCCATAGTTCGGATGTTGAACAAGTCTTCGGCCGAGCGGATTTTAGAGGTGGCATGTTTTTCGAAGCTCATGCGGGCGTCGGTTTCGCTCATGCCGCAGCCATTATCGATTACCTGGATAAGGGTTTTGCCGGCAACTTTGATGATGAGTTTAATGTGCGTGGCACCAGCGTCAATAGCATTCTCCATCAACTCTTTTACAGCAGATGCGGGGCGTTGAATGACCTCACCAGCGGCAATTTGATTAGCAATGTTATCGGGAAGAAGACGGATAATGTCCATGAGCGGCGCAAATTTAACCAATCCGATACATTAATACGAATACATTTTACCGCAAAGAGCTCAATTAGGGTTAAATACAAAATTCAATACCAATACATTTTTACCGCAAAGGGGCAAAGAACGCAAAGGAACAGCCGAAGCAATTTTTTAACCCCTCATGTATTTCCCTTTGCGCACTTTGCTTCTTCGCGGTAAAAACTGTATTACTGCCAACTTTAGTAATCATCAACATAAAAAGGTAGAGAATTCGTTGAATAACAAATTAGCGCGCTGGTAAATGTTTTGTTCTTTTGAACGAACTGATTGCGCACCCGCTTTTGTGGCGAAGAACCCTGATATGAAAAACTGCCCTCGATATATTTTACAATGCCTTGTAATTGGTTTTATGTTTGCGTTTACTCAGTCGCAGGCACAAGCACCTGATTTCAGGAATTGGAAGAGTGACAGGGCTTGTGTTAAGTGGGTGGACTCGGTGTATAACCGGCTTAGTATAGAAGAACGGATAGGGCAGTTTTTTATGCTGGCGGCTTATACCGAGGGCAAGCTCTATAACATGGACACCGTATTGGCCAACGTTGCTGCGGGCAAAGCGGGTGGTGTTATTTTTTTTAAAGGCATGCCTGATAAAGAGGCTGAGTGGACCAACAAATTACAGGACTCAGCAAAGGTGCAGAGTTTTGTTGCTATTGACGGGGAGTGGGGGCTGGCTATGAGGTTGGACTCGACTATTTCGTTTCCCAAGCAAATGACATTAGGGGCGATTGGCGATAATAAGCTGATTTACGAAATGGGGCGCGAAATTGGGCGTGAGTGCAAACGCGTGGGCATTAACATTGATTTTGCACCGGTGGTGGATGTAAATAATAATCCCAACAACCCGGTAATTAACGAGCGCAGTTTTGGTGAGGACAAATACAAAGTGGCGCTGAAGGGCATTGAATACATGGAGGGATTGCAGGACGAAGGCATACTGGCCTGCGCCAAGCATTTTCCCGGGCACGGTGATGTAGATAAGGACTCGCACCTGCAATTGCCGAGCGTAATGAAAAGCGCGGCAAGCATTGATAGCCTTGAGCTTTACCCATTTAAAATTTTGTTTAATAATGGTGTGGGGAGTGTGATGGTGGCGCACCTAAACGTGCCTGCGCTGGATCCGGATTCGGGATCTGTAGCATCGTTATCGCCAAAAATTGCGATGCAGTTGTTGCAGGACTCGCTGCACTTTAACGGGCTTGTGTTTAGCGATGCGCTGAACATGAAAGGAGTTAGTGCCGCACATAAACCGGGCACTGTTGATAGCCTGGCGTTTATGGCCGGTGATGACATTTTAGTTTTTAGCGAGGATGTAAACGAGGGCATTGCCAAAATAAAAGCGGCCGTTGATAGTGAGTGTATTTCGATGACGGAGATTGAGGCGCGGGTTAAAAAGGTGCTGGCGTGTAAATACAAACTTGGATTAAATAAGCACCAGCATGTTGAGTTAGCGAACCTGCAACACGACCTGAACAACAGCCATGCAAAACTGATTCGGCAGAAACTTTTTGAGCAGGCCATTACCATTGCTGCTAACCTGGATAACCGGTTACCACTACGCGATTGGAATTACAAAAAGGTGGCTTCGCTTTCGATTGGAACGAGCGTGGCTTCGTCGTTTCAGCATAACATTAACAACTTTGAGGAGATGGATTATTTCTATCAGCCATCGGAGAAAAGTGAAAAGGCGTTTGATAATTTAACGGAGACCCTTGCCGCTTATGACCTTGTGATTATTGACCTGCACGGCATGGGCAGGCAGGCGATCAAAGATTACAACATAACCGAACAGACCAGAAAGTTTATTGAGAACCTTAGCGGAAGAACCAAGGTGGTGTTAGTGGTTTTTGGCAATTGCTACAGCCTGCACGATTTTGATTTTATGCCATGGGTGCTTGAGGCTTACGAGGATAATGAGACTATCAATTTAGTAGCGGCCAATGCTTTGTTTGGGGCCGAAAAAATATCGGGCAGGTTACCGGTAACCGCATCGAAAACATTTAAGGTGGAAACGGGGACTATGGTTGATACTGTTTACCGGTTGAAGCTTTCATCGCCGGAGGAAGTGGGGATGCAAACTGAGGATTTGAAGCGCATGGACTTTATTTGCCAGAAGGGCATTGATGCAAAAGCTTACCCCGGTTGCCAGTTACTGGTAGCTAAGGATGGTAAGGTGATTTGGAATAAATGTTACGGCAGCCCGTATTACGAAACACAGGAAAAAGTAAAGCCAAGTTATTTATACGATTTGGCATCGATTACCAAAGTGGCGGCAACTACGATGGCTGTAATGAAGTTGTATGAACAAAAAAAACTGGACCTGAACAAAACAGTTGGCGACTACCTTGAACTGCCCAAAGAGGCCACCATTAAAAACCTGAAAATACGGGACGTGCTTACGCACCAGGCAGGATTAAAAGCGTTTATACCGTTCTACAAACCTACTATTGATAGTAACTATAGCAAATACTACCGCAAAGTTTCGGAACCCGGCTTTAGTGTGCAGGTGGCTGATAGCCTTTTTATACGTAATGATTACCCGGATACGATGTGGAGTATTATTAATCATGAAACGGTGAATGAGCACCCCGGTTATGTGTACAGCGATAATGATTTTTATATTATGCAGAAGATAGTTGAGAAGTTAACCGGTAAAAAGCTGGACGACTACGTGAGCCAGAATTTTTACAAACCAATGGGGCTTAGCCGCATTGGGTTTAAGCCATTGAACCGGTTTAAGCGTGAGTTGATAATGCCTACTGAAAACGATACCATTTTCCGTAAGCAGGTGGTGGTGGGGCATGTGCATGACCCCGGTTCGGCGATGTATGGTGAGGTGGCGGGGCACGCGGGAGTGTTTAGTAATGCTTTTGATTTGGCGGCATTGTTCCAGATGTTGTTGAATGATGGGGTTTATAATGGCAAGCGGTTTTTAGATACGACAACCATTCAACTATTTACCGCGAGGCAATCAAAAATTTCGAGGCGCGGGTTTGGGTTTGATAAACCGGAACCGGATGTAAGCAAGGCCTCGCCGTGTTATGATGGGACCCCGCTTTCTTCGTTTGGACACACCGGTTTTACCGGTACTTGTGTTTGGAGCGATCCTAAAAATAACCTCACGTACATCTTCTTATCTAACCGCGTTTACCCGAATGCTGAAAACGCTTTGCTGGTTAAAATGGGTATACGCACTGATTTGCAGGAGATAATTTATAAGGCGTTGCCGAAGTAGGGGTTTTAATACAATGGAACGCTGATTTATTATGATTGTTATGATTTAGGGATGATGAATGTGGTTTTGTGTGTATCGTCCTGAAGAAAGTTGGCTATTCCTTTACTAATTTGGAAGTTATGGTTGATCCGAAAGGGCTTTTGATTTGTACAAAATAAAGACCGGCGGATAAATTGCTCAAATCAAACTTAAGCTTAGAATCATGTTGGTCGTTCACTACATTTTTTACTACCCTACCATCAACATCTAATATTAAGGCAGTGCAAACTTCATTATTGTTATTTACATGGAGGTAACAGAAATTACTGGCGGGGTTGGGGTATAATTGAATTGAATTATTGGGGGCACTAACCTCTGGTACAGCCGTTAAAATATAATATGGTGTTCCCCATATTTCACCGCTTTTAGAATAGTAAACTAAAGTTGTGTCTTTTATTTCGCCTCCAATTCCATCGCTTTGCGCATACTCAAAATCAGTTAACCCTAAACCAGCAACATAACTTGCTCGTTGGTGGACATCGTAGTATCCAGAAACCCAGGAATACCCATTCAATACGCGATCATGATAGGCGGTGTCCGTCATGTAATAAAAGTTGCAATAATCCCAATGTATCTGAGTCGAATCAAGGTTTCTAATGATGGGGCTGTTGAGGCTGTCAATTGCTCTGGTTACCGTAAAGTTAGAATTGGTGTAAATGAAAGAACCGCTTTCGGTTTCTACGCTCGCAGTAACGGTTTCGCGAATAAACATTGTATCGCCGTTTTGTGAAAAGTATTTATCGGCAATTACGATCCGGTAATAAGTAATATAGGTCCATCCGCCACCACCATCCGCTTCATAAACCCAGGTGTTTTTATAGTCGAAAGTGTCCCCAATATTAAAATTAAAGGCTTGCGAAACAGTAAGGGTATCACTGCACATTACTTTACATGGGAATAGACAACAGATAAGAATTAATTTAACGTTAAAAGAGGTTAGGTCGAGTTTCCTAATCATATCGCTGTTTAATTATTACGAATTTAATGAATTACTATCTATGCGACCAATTAAATGATGTAGTGGGGTTTTATCCGCACCCTGGGCACATCTTTATTATCCAGTTATTTAGTGATTATTTATTTTTGATATTGGAAAACAGGATGTGTAATTTCGATTTGGCGATATACAGGGATTAAGATCCCTCCTGTCGTCGGGATGACAAATGTGAGGGTTGTGAGCAGAATTTAAATGGGGGTGTGATGGGGGGGTAGATTTAAAAAAGGTTAAAAAAGGTTACATTTTTCGGAAAGTTTCGAGTTTCAGGTTTTCCCGTATAAAATAAGTGGAATGTGTATTAAGCCGCTTCATATGTTTTATTACCAAGCAGATATAAGAATTTGTTTTTGAAAAGGTACACAAAAGTACACCGAATATATTTTTGAGCGACAGGGGTTAAATAAATACGAGATTGCTTCGTCGCAGGGCCTCCTCGCAATGACGAGAACGTGAAAAAAGTTGACAAAATCCGACAAAATCCGACAAATTCTATTCTTCCGGGTGTATGGTGGGTGGCTTGGTTTCGAGGCGGTTTTGAATGTCGTCGAGGACTAGTTTTCGCCAGGCGCGGCTGCCCACTTCTTCGTGATTGAAGAGGGCTTTGTAATCGGGGATTTCGTAAGTTTCTAAATCCATTTTTAGAGTTTTGAAAATCCTTGGAAAGCCTTCGCCGGGAACCTGGACGTGATGAAGGCCTCCGCTGTATGCAAATATCATTTGGCCTTTGTCAACGGTTTTAATTACATCAATTACACCAGCGCGGACGGTCATTTTTTTGCCTTCGAGGTCGAGACCGTTTTTACGTTTCATGCGGCCTTCAGGGGCAATGACGATGATTGAGTCGGGGTTCATAGATTCTAAAAACTCCTGCCATGAATCGTCGCGTTTGCGGGTAATGGGTGTCATGCCGGGGCTGAAGAGTTTAAAGAAGAAGCCAACTAAAGGTCGGTTGAGGGTTTTATCGGCACCCGGTGCCACCATGCGTTTGGAGAGCATGCGTAGAAAAGAAACAGGCAAAAAGCCGAGGTAAAGAACTTCGAAAAGGGAGGTGTGATTGAGGAAGACGATAAGCTTTACGTCCTTCCACCTAACCGGGTTTTGTTTGGGCCAGCCAATATCGTACTTATAGAAGAGATTGGACATGGCCTTAATAAACAGTAAGGTGAAAAAACTGATAAGGCTTTTCATTTGTAAGATTGGACCGTGAACCTGCTTTTAGTGCTGTAGCAATGCTAATACTTTAGGTTATGAATATGAAGTGAACCCGATTTTTATTACAAAAAGGATAACAAATGAGCTTTGTAAGTGTTATTACTTGCTTAACGCAAACTGCTTACATTAGAGCAGTGAAAATATTTGATACATGAATATAGGTGTAGTATGTTATCCAACCTATGGGGGTAGCGGTGTAATTGCAACAGAGCTGGGAAAGGCACTTGCGCGTAAAGGGCATAAGGTTCATTTTATTACTTACCAGGAACCGGTGCGGCTTGATGTGTTTAATGAGAATATTTTTTACCACGAGGTTTCGGCGCTGGACTACCCTTTGTTTCAATATCAGCCCTATGAAAGTGCACTGGCCAGCAAGATTGTTGATGTTGCGCGGTACGAAAAACTGGATATACTGCATGTGCATTATGCGATACCGCATGCCTCCTCGGCACTAATTGCACGGTCTATATTAAAGGAGCGTGGCTATAACCTGCCCTTTGTTACTACCCTTCACGGTACAGATATAACGCTGGTGGGTAAAGACCCGAGTTACAAGCCAGTGGTTGAGTATTCTATTAACCACTCGGATGGAATTACTTCGGTATCGAAAAGCTTGAAAGAAGATACCTATAGCAATTTTGCTATTAAGCGCGAGATTGAAGTGATACCGAATTTTATAGATTTTTCGCGCTTTAAAAAAACGGATAAGGACCATTTTAAAAAAGCCATTTCGCCTAATGGCGAGAAGATACTGATACACGTATCGAACTTTAGAAAAGTGAAGCGGGTGGAGGATGTGGTGCACATGTTTGACCTGGTTTTAAAAAAAATACCCTCGAAACTATTTTTGGTTGGAGATGGGCCTGAAAGAACAGCTTGCGAAGCACTTTGCCGCAAGCTGGAGATTTCGGAACAAGTACGGTTTTTGGGTAAACAGGATGCAGTGGAAGATTTGTTAGCCGTTTCGGACCTTTTTGTATTGCCATCGGAAACAGAAAGCTTTGGTTTGGCTGCATTGGAGGCGATGGCGGTTGAGGTGCCGGTTATATCGAGCAATGCCGGTGGTATACCTGAAATTAATATTAACGGCAAAACCGGATTTATGAGCCCGGTGGGTGATTATGAGGATATGGCCAAAAACGCGATTTACATTTTAGAAGACGATGCCCGCCTGAAACAGTTTAAGAAGAATGCTTACAACCAGGCTAAAACGTTTGGCATTAATAATGTGCTACCGCTATATGAAGCGTATTACGAGAAGGTGATACGTTATAATAACGATTTGGAGTTTATGATTTAAATAGAACTGGAAATACAATAGAACGCTGATTTATTATGATTGTTATGATAAATACAATTATTTTTAATGTATTAAATAGGGTTACATAAAATGATGCTCATTGATTTAATGTATGCCTTCCTGTTGGAGTTTTAACTTTATGGTGGCGACCATCATATCGATAGCCACCTGGTTTTCGCCGCCCTGAGGGATAATGATATCGGCAAAGCGTTTGGTGGGTTCAATAAACTGGATGTGCATGCTTTTAACAATCTCGTACCGGTCTAATACATCCTGCACGGCTCGGCCACGCTCCTCAGTATCGCGCTTAATGATCCGTATTACGCGTTCATCGGGTTCGGCATCAACAAAGGCTTTGATGTTGCAGAGGTCGCGCAGGCGCGGGTCGGTAAAAAGCAGGATGCCCTCGACAATGATTACGTGTTTGGGTTCGGTGTGGACCGTTTCTTTTTTGCGGGTGCTGCTGATAAAATCGTAAATGGGCTGCTCGATAGCATGGCCGTTTTTAAGCGCGAGTAAATCTTTATATAACAAATCAAACTCAATTGAATCCGGATGGTCGAAATTGATTTTAGCGCGGTCGTCCAGACTTAGGTGCGAACTGTCTTTATAGTAGCTATCCATGTGCACAATTGCCACTTCGTTAGCCTGAAAGCTTTTCAATATCTTACGAACAACAGTAGTTTTACCCGAACCCGAACCACCAGCAATACCTATAACCAGCATCTCATCATTTTTTGTGCAAGATAATAATGGAAAGCATATGAAGATATTATCGATTTGGGAAGGACGTGCGGAGTAAAAACAGTGGCATCGCTTTAAGTTATAGTTAAGGTTAACCCAAACCGGAGTTAAAGGCGTTTAAATAGCTACCTTTAATCCCGATTCAATCATTAATACCAAACAGCTTTGCTTATGAGACTAAAATATACCCTGGGCCTGATAATTTTTGTAGCGTTCTCCCTGTCAACCAAAGAATCCTGGGCTGCACCTATGCCAACTGATTCGGTTTATTGTGATACGAGCCTTTGGCCACACGTTTATCATAACTACAGATTTACCATTCATACCCCATGTATGTCGGCAACGGGTGTAATAGACGGCACACCTTACAGCGAGGCTGACGGTGATTATCACATCAGGGTAAAACTTGATTCGGCTTATACCTACATGTTAAACTCGATGAACATTAGTAGTGAGTATGGTGATTTGATTGTTGAACCGATTTGCGTGGCTGCCATAAGTCAAAGCGATGCTGTTGCCCCCTGCCAGGGAATGACAAATACCGTGTACCTGCCTAATGCCGGTGAACATGTAAAAGTGACCGGACCCTATGTTACCGACAACGACCATGGCTGGAACGAGATACACCCTGTTACCAGTATTGAAATAATACATCCCTTAGCGGTTAATGCCGTAAGCGCAGATAAACTGACAGTGAAGGCATATCCTAATCCCGCTGATGAGTACATCAATTTTGTCCTTAGTGACTACCCCGATGCACCGGTGCAGATTATATTGAGTGATGCGTTGGGCCGCGCGGCAGGACAATACCAGATGCTTAATACACTTCAACTAAGTGTAAATATAGATTGGTTCCCGGCCGGGATGTATTATTACACAGTTATACAAAAAGGACAATTGGTAAAGACTGGCTCGTTTGCTATTGCGCACTAAGGGCGATAGACCGCACCGGCTACTGAGTCTTTTTTAGCACCGGTTACGCTTTTAAGCACGTTAACCTCGTTGCGCATGCGTAACACGCCCATTAGTGCTATTACTATGGCTTCTTTAAACTTAACGAGTTCTTCGGCGGGGACGGTTACATCAAACGGCAATACCGCTTTTATCATATCGATTAAGAGGCTGTTAAATACACCGCCACCGGTTACCAGCATTCTACTTGCGGTTAAATCAAGTTTCTCTTTAACTGCAATGGCCTTGATGTGATTTGACAGCTGCGCTGCTATGTGTTGGGTATATGTTCTAAGCTTATCGTTTATGGAGATATCAAACTCTTCAATCAGCGGCAAAATCACTTCACGGCTATGGCCGTTATCGAGAGATTTTGGATACGTGAGCTTGTAGTAATCCAGCTCGCTAAGCCTTTGCAGCAGTGCCGCATCAGTTTTGCCTTGCATGGCAAGCTGACCGTGGTCGTCGTACTCGAATCCAAGGCGGTTTGCCAGGGAATTTAATACCTGGTTGGCGGCACAAACATCGAAGGCAATTATGCCACCGGTGCTGTTTGTTTTGCAACTTATATTAGCGATGCCGCCTATGTTTAAACAAAAACGATAATCGCTAAACAACAACCGGTCTCCGATCGGAACTATTGGTGTGCCCTGCCCACCATTGGCAATATCGCCGGAGCGGAAATCGCAAATGACCGGTAGGTCTGTAATTGCGGCTATGGCAGACCCATCGCCAATTTGAGTGGTCATCTTCTTTTCGGGGAAATGAAAAATGGTATGGCCATGAGAGGCTACAAGATCAACTTTAGCTTTAAGGTTGTGCTGATTAATGAAAGCGTTTACCTGTTCGGCGAAATAATGACCCAGCGCTGTGTGGCTTTGCCAAAGTGTTTTTGCAGAGGATACGGGCAGCCGCTTTATTTCCTGCACCCATTCGTCGGGGTAAACAACTACCCCGGTATTGAGCACTTTAAAAGTCCACTCTGAGTCTTCATAAGTGAACTCGCAATAGGCTATATCCAAACCATCTAACGAGCTACCGCTCATCAATCCTATGGCTTTGTACTGTTCCATTTATTTTTTTAAATGTATTACAAATTCCGCCACGGCGCCAATCTCGTTAGCGGATAGCTTGGTTGCAAAAGCGGGCATACGGCCACTCCCTTTTGATATCTGATCTATAATTTCCCTTTTCGTGAAGTCGTTCAATTTAAGATTTGGAGCACGTCCTTCAACTCCACTGGCACCATGGCAACGCGAACAGTTTTGGGCATACAATGGTCCGCCATCTAAGGAAGCCACTTTAGGAGATGGTGTTTCCTTTGGGGATGTGGCGGCGGTTGGCACGGCTTTTTTTGTACACGAGGCAATAACCAGCAATAACAAAACTATTACAACAGATAGCTTTTGCATAAAATACATTTTGCGCTAAACTACAATAAGGTATGAAAAAACAAAATGGGAGAGTTAGTAATTTGCGGTAGTTAACAGGTTGGGATTTAGCTATACCATGATTATCTTAACAACGTTACGTTGCCCTTTTTAGTTATTTGCTGGCCATCTTTTGTTTCGGCCATAACCATCCATACATACACGCCTAGTGGTGAAGGCCTCCCCTGGTGAGTGCCATCCCATCCTTCATCAATATTATCTGTAGAGAATATCTTTTCGCCCCAGCGGTCAAAAACAGCAAACTCAATCAGCTTATCAATGTTAAGAGAACGCACCACTTTAAACTCATCGTTAACTCCATCACCATTGGGTGAGAAGCCTGTTGGTATTAGTAGTTCAGTATGTGGCACTACAGTAATCAGCACCGAGTCTTTGTTCTGACAACCATATTGATCAATACCGAACAAGTAATAGGCTGTTGTAAATGGTGGCGAGGCCGAGGTGTTGAGCATCGATGCGTTTTCGAGCCAGGTTGATGCGTCCCAGAAGTATGTGGGGGCGTTAGTTGTGCCATGCAACTCAGCATGCGTATCGCGCCAAATAGTTGTATCGGGCCCAGCATCAACTATCGGCAGCGGGTGAATATCAACCTCCACACCAGCCGTATCGCTAAAGCAATCGTTGAAGACCTTTACTATGTAGAAGGTAGTGGAATCGGGCAAAGCAAAAGGGTCGTTGGTAACGGTATCATTTAAACTACCGGTTGGTGACCACGAGAAAAACGGACCCCCTGAAGCATGTAACTGAACCGGTATGCCTTCGCAAGCAACAAAAGGTGTAGGTGCAGAAGCCACCACTGGTTTTTGTACTTTAATAACCAAAGAATCGTAAGACTTACATCCGTGAATATTGGTGGCCACCACGTTATATTGTGTGGTATCTAAAGGAGTTGCCAATGGATTTGCAATGTTAGGAGAATTGAGTGACGCAGCGGGACTCCAAACATATGTATAGGCCCCAACAGCTCTAAGAGGAGCTGAAGTTCCCTGGCAAATAAACGGAGTATCCTGTGGATATATCCTGATAGGAGATGGTTCGTAAACCAAAATAAGAGTTGAGTCTTTGTTTACACAACCGTTTTGGTTGATACCGGTAACGATATATTTTGTTGACACGGTTGGTGTGGCAACGGGGTTTGCAATCGTAGTGCTACTTAATGTTGGGTTAGGATTCCACTGATAAACTACTGCATTTTGCGCATTGAATTGATATGAATTGCCAATACAAATGGAGTCAACAGCCGGAAGGCCTAGCTGCGGTATAGAGTCGACATAAATCACGATTGAGTCGCTCTTTAAGTAACAGTAGTTTGTAACGGTTAGAACATATGTTGAAGTAGTGGGAGGATAAAACCCGGTATTAAAGGATGTTGGGTTTGTCATAAACAGGGTTGGGCTCCAACCATACCCCGATGCCCCCTGGTTAATAATTGTAGGAAATGCCGTATCAAACTGGCAAATAACAACTGTATCCTGAACAATTAAGTTTAGGGCAGGGTCGAGCACATATACAGTTACAGAGTCGGTGGCAGTACAACCATTTGCATCTGTAGAAGTAACTGTATAGGTTGTGTTGCTTGAAGGCTTTGCCAACGGGTTGGCAATATTAGGATTTGACAGCCCGGTAGCAGGGCTCCACTGGTAACTAACTCCACCGGTTGGATTTAATTGCACACTATCATGAAAGCTTACAGGGTTTAAACATACTGAAGTATCTAAACCGGCATAGGCATGTGGCACCGGAAAAAATGAAACCCTTAAACTGCCTTGGCTGGTACATAAAAACTGGGAGGTAACTGTTACAGTATACACTTGCGAGTTTGGGGGAGGCGGAGCGGCTATTGGGGTTGCGCTACTTGAATCGCTAAGACCGGTAGCGGGAGCCCACAAGTAGGTTCCGCCACCTGTTGCGATAAGCTGCGTTGAGGCAAAAGGGCAAATAGTTACATCTCCGGATGTAGTAACCACCGGTAGTGGATGAATAACAATATTTCCCGTTGCGGTATCTTTACAACCATGAGAGGAACTAACTATTAACGTTGCAGTATAATTTCCCGGTGCGCTGTAGGTATAAGTTGGTGCAGTCTGGGTGCTGGTTGAGTTGGCGCCATCACCAAAATTCCAATTATAGGCTGCGATGCTACCGGTTGAATTATTAGTAAAGGCTACCGGTTGAGAAAAGCAAAAGTTGGTATCTGCAAACACAGCCACTGGCATAGGGTACACTGTAATAATGTGCGTACTGGTGTCTTTACATCCTAACACGTTTTGATCAACTAGTCGCGCGGTATATGTACCTGGCGTTGCGTAAATATGAGATGGATTTGGCTGATTAGAACCTGCGCCATCGCCAAAACTCCAGGTCCATACATTAGTTAGCCCTGATGTTGAAACGGTTTGATCTAAAAACTTAACTGCGGAGTCTCCACAGATTGCAGCAGGGACAGTAAACGCCGCATTAAACGTAGGATACACATAAACATAAGCCGTTGTAGTATCTGAGCATAACTGTCCGTTTTGCCCGGTGTTGCTTGCAACCAAATGCACGAGATAGCTGCCGGTATCAGGATAGGTAAAGGTAGGCGCCGAGAGGCTTGAGGTGTCAGTAGTTGAACCGGGCACGCCAAAATCCCAAAAGTACGCTAGCGGGGTAGTGCCTGGGTTATAGCTGGTATTTGTAAAGTTAACCGTTAGGCTTTTGCAATCTATGGTATAAACCCCAATTCCATGGTTGATGGCAACATCGGGCACGGCGGCAATAGGTATATTACATTGGGTAACTGTAAATTGAAAATCGCGCCTAAGAGTATTAAGCAGATGGCCGTTGCGGTACTCGCTTACACAGACAGTAATATCAAATAGCCCGGCTGTATTGGGGGTGCCGGTCAATAGCCCTGTTTGGGGATCAATAGTTAGGTCGCTAACGGTTGCCGTGCTATTGGTAAAGTTAGCCGCAGTATATGGCGCATTAAATAAAGCCGCAGTATATGGTGGGGACGGTGGCGCGGTAGCGCATCCATTTTGGCCGCCATTTGGTGATGGGTCGGGGCAATTTCCATCGGCGCCGGAATATGGATCACAAAGGCTGTAAACTAATGAGTCGCCATCAGGGTCATTTGCCGAATAATCTATGTTTAAGGGCGCATTTAAGCATATAAACATAGGTGGCAGACTATTGAACCGGGCCGAATTATTACAAGTTGCCAATGCACTACCTGGTACCTCTGCGGTATAGGTTGCTCCCTGGTTAGCTACAAGGTTCATAACACCATTATTACGGCAGCATCTTTGATAAACAATTGTGTATCCCCCAACTGCCGGTGGCAACATAATGTCGCCGGTATAATCGGCTTCCTCAATACATACGTTAGGCTCCTGCAAACAGGGATTTGTAAATGTAGGCTGAAGTTGAGTTACAGGGGGCAATGGCATGGCTACCTGGGTATAAATACCTCCGGAGCCATCGAATATGGTTACGTATTCCGGGTCTCCGTATTGGGCACAATTAACGCAATTGCAATCGCGGTAAAGCTTTAAGGTGATGTGGTAGTTGTTATTACCCGTGCAGTTATAATACAACTCGGCACCAACAATATGCGAGGCATTTGCTGCATACAGGCTTAGAAAGAACACCGCAAGAAGTAATACTTTTTTCATGACTGCATTGCAAAAAGGACAGCGAAGATAAACCTATTAGTCAAATTATTGCTACAAAGGCTTTTAACGCTATAACAGATGCTATATTTGTTAAAATCAGAAATCAAGAAGTATAGGCGATGGCAATTTGAAGTGCAACCCAATTCCATATCCCACCTTCTTAATATAAACGGAGATGATTAGAAATGTGAAATGGTTGCGAGGTGCCGCTATCTTTCCAAAGCAAACTGTTTTAAAACATATAAGTTACATGAGAAAATCCTACATACTCTTTTTGTCTTTCTTTTTCGGAGGCCTTTCAACCATTTTGGCGCAAAACAATGTAGGCATTGGCACTGCTGCGCCAGCCGCAAGTGCCATTTTGGACTTAACTGATACGCAGAGGGGACTATTGATTCCGCGAGTAACGAGTGCACAAAGAATAGCCATTGCCGCGCCTGCAAACGGATTGATGGTTTATGATATAACAGTGAACTGCGTTTACTATTACAGCTCGGTTTCGGGGTGGCAATCACTTTGCCAACAAGGTGGTTCAGGTGGAACGGGTGCTACCGGACCATCAGGTAATGATGGCGCCACCGGATCAACCGGTGTTGCCGGATTAGCAGGGCCAACCGGAGATACAGGCCCAACGGGCATTGCAGGGGTTGCGGGTGCTACCGGAGTTACAGGGCCTACAGGGCCCAATTGGACCATTTCGGCTTTAACCCTTAATCCTAACGGAACGCTTAATTTAACCACTACTGCCCCTCAAACACTCACAACTACCGCAGGCGCATGGTTAACCACCGGTAACGCAGGCACTGTTGCACCAGCTAATTTTATTGGAACAACAGATAACATTGATTGGGTTATGAAAACCAATAGCGCTGAGCGGTCGCGCATAAAGAGCAATGGGCAGGTTATTGTTAACAATATAACCCCACTTGCCACAGATGTGTTTTCGGTTTACTCCGGAACTTATGCGGGGACCATTACCGCCGGGGCCGGAACTAATGCAATATCGGGATACAGTGCGGGTGATAATAATGCGGGAGTGGTTGGTGTCAATAGCACGGGTGCGGGTGCCGGCGTTTTTGGCAATGCAAATACCGCCAACGCTACCGGTGTATTGGGTATAAATTCTGGCAATCTTGTTGTTGCCAACGTCGATGCGTCGTATGGTGTTGCCGGTATTACCAATGGAGTAAACGCAGCTAATACTTTTGCAATTGGTGTGGCCGGACAAGGTAATAGTGCAAACTCAAGCGGGGTAGTTGGCTCAGGCAATAATATTGGCCTTATTATCCCAACAGGAGGCGCGGGAGGATCTTTTACCTGCGATAGAATTGCTTTGTTTGCTGACGCTTCCGCGGTGGCAAATGGCACCGGTGTTGTTGCTACCGGAAACGGTTTAACTTCATACGAGGTTCTCAGCGCTGGTTCAGGGGTTGTGGGCTTAGGTATTCAGTATGGTGTTGTTGGCCTTGCTACAACAGCTGTAAATACAAATGGCACAATAAGTAATGCCACAGCACTTGGAGCAAACGGTGCTGCCGGTGGTTATTTTGAAGTGCAGACAAGCCCTGCAAACACCACACCCATTGCATGGTCTTATGTAGCAGCACGCGGAACAGGCGGAACGCTTCAAAAAATAATTGGTAACGGGACAGTCAATACAATAGTTAAAGATATGGACGGTAAACTTGTTGCCATGTCTTGTCCTGAATCACCTGAAAATCTGTTTCAGGATTTTGGTAAAGGCGTATTGGTGAATGGCAAAACACATGTAATTACCGACCCGGTTTTCGCCAAAAACATATTAGTGAACGACAAGCACGATTTACGTGTGATTGTACAATTAGAAGGAGACTGCAATGGGGTTTATGTAACCAACAAAACGGCTACCGGTTTTGATGTAATAGAACTTGCCGGAGGTAAATCTAATGTTGCTTTTACCTATATGGTTACCGGCAATCGTGCTGATGAAATTTTGTCGGATGGAACACTATCGCCCTATTCGGCCGAACGGTTTGCGCCAGCACCAGGCCCACAGACAAGCACACAAGGCAACACGATTAAAGCACCGGCTATTAAAACAACAAAATTAAATCACGCCGGCAAATAGCTATGGCCCTAAAGTCCTTGCGCAAAACGCCGAAATGATTTTAATCGTTTCCGGCTTCCGTTCAAATATGCTCATGTGTTTGCATGAACCAAATAAATGAAAGTCGGCATTGCGGGGATAAGAAGCTTGTTTTAAGGTATATACCACCGGCGCGCTTTCATCCTCTTCACCATTTACGAAAAGCACCGGCACCTTTGTATTTTTCAGCACTTCACTTTTATCCTGTCGGTTCATCATAGCGGCGTTGGCACGCATTAGCGCTTCGGGGGTATATTTTTGCGCCTTCACAATCAGCGCATCAATCAGCTTCCTGTTTTTCTTTTTAAAACTCTCATGAAAAATGCTGTTGTAAAGCTCTTTGATAAAAACGCTGGTGCCGTGTTCTTTAATAAATTCAATACCACGCAATCTGTTTTCCTTTTTTAACGGGGTATCAGCAAAACAATGCGAATTAATAAGGCCGAATCCTGTCAGCACGCTGCCGTACTTTTCGGCAAAATTTAGGGCAACATAGCCGCCCATCGAATGGCCTAGTAGTATTAACTTTTTAGTCTTTTCCGCTTTCACTATTTCATGTATGCATTCCGAATACCAATCCATCGACAACTCGTTTACAACAAGAGGCGATTTCCCAAAACCAGGAAGATCGGGCACAATAACAGTATAGCTTTTTTTTAGTGTGCTGACGAGCCCATCCCACATACTTCCTTCCTCTATAAAGCCATGCACCAGCATAATAGTTTTACCCTTACCATGCACCTGGTAATAACAATTCGCGCCTTTAAAATCAATACATCTTTCCATGCTTTAAAAATATTCTAAATTCACGCTTCCTAAAATATTTTTCATGGCACAAGTTTTCCGGCCTATTGTAATAGCGCTTTTATTCCTGGTACAATTATCGGTGTTCGGACAGGAAACCACTTTCCACCGCAACGGGCCCGATGATTACCGCGAGGGGGTGCATGCATTTATCAATGCCACCATCTTCAAAAACTACAATACCAAAATTGAGCATGGTACGCTATTAATTAAAGACGGAAAAGTTGTTGAAGCAGGGGCTAATGTTTCTATTCCGAAAGGGGCCATTGTACATGATTTAAAGGGCAAGTTTATTTACCCTTCGTTTATTGATATATACAGCAGCTATGGCTTACCTGATCCTAAAAAACAGCCAGGCACCGGCAATCCGCAAATGGAGACCAACATAAAAGGCGCTTACGGATGGAACCAGGCATTGCACGCCGATTACAGCGCTATCAAGAATTTTATTGCAGATGATAAAAAAGCAGATGAGTTAAGAAAAATAGGTTTTGGCGCAGTGCTTACGCACATGAAAGATGGCATTGCTCGCGGCACCGGTGCAGTAGTAACCTTAGCTAACGATAAAGAAAATAACCTGGTAGTAAAGGCCGATGCAAGTGCCCATTACTCATTCAATAAAGGAACCAGTACACAAGATTATCCCGAATCATTAATGGGCGTTATTGTATTACTGCGCCAAACCTATTATGATGCCGAATGGTACAAAGGGCTAAAGGATAAAAGAGAGTATAACCTGAGTTTAGAAGCCTGGAACAATAGCCAATCGTTGCCCCAGATTTTTGATGCAGTGCACGACTGGCAAAATATTTTGCGAGCCGATAAAATTGGCCGCGAGTTTGGAGTGCAATACATCATTAAAGGTGATGGAAGCGAGTATCAGCGCATAGATGAAATAAAGAATAGCAAAGCGCGCATCATCACCTCCCTTAACTTCCCCAAGGCTTATGATGTTGAGGACCCGTACAAGGCACTTTGGGTATCGTTAGAGGAAATGAAAAGCTGGGAACTAGCACCTACCAACGCGGCGGCACTTGCAAAAGCAGGAATTGATTTTTCACTCACGCCAGCTGACCTTGAAAAAAAAGACGATTTTTTACCCAATTTACGCAAGGCTGTAAAGTATGGATTAGACTCAACGATTGCGTTAAAGGCGATTACCTATAACCCGGCCGAATTTTTGAAAGTGGAAGACAAAGTTGGCTCGCTAGAGGCCGGAAAACTGGCCAACTTCATCATCTCCTCAAAATCGCTTTTTGATGACAAGTGCGATATTAATGAGAACTGGATACAGGGCAAACGTTATGAAATAAAGGCCTTTGAACCAAAAGATATACGGGGCACTTATAAGCTTGCTTTCAGTAATAACACCAACTATACTTTAAAAGTTATCGGCGATATAGCGGCACCTAAAGCCAATGTAATTATTACTGATTCGATTAAGCCCGAAGTGAAAGTTACCTATAAGGGTAACGACATAACACTGGCCTTTAACCCCGAAAAGAAAAAGGAGTTCAATAAAATCTTCCTTACCGGAACCATTGATTTTGATACAAAAACCTGGCAAGGCAAAGGGCAGCTATCCAACGGCGATTGGATAAATTGGACAGCTGCACAAACGAAAGGGCCCGATGCGGATACCACTAAAGCTAAAAAAGACAGCACCAGCGTTGACCTTAGCAAACTGGGCAAAGTAACTTATCCTTTTAACGGATACGGTTATGAGGAAACACCAAAAGCTGAAAACGTGCTTATTAAAAATGGTACCGTTTGGACGAACGAAGAAGAAGGCAATCTCACCAATACCGATGTGATTATCAGAAATGGTAAAATCAGTGCCGTGGGTAAAAGTTTATCATGTGCCGAATGCAAGGTAATTGATGCCAACAACAAATATGTTACCAGTGGCATTGTTGATGAACACTCGCATATTGCTATTAGTTACGGCGTTAATGAAGGTAGCGAAGCAAGTAGTGCAGAAGTGCGCATTGGCGATGTAATTAATGCAACCGATATTGATATTTACCGCCAAATAAGTGGCGGCGTGGTTGCTTCGCAATTGCTGCACGGTTCAGCCAACCCAATTGGCGGGCAAAGCGGGTTGATAAAACTGCGCTGGGGATATGCGCCGGAAAAAATGAAAATCGAAGGGGCCGATGGTTTTATCAAATTCGCGCTGGGAGAAAATGTAAAGCAATCAAACTGGGGAGACCGGGCCGTGGTTCGCTACCCGCAAACCAGAATGGGTGTTGAGCAAACGTACTATAACTACTTTACAAAAGCGCGTGAGTATGGCAAAGCGCTTTCATCTAAAACTCCGCCACGTAAAGATCTTGAACTTGATGCTTTACTTGAAATATTAAGAGGAAAACGTTTCATAACCTGCCACAGTTATGTGCAAAGCGAAATCAATATGCTAATGCATGTTAGCGATACGTTTGGATTTAAAATAAACACGTTTACCCATATCCTTGAAGGTTACAAAGTGGCCGACAAAATGAAGGCCCACGGCATTTACGCCTCAACATTTGCCGATTGGTGGGCTTACAAATATGAAGTAATAGACGCCATACCTTATAATGCCGCCATACTTACTAAGGTGGGGGTTATTACCGCCGTAAACTCGGATGACGCCGAGATGGGCCGCCGGTTAAACCAGGAAGCTGCCAAGAGTATAAAATACGGTGGGCTGAGTGAGATTGAGGCATGGAAACTATGCACCCTTAATCCTGCAAAAATGCTTCACCTCGATGGTCACACGGGTTCTATCAAAGCGGGTAAAGATGCTGATGTTGTAGTATGGAGCGATAACCCCTTATCAATATACGCCCGGGTTGAACAAACTTTTATTGATGGTATTCGCTTTTATGATAGCCAACTGGACGCTCAGAAGCGTGATGACATCCGAAGAGAGCGCGCACGTATTATTCAAAAAATGTTGGATGATAAAACCGCCGGTGCCCCGACTCAACAACCTGCACCCAAAGGTAAAAATGACATGACGATTGGGGATGAAAATTAAATTGAAATTGTAAGGCTTTGAAGTGAGTATTAAATCGATAAATAGCGGATTATGAAAAATATAAAGTTTGTTTTTGCCAGTTTTGCTCTTGCACTTTTTGCAACCAACTATTCAAGTGCACAAGCGCCGGACGTACCGGTGCCAGCGCCACAACAGCAAGGCAAAATATACTTAACCAATGCTACAATACATGTAGGCAATGGAAAGGTGTTGCAAAATGCAACCATTGGTTTCGAAAATGGTAAAATCACTTTTTTAGAAGAGAACCCAAGCATTAAAACCGATGCCACAATGGGGAAGGTAATTGACTGTACGGGTAAACAAATTTACCCTGGTATTATTGCAACCAATACCATTGTGGGGCTAAGCGAAATAGAAGCAGTAAGGGCAACAAACGATAATGCCGAGGTCGGGACATTTAATCCCAATGTGCGATCCATTGTATCTTACAATACCGATAGCCGCGTTACACCTACTTTACGTAGTAACGGTGTTTTATACGCGCAGGTTGCACCCCAAGGAGGCTTGATTTCGGGCACCAGTGGTGTAGTGCAGTTAGATGCCTGGAATTGGGAAGACGCGGCGGTAAAACAGGAAGATGGCCTGTTTATTAACTGGCCATCGATGTTTCGCAGAAAAGGATGGTGGGCGGAGCCGAGTGGATTTGAATTGAATAAGGATTATGACAAACAAGTAGCCGATTTGAAGGACTATTTTAAGGATGCCAAAAGCTATTTTGAAGTTGGAGCACATGAAAAAACAAACCTTGGCTTTGAAGCGATGAAAGGGTTATTTGATAAAAGCAAAAGCGTTTACGTGAGCGTGAACTACGTTAAAGAGATGCTTCATGTAATTGCCTTTGCCGAAGAATTGGGAATAAATATTGTTTTGGTAGAAGCCAAAGACTCATACATGATTGCCGATGTTTTGGCGCAGAAAAAAATACCTGTTATTTTAAGCAAGTGCCACGATTTACCCACTTATGATGACGAGGATATTCAGCAACCATATAAAACACCGGGTATGTTGCAAAAAGCGGGCGTTCTTTACTGTATTAGCATTGGTGCTTTTTGGCAGGAGCGCAATCTTATGTTTGAAGCGGGCACGGCTTCAGCTTACGGATTAACTAAAGAAGAGGCGCTGGAAGCCATAACCTATAACCCTGCCAAAATTATGAAACTGGATAACCAGATTGGAACATTGGAAAAGGGAAAAGAAGCTTCGCTCATTATTTCAAACGGTGATTTGCTGGATATGAAAACATCGAAAATAGAGCAGGCTTTTATTAGTGGCCGTCAAATTGATTTAAGCAATAAACAAAAAGCGTTGAACGAAAAATTTTCGAAGAAGTATGGCGTGAATTAATTCCCCCGTTCATGAAAATTACCATTGTCACAGTTGGTACCCGTGGAGATGTTGAGCCCTTTGTAGCATTAGGATGCGGCCTGCAAAAGGCCGGGCATACAGTAAAAATAGCTACCCACGCGGCATTTGAATCTTTTGTGCGCGAATATGACCTTGACTTCGCGCTTATCTCAGGTAGCGTGCAGGAAGCAATTAATTCTACTGAAGCGCGCGAGACCTTAGAAAAAAACAAAACCACCTTTGCCTTTATTATGAAGGTGCGCCAAAAGGCGGCACCATTGGTGCTTACAGCAGTAAAAGAATTGGCTGAGGCCTGCAAGGGTTCTGACCATTTAATGTGCACGCCGCTAACCATGTACATTACGTTTTTCATTGCCCAGGAATTTTCAATCCCGCTATCAGTTGGCTGTGTTAGTCCGGCCGGGCCCACACGAGATTTTCATAGCATCATAGTTCCTCCGCCGTTTGCATGGTTACCAGGGTTTGCTAAAAGGGCCTACAATTTTTCATCGCACCGCATTATGGGTAATTTGGTTTGGCAGGGACAACGGCCACTGTTGAATGCGGCGTGGAGAGAAGTGTTCGGTCACGGATTACCGCTTAGAGAGCCACTTACGGCGGCGTTTACAAAAACTCCACCGCTGATGTTTTATGCTTATAGTAAACATGTACTTGCAAAACCCGCAGATTGGTCGAAGGTGCAATGTGTAACCGGTTATTGGTTTTTAAAGCCATCACATTACTGGAAGCCCGATGCCGGGCTTGAAAAGTTTTTGCAATCGGGCAGCAAACCGGTTTACATTGGCTATGGCAGTATGAACGATGGCCAAAACAAAAACGGGAAAATAAAAGACCTGATTTTAGAAACGGTTCGGCGTGCCGGCCAAAGGGCAGTCGTTTTAAACGCCGGCCTGGGTTGGGCTCAAAATGAATTGCCTGAAAATATTTTTGTTACCGAACCGGTACCTTTTGAATTTCTCTTCCCGAAAATGGCTGCAGTAATTCATCATGGTGGGGCGGGCACAACTGCTGCCGGCTTACGGGCAGGCGTGCCTTCGGTTATCACACCTCTTATTTACGACCAGCGCTTTTGGGCCTGGTGTGTTGAAAATATTGGGGCCGGAACAAAGCCTGTTGCCTGGAGTAGATTGACGCCTGATAATTTATCGGCATCAATTAGTTCGGCTTTAACAAGTACTGATATAAAAAATAAAGCCCGACTGGCTAGCGAAAGAATTAACCAAGAGGACGGGGTGGCAAAAGCGGTTGAGCTTTTCAATACCTATTATTGCTGATTAAATTTACTTTCATTCAATATGGCACTAAAAGTTATAGGGGCGGGCTGGGGGCGAACCGGAACTGAATCGCTGAAAATGGCTTTAGAGCAGTTAGGTTTCGACCGCTGCTACCATGGCTTTGACCTGATGAATGACGGAAGAAAGTTGCAGTACTGGAAGCAATTACACACCGAACGAACAACTGACTTTCACGCATTGTTTAAGGGTTACGTCGCGGCAGTTGATACCCCGGCCGCATATTATTACCGCGAATTAATGCAACAGTATCCGGATGCCAAGGTTATACTCACAGTTCGCGATGCGGGTAAATGGTACGATAGTGCGGCTAATACAATTTTTAAAAGACCGCCGCCGGTTAAGTATGCCCTTCTAAAATTTATGGGGCGCCTTTTTAAAAAACTAAGTTACGTGCCCCAAATAGATGAGCACCTACAGGCCATTTTTTTTGATGATGCTTTT
Source organism: uncultured Bacteroidota bacterium (assembly GCA_903861145.1). Lineage (GTDB taxonomy): Bacteria > Bacteroidota > Bacteroidia > Chitinophagales > LD1 > Bog-950. The sequence continues at coordinate 85,290 of CAIOTH010000034.1, read as the reverse complement.
AATGGTAAAATTGAGGATAAGAAGGCTATGATGGCTTGGTACAATGAATGGAATGAACAGGTTAAAAATACAGTTCCACCCACTAAACTATTAGTATACAACATCGCCCAGGGTTGGGAGCCACTATGTGCTTTTTTAAACGTGCCTGTACCCGACAACCCCTTTCCGCAAACCAATAAAAAAGAGGGATTTCAAAAAAGGGTGGAGAAGGCTATCTTTAGTCCTACCGGTGCGCGGGTATAGGCTTGCCGATTAAAATTCTCCATTTTCGCATCTTTGCTGATATAACATTTCAAAATTTTTTGTCTTGCCACAATCCCGAAATAATTTTCAAAACTGGGTTTTGTTATCGTTGCTCACTATTATTTGGGGTTCGTCGTACATTCTTATGAAAAAAGGCTTAACAGGTTTCGGGCCTGTTGAAATGGCTTGTCTTCGCATCAGTATCTCTTTTATTTGTTGCCTCCCCCTACTGTTTAAAGCACTTAAAGAAATACCGAGCGAAAAGCTCTTTACCCTTTTTTTAATAGGTGTTATAAGTATCGGGTTGCCGGCTTTTTTGTTTGCATTATCGTTAACGCAGGGCGAGAGCGCTATCAATGGCATCATTAATTCCTTATCGCCATTATGGACTGTTCTGATTGGGTATTACGGCTTTAAAGTTGCGGTTTCGGGTAAAAAATTACTGGGTGTTGCTATCGGTTTTATGGGCGCAGTAGTTTTAGTTGTAGGTAAGCCCGACTTTACCCTAAGGGGGGATGGGCTTTATACCGCTTTACCCATTTTGGCAACATTATGCTATGGTTTGGGCACCAATCTTACCAGGAAGAGACTTCAAGGTGAAAATCCTTTATATACAACTGCAATTTCAATGAGCATGGTTGGAGTGCCCGTTCTTATTGGATTATTTTTTACCTGCGCTCCAGCTAAAATTGCCAGCGGACAGGTTTGGATGCCGATATTGGCCATTGCGGCCTTGGCAGTTTTTGGAACCTTTATTGCCTGGATATTATTTTACCGTTTATTGCAGCGCACTGATATGCTTTTTGCAACCAGTGTTACTTACCTGGTACCTATTATTGCCATAGCCTGGGGCATGTTTGATGGTGAAACGCTATCAATTTTGCAGGTTGGGGGTATGCTACTAATACTTGGTGGGGTGTATTTTACTACCCGGGCATAGCACTACTCTAGTCCAGAGTTGCTATTATCGAAATTTCAATCTCTACATCTTTGGGTAGTCTCGAAACTTCAACTGTTTCGCGCGCCGGGTATTTACCTGTAAAATACGAGGCATATACCGCGTTTATCTTAGCAAAATCATCCATGTTTTTAATAAATATGGTGGTTTTCACAACATGGTCAAAGCCGGCCTCGGCGGCTTCCAAAATGGCTTCAATATTTTTCATGACCCGGTGTGTAGCGGCCTCAATTCCCCCAATAATAACGGTACCGGTTTCGGGGTCAATAGGTATTTGACCCGAAACAAAAAGCAGGTTGCCCACCTTAACTGCCTGCGAATAAGGCCCAATGGCTGCCGGTGCTTGTTTGGTTTGAATGATGCTCTTTGCCATATTGTGTGTGATATGATTTCGGTTTTGCGAGAAGAAAAATTATTTTGCACTTCGAATCTACAATATTTATGAAAATACTTTTGGTTGGTGAGGAACAAAGGGCAGATGAGTTACGTGAAAAGTTATCAACCGCCGAAGGCCTTGAAATTGACTTTACCGACGGCGATAACGATGAAGACTATAAGGATTACGACTGCATTTTTGACCTGAATTTTGACGACGATTCCTCAAATCTTTCAATTTATGCCGGGCTTAGGGATAAACCCGTTTTTGTAAATGCTGTAAAACTGAGCCTTAATGAAGCAGTATATACAAATAATGTAAAAGCCAGGTGCATGCTTTTTGGCTTTAATGGTCTGCCCTCTTTTATCAGCCAATCTAAATGGGAGGTAAGCCTGTACCGGAAGTTTCAAACACCCGAATTGGATAAATTAATGAAGCAATTGGGAATTGATTACCATGTGGTAGAAGACAGAATAGGGTTAATAAAGCCCCGCATTATTTTTATGATAATCAATGAGGCTTGCTACACTTTGCAGGAGGCAACTGCAAGTATTGAAGATATTGATATGGGCATGAAACTAGGAACCAATTATCCTTTTGGCCCATTTGAGTGGTGCGACAAAATTGGTATTACCACAGTTTTTGAAACCCTTGCGGTGCTATACGAAGACACAAAAGACGAGCGCTATAAAATTTGCCCCTTACTTAAAGCCAAATACTTGCGAAACGAAACATTTTACAGGCAAAAATAAATGACGTGAGGCTACTGATTTTTACTGAGCAAACCAGCGAACGGCTAAAATACACGTTTGATTTTATTGTAGGCGACCTGCTGGGCCTGGAATATGACCTGACAAGCAATAGCGAATCATTTTTGAATCATAACGGGGCTAAATTTGCATACGCCAATAGAGCGATTGGTAATGAATTGTTTTTTGAATGTGCATCAGTGCTTTTTGAAACTAATATTACAATTCAACCGCTCGACTTTATTAACTACGAAAACATGATTGGCCTCTATCGCGTTTCAGAACAATCGGTTTTGCCTTTTGACATGTTTGCCAGTTCGTTTGTTATGCTGGCAGGGTATAATGAATATCTGCTGCACAAAAAAGATAAGTACGATAGGTATCGGCCAAGTCAAAGCATGAATTACATTGGAGGTTTTTTAGGCAAACCGATGATTAATTTTTACGCCTTATCCTTAAAAAAGCTACTTCAGGCCAAATACACACAACTTAAATTCAAGAATAATAAGTTCGAATACCTTGTAACTATTGATGTCGATTCTGCATACGCATATCTTGGCAAGGGATTTAAGCCAAACCTTAAGGGCTTTGTCCGGTCTTTGCTTCTGTCTAATTTCAAAGAGGCAAGAGACAGGTACCAGGTGCTGGTAAGAAATAAAAAGGACCCTTTCGATACCTTTGATGAAGTTTTGGATGTTTGCAGAAAGTATTCCATTAAAACAAAGTTTTTCTTCCAGGTTGGCAACCCATCCGAGTTTGATAAAAACAACTTGCACACCTTCGGGCCTTTTAAAGAAACTATTAAAACTGTTACTCGAAAAAGCGACATCGGGATTCATCTTTCTTATATGTCTCACATTTCCAATGGCGTTATGGAAGATGAGATACAAAGGCTTCAACATATCTCGGGTGTAAAAGTTACGGCCAACCGGTTCCACTACCTTCGGTTCACATTACCCGCATCATATGTCAGCCTTAGCCGTATAGGAATTACCGAAGATTACTCCTTTGGTTACGCGGCGCGTATAGGTTTTAGAGCGGCAACATGCACTCCTTTCGATTTTTTCAACCTTGCTACCAACGAACGTACCAATGTTAAAATATATCCGTTCGCATTTATGGATACTACACTTGCCCAGTACAATAAACTAAATGCAAGAGAATCGCTGGAAAAGATATTACAAGTAATGAAGTGGGTAAAGGAGGTAGAGGGGCCGTTTATAGGCCTTTGGCATAATAGCTCCTTTACCGAAACGGGCATTTGGAAAGGATGGAAAAATGTATTTGAATCTGTTGCCAAAGAAGCATCGGCTCTAACTGAAAAAGAGTGAACAATATCCGTTTTTTAGAACACAAGGAAATTGACCTGCAAAAGTGGGATGAACTAATAAATAGTTCATTCAACACATTGCCTTACGCCCTCTCGTGGTACCTAGATGCTGTAGCTGAAAACTGGGGGGCCTTGGTGTTAAATGATTTTGAAGCGGCTATGCCGCTTGTTTGGCTACGAAAAATGGGGGTAAAGTGCCTTTATCAGCCTTACTATTGCCAGCAACTTGGGGTATTTAGCCTTAAACCGCTTAAAACTGAGGTGCATCGGTTTTTTTTAAAAACGGCAAGTGGGCATTTTCCATATATCAACATCAATTTAAATCCAACGGCAGTGGAAGTGGCTGAGGAGTTTGGTTTAACTAAAAGAAAAAACTTGTTGCTGCCATTAAATAGCAATTACCCCGCTATACAAAAAAAATACTCGGTTAGCCATTGCAGAAATATTGCCAAGGCCAACAAAGCAGGCCTTTTGTTTTCAGAGCAAAGCGACATGAAACCTTTTCAGGCGTTTTACCTGGATAATGTAAATCGTACTAAAGAAAACTTTAAACCGAAACACGAAAAAATTTTCAAAAATGTAACCAAGGCGCTTATATCAAATAGCCGTGCCAACATCTTTACTACTTACAATAACACGGGTAATTTAGTGGCTGCGGTGCTAATCATATTTCATGGAAAACGCCTAATTGGTATTATTAATACCTCATCCGCGGCGGGTAAAAGAACCGGGGCCTCGCACTTTCTTTTTGACCAAATCATCAGGAAGTTTTCAAACTCAGATTTTATACTGGATTTTGAGGGTTCGTCAATTGCCACGATTGCACGGTTCTACGAAGGCTTTGGTGCATCCGAAGAGGCTTTTTACCATTATAAAAGCTCTATTTTAAATGGCCTCCGCCAACGCTTTAGTTAAAATTACCGTCTTGGTATTAGCTGATTTGGTGAAATACTTTTTTTATCTAACTTTAGCAGGTATTATTTTAAGGTGTTTCGTGTTAAACGGCTTTCAATTAATCTCATCTTCAAATATCAGGAAGATTAAGAAAATGCTCATTTCATAAAACCTTAAATGGGTAAAACATATACTGATGAAAAAGATTTATTCTTTATTGCTGTTGGCATGTTGTATTGGGTGCACTTATGCCCAAGATATCCATTTCTCGCAGTATTATGCTTCGCCCCTAACTCTTAACCCGGCCCTTACAGGTTTGGTTAACGGAGTTTTTCGTGCATCGTTCAATTATCGTAACCAATGGTTTAACATACCCACCCTCAATACCATTGCCCCGTATCAAACCTACCAGGCATCTTTTGATGCTCCTTTGTTACGCGACAGATTGGGCAACGACGGCTTTGGTATAGGCGGCATGTTTTACACCGATAAGGCAGGCGATGGCGCTCTCACAACTTTTTCGGGCATGCTTTCCATTGCATATCATAAATCGGTTGACAGATATGGCAAGGGACATCTTTCGTTTGGAATGCAAGCAGGTGTAGTTAGTAAGCAGGTTAATATTAATAACCTTGTTTTCGAAAATCAGCTCGATAATTTTGGTTTTAACACAAATTTGCCGAATGGCGAAACCAATTACAGCGGCAAAGCCCTGATTTATCCGGATGTAAATATGGGAGTGTTATGGTCGCATGCTCCGAAGGATAATTTTCATTACTATTTTGGATTTGCCATGGATCACTTATCACGGCCCAGAGAGTCGTTTTTAAACGATAACGGAACCAACCGTTTACCGTTTCGATTCAATGTAAATGGTGGCGCTGAAATAATGCTGAACAGAGATAATACACTTAGCCTTGATCCAACCTTTTTGTTCATGTTACAGTCTAATGCAGAGCAGTATAACTTTGGCTTAGCAGTAAATTATTGGGTAAATGATGACGTTGCAGTGTTTGGTGGGCCATGGTATCGAATTAATGATGCTGTTATTTTAGCTGCCGGTGTGGAGTTTTACAATACAAGAGTGGGCGTTAGTTATGATTTAAACAACTCCGGACTCAAAACCGCTACCCAGGCACAGGGCGCTTTGGAATTATCGGTTCAGTATATTTTTAAAAAGGAGAAACCGGGCAAAACAAATTACAATAATTACTGCCCGATATTTTGAGCCGGCTAATGCATTCTTTATTATCCAAACAATATAAAACACATGGCCACCCCCAAAAGTCATGTTTGAACAGAATATTGATTTTATAAACCAAATGTTCGTGGCAAAAAGATTTTGCCCCATTTTATTTAAGTAAAGAAGAATTTATAATGATTGGCGTTAACGGTAGAAAAGTATTCGGTGTAGTAGTTTACCTGCTACTCGTATTGGCTATAAAAGCCCAACCGGGCTGTCCGGCAGTAAGCGCGGGTAATCCGGTTAGCCTGCCGTGCGGGGTGAGTTGTACTACCTTAACCGCTGTTCCTTTTGATGCCGGATCAACATCAACCTACGGTGTTTCACAAATTCCATATACTCCTTTCCCATTTACGGGTGGCACTGCGGTGCTCGCAAACATTGATGATATTTGGTCCTCTGCCATAGCGCTTCCCTTTAATTTTTGTTTTTTCGATACCGCCTATAACCAGTTGCTCATAGGGTCAAATTCCATCATTTCGTTTAATGTTGTAAATGCCGGCCAGTTCAACCCCTGGTCAATTCCCGGTCCCATTCCCGACCCAGCTAACGATATTAATTCTGAAATCAACAATGGTATTATGGGGCCTTGGCAGGACATAGACCCAACTAACCAAGGGACAATCTCTTATCAAATCATTGGCACTGCGCCCTGTCGGATTTTTGTTATATCCTGGTCACAATGTCCCTACTATGGAGATCCAAATAGCGTTTCCCCGGGAGACACTGATGTTGCACTGTTTGCTACAAATCAGATAGCATTGTACGAAACTACCAATGTAATTGAAATCTATATTCAGCAAAAGCAACAATTAGATGGATGGAATAACGGTTGGGCAGTTGAGGGGGTTGAAAATAATTCTGCTACTGTTGCGTTCACTGTTCCCGGAAGAAACGCGACGAATTGGGATGCTAATAACGATGCATGGCGATTTACCCCCAATGGCCCTTCAATTGTTGCAGTGAGTTGGTACAACGGTACAACGCAAATTAGTGCCGATAGCGTTGTACAGGTTTGCCCCTCAACCACAACTACTTATACCACCAAAGCGGTTTATACGCCATGTGCCGGTGGCACGCCTGTAATAGTTACTGATAATGTTACGGTATCCCTTTCGGGCTCATTACAGGCCGGGGTGGATTCGGTAAAAAACGTAACCTGCTTTGGCTTAAACGATGGTAAAATTTACGCCAGCATAAATAGCGGAACCGCGCCCATCAACTACGGGTGGTCAAATGGTTCAACATTACTTACACTTACTAACCTTTCGCCGGGCCTTTACGTTTTTACCGCTTCAGATGCCAGTGGGTGCACTCGAAGAGACTCTGTAACTATTACGCAACCCGTTCAACTAACCGGGGCGGTACCTAACGTTACACAAATAAATTGTTTGGGCACCGGCACCGGTTCGCTTTTAGCTCAGCCGGGCGGTGGCAGCATCCCTTATACTTATTCTTGGACTAACGGTGAAGCCAGCATTAGCGACACCGTGATACCTGCGGGCACGTACACCGTAACCATTACCGATGCCGAGTTGTGTACTGTTACTGCTAACGGAACATTAACCGTTAATACAGGTGCAAGCCCGGTGGTGATTAATGAGCAAAGCCTAAATAACGAAAAATGTTTTGGCGATGCCAACGGAAGTATAGTAGTTAATGCAACCAATGGCGTTATGCCATACCAATATAGCTGGAGCGATTTTGAAACGGGAAATACCGCTTCAAATCTGGCATCGGGCTCATATACAGTAACCGCTACCGATGGGGGTGGATGTACTGCAACTGCAACTTATAACGTTGCAGACCCAACGCCTCTTAACGTTAACGCCACCGTTCAAAATATTGATTGCGGCAATGTTGTTGGGTCAATTACGGCCAGCGGAACAGGGGGGACACCGGCCTATACCTACGCTTGGTCCGAACTTTTTACGGGGCAAACGTTTACCGGCGCCACTATCACCAATTTACAGCCCGATTTTTATGATTTAACAATAACCGACGCCAACGGATGTATCAATTTTGCAGAGTACGAAATTACTCAATCAAGCAGCCTTTCATTTATAACGGATTCAGTTAGCGTATCATGCTTTGGTGGCAATGATGGTAGTGTATCAGTAAGCATTACAAACGGTACACCTCCTTATCTATTTAGCTGGAACCAGGGTGCTCCGATTACTGACTCAGTATTAACTAATTTATCGGCAGGCCCTGTTGATATAATCGTTACTGATTCGAGCAATTGTATGGTTGAGGCCACCATTCAGGTTAATCAGCCTGCACAACTTGCAATCCAATTAGTAAGCACAACCAATGTTTCATGCAATGGTGGCAGTGATGGAAGTATTACGATTACTGCAACCGGAGGCACGCCTGGTTTTGTTTTCAATTGGAATAACGCCGAAATCGGGCCCACGGATACAGCACTTATAGCCGGCTCGTACGGAGTACTGGCTACGGATACCAACGGATGCACAGCAGCTGCAAGCTACAATATATCTCAGCCTACTGCCATCAGCGTTAATCAGCCCACCATCCAAAATATTGGCTGCCTTGGTGGTAATACCGGTTCTATTACCGCAAACGTTACACAGGGTAGCCCGCCATTTACGTTTAATTGGGTTGAGCAGCCCGGCGGCCAGGTGTTTAACGGCCAAACCATCAACAACCTTGCGATCGGCAATTATTCATTTACTATAACAGATTCCCATGGTTGTATGGACTCTGCGGCGTATTCCATCACGGCCATTGCTCCATTAACGTTTACAGCAATTGGTGATAGCACTTCTTGTTTTGGCGGCAATAACGGTTCGGCACAGGTTTCAATTACGAGTGGATCACCACCTTATCAATTTATATGGAACAACGGTGCACCGGTTAGCGACTCGGTTATTAATAATCTTACCGCCGGGTTTTTAGCCATCGCAGTAACCGATGCCAATAACTGTTTAGCTGATACCACTATAAACATAGGCCAACCCACACAAATTTCAATTTCGCTAAATACCCGAACAGAGGTATTATGCAACGGGGGCAATAACGGCGAACTTGTTGTTAACGCACAAGGAGGAACACCCGGATATTCATTTAACTGGAGCAACCAGTTTGTTGGAATGGATAATACCAACCTGACCGCAGGCAACTATATTTTGGTAGTGCTTGATAATAACGACTGCGCCGATACCGCCCAGTATGTTATTAGCCAGCCAACACAGGTAACTGCAAACCCAATAGTAAAAAATGTGTTGTGCAATGGCGGGGCCGATGGTTCTATTGATGCCAATCCATCAGGAGGCAGCCCGTTATATAATTTCAATTGGTCGAATGGCGAAACCACTCAAATAGCTGGCCAGCTTGCAAAGGGCTCCTACGATTGTACCATTACAGATGCGAACGGCTGCGCAGTTATAGCCACCGATACAGTTGGCCAACCCGCCGCAATGGTTATTACCGACACGGCCACCGCCGTAAAATGTATTGGCCAACATAGTGGAACAGTAAGGGTATCGGCAACCGGTGATACGCCCCCTTATTTTTACAATGCCACCCGGGATAACGTGAATTTTATATCCTCTACTAATGGGGTTATTCTAGGGCTGGATACCGGTGTTTATACGCTGCAGGTTTCGGATAGTTTAGGTTGCACGGTACTTACTTACGTTTATATACCACCGGCCATACCAGATGAATTTTATCCGCCTTTAGTTGACTCAACATTATGTTATGGCCCTAACTATAACGATGGTGCTGCATTTATTTTAGATTCTACCATTCAAAATGGTCCATATCAATATGGTATAGATGGCGGCGCTTTGCAAGACACCGGTTACTTCCAAAACCTTTCGGCAGGCCCACACATTATTACTGCTGTAAATGCCAATGGTTGCGTTGATTCTATTCCGATTGTAGTACCTGAGCCGCTACCGATTGAAGCCATCGTAACACCGGATAGTGTTACTTTACCACTTGGTGGAAGCCAATCGGTTTTGGTTACTTATTTAAATGCCACAAACCCAACATATTATTGGGCAAATACTTTAGGTTTTAGCTGCATTGATTGTCCTAACCCGGTAGTTAGTGGTTATGCCCCCGGAGACTATGTAGTTACATTGAGCGTGGTTAATGGATCTGCCATCTGCTATGGTTCTACAACATTGCATGTAAGTGTACTGCCACATACCAAAGCGTTTGTGCCTAACGCATTTACTCCTAATGGCGACGGTAATAATGATATTTTCCAGATTTACGGGGAGGATATAAAAACCGTAAGCATGAAGGTTTTCAACCGTTGGGGCGAATTGGTTTATTCTACCACAAACTCTTTGGCGGGATGGGATGGAACTTATAAAGGGATATTACAAACACCTGCGGTATTTACATATGAAGCCACCATAACATTCCTGGATGATACCCAAGAGACAAAAAATGGTTCGGTTACATTGGTTAGATAGTAAGTGCCTCTTTTGAAACAATTATTCCATCCGCATCGCAGTAAACAAATTGCCCGGGTACAAAGTCAACACCGGCAAACCTAACGGTAATGCTTTCCTGGCCTTCATTACGCTTATTGCTTTTAAGGGGAATAACGTTTAATGCCTTTACCCCTATGGCAAGTTTTGATATGGCCCCCGAATCGCGAATACAGCCGTAGACAATAATCCCGTTCCATTTATTTTTAATAGCCAGGTCGGCCAGCATATCCCCCAGTAAAGCGCAACGCATGGAGCCACCACCATCTACCACCAGCACATTGCCTTCACCGTTGGACTCAAGAGCTTTTCGCACCAATGAGTTATCTTCAAAACATTTAACGGTGTGTATTTTGCCCGAAAAATACCTGGCTCCTCCAAAATCCTTAAATCCAATGGGTTCAGCTATGCTAACCTTATCTGCATTAGCATCGCACAGGTCTGTTGTTTTTAGCTCCATAGGTTGAAGTTTAGTTATCCTTATCGGAAGTTTGAGGACCATTTCCATGTGGTTTTAGTCCGGGAAATTTCATCTTTAATCCCCCAAGGGTCTCTACTACTTTTTTAGCAATAAGATATTCCTTGTACCAATTCTGATCGGCAGGAATAATATTCCAAGGTACTACCGAACAATTTTCAAAAGCCGATTCATAAGCGTTCATGTACTGCTCCCAAAATTCGCGCTCTTTTAAATCATCTTCATTATACTTCCACATTTTAGCTTTGTCGCTCATTCTTTCATTTAAGCGCACCAGTTGCTCATCGTTACTAATGTGTAAATAGAACTTCAAAACCACCACACCAGCATCAGTCAAAAGCCTTTCAAAATTATTGATGTGTTCATATCGTTGCTTAATCGTTTTTTCATCCACCCACTTATGTACACGTTGAATCAAAACATCTTCGTAATGAGAACGGTTGAATATGTGAATCAGGCCCTTCTCGGGAGTATGTTGGTGTACTCGCCACAAAAAATCATGTTTCTGCTCGGGTTCTGTTGGAGCCTTAAATGAAAAAACCCTACACCCCATCGGATTTACAACTTCAAAAACATACCTGATAGCGCCATCTTTACCCGATGCATCCATACCCTGAAGTATTACCAAAATGGCGTGCTTACTTTCGGCAAACATCAGGTTTTGCAATTCCTCCAGTTTAAATTTCAGCTTTTGGGTTTCGCGCTTAACGTGCTCTTTATTAAGCCTTTTCGGAGCCCTGGTATCTATATTTTTTAGCTTTATTCTTGTCATGTTTCTTACCTGTTTTGATTAGCAAGATAGGCAAAACGAAAAACATGGAAACCTAATTATGCCCGAGCGCAAGGATAATTTGTTATATTGTCTGTGTAAAATAAAGCAACATGCAAGCAATTTATATAGTAAAGCACGGAAGTGCCGATGAGGCGTTTGAATTTCGTGAAACCCCTAAGCCCGTACCTAAACCCGGAGAAGTGCTTGTTAAAGTTGAAGGGTTTGGACTGAACTTTGCCGATGTAATGGCACGTAAAGGCATGTATAAAGATGCCCCACCTATACCTAGCCTAATTGGATATGATGTTTGCGGAACAGTGGAACGTGTAGGAAGCAACGTAACCGATGTAACCGAAGGCGAGCGGGTAACCGCCATGACCCGCTTTGGAGGTTATGCTGAATATGCGATTACCGACGCAAGAGCTGTATCGAAAATACCCGACAATATTACTGCTGCCGAGGCCACAGCACTTACTACTCAATACTGCACCGCGTATTATTGCGCCGCCGAAATGGTAAACTTATTTGCCGGCGATAAAGTGGTTATCCATTCGGCTGCGGGCGGGGTGGGTGCAGGTTTGCTGCAATATGCAAAACATAAAGGCTGCGTAACCTTTGCCACCACAGGTAGCGATTCTAAAGTGGAGTTATTGAAACAAATGGGAGCTGACCATGTAATAAACACCTCAAAAGTTGAGTTTGATGATTACATAGAAGAAGTAACTAAAGATGAAGGCGTAGATGTAATATTTGATGCCGTTGGGGCTGACTTTATTAGAAGGGGCATAAAGATACTGGCCCCGGGTGGCAGAATAGTTTGCTACGGAGCCGCGCAAATGAGCGACTCAAATAATGTCTTTTTTCAGCTGAGTAAGGCCATTCAATTTGGTATTTACCATCCCGCTATTTTTATGATGAGCTCTAAAAGTTTGATTGGAGTTAACATGCTAAAGATAGCCGATGGGAAACCATTAGTTATGAAACGTTGCCTTGATAATGTGGTGCGTATGGTTGAAGAAGGAATATTTAAACCGCAAGGCGGTAAAATTTTTAAGGCTACCGACATTGCCGAGGCTCACAAGTACTTAGAGTCGAGAAAAAGCGTGGGCAAAGTTGTTTGTGTTTGGTAAAGCACTCCATTATTGACATTTTTTGTATCGCGACCGTTTAGGCATGTTCGATACAAATTACATTGAGTTAAATGTGTTTTGATTTCTGCAACTGTGTAAAAACACTTTGCGTAAAAGAAAGTGTGCATGCGTAATCCCTTACAAAGATTCCGGCACTTAATAAAACCAACTTACACAAACCAGAAAAACATTATTTAAAGATTAACCAAGGGTCGCTTCAAGGGGCGACCCATTTTTTATTCGGCTATTGCCTCAACGGTTTCCACTTCAGGAACCATTCTTTTCAGCAGACCTTCGATGCCAGACTTAAGAGTGAGTGTAGACGAAGGACAACCACTGCATGAGCCCTGTAACGAAAGCTTAACAACTCCATCTTCAAACGAACGGAATTCGATATGTCCGCCATCCATTTGTATGGCTGGCTTTACGTATTTCTCCAACAGGTCTTTTATTTTGCCTTCAATATCGGTTGGTGTTGAGGGCTGATTTTCGTTTGCAAGAAGGTCTTTAGGCAGTAAAGCATCATCAACCGGTTTTGCTCCGCTGGCCAAAAACTTCTTTACTTCTTCTTTTAACTCGGGGGTAATTTCAAACCAATCGTATTCCGGTTTCTTGGTTATCGTCACAAAGTTGTTGGCAATAAAAACGCCATTCACAAAAGGTATTTCAAACAAGGCCTTTGCCATTGCCGAACCAGATGCAAGTTCCTTTGTCCTAAAGTCTAATTGAAAATTAGGCAGAATGTGTTTATTGGTAATAAACTTAACACTCTCCGGATTCGGGGTCATTTCGGTATAAATCTCAATAATATTGGCAGTGTCCATAATTATACTTTAGCGGGTGCAAATGTAATTGCTTTGCTTTGTATTAACACCAATGCAGGCCAATTGTTTTAAAAGCCGATACTATGTTGCTCCGTATTAAAGTAAAGCCCAACTCCAAAACCGACGAAATCATTCGGGAAGAAGATGGTTCGCTAAAAGTGAAAATACGGGCCCAGCCTGTTGAAGGAAAAGCTAACAAATACCTCATTACCTATTTAAGCAAGGTGCTTGGTATTCCCAAATCAGGCATTATGCTTTTAAAGGGCGAATCGAATTCCTTTAAAACGTTCGAGATTGGAGCCGGCGAAGAACTGGTAAATGCAGCCCTTAATAAGGTCATTAAATAAAATAAAGCACTTAAATCTCCATCTCTTTCATAGCCGCAATCACCTTTCCCATCTCAAATCCTTTGCTTAGCATAAACCTGATAAGCTTATTCTTCTTCTCCTTAGGCGAACCTGTTCTTATTGAGTTCCACTTCTTTTGAAGCAGTTCTTTTATCTGTTCCCCGTAACCCTCTTCCTCTATCTGGTCAAGATATTTTTTGATAAGCCCGCTTTCAATTCTTTTGCCCGAAAGTGCTGACCTGATTTTTGTTTTGCCCCACTTCTTTTTTGAGTGCGCCGATATAAAGGCCTTCACAAAGCGCTCTTCGTTCAAAAAGTTCTCATTGCTTAGTTTCGAAGTGTAAGCCTCGAAATCATCCTTCGGCACTTTAAGCTTGTAAAGCTTTTCAAGTACATCGGCTTTGCACCTTTCCTGGTAGGCGCAAAAATTGGTAAGCTTCTCGTATATCGCCGAATCGTACATCGTGGTAATTAAATAATTTTAGTTTCGTTGCCTCATACCGAAAATAAGCATTGAAAAACAGCCGGGCTATATTTCTTTTACTATTAGCTAACTCCATATCGGGTGTGGCGCAGGGTATTTCTATGCTGGCCATACCCTGGTATTTTACTGCTGTAATACATCAAGAAACTTTATTCGGTAAGGTCTATTTTATCATTACCTCAATTTCATTAGTCTGGGGTTTATACGCCGGTACTTTAGTCGACCGGTATAGCCGTCGCAAAATCTTCTTAGTAATAAATATTGTCGGCCTCTGCATTCTCACCTCTATTACAGCATCGGGATTTGTTCATGGTAGTTTGCCTTGGTACCTGGTAGCATTAGCCTTTGCCAATACCATGTTTATTTACAACATCCATTTCCCAAATTTGTATGCCTTTGCCCAGGAAATTACCCCGCGCGAAAACTACCAGCGTATTACCTCATTGCTTGAAATACAAGGCCAGCTTACCTTTGCTATTGCCGGTGGCCTTGCAGCCATTTTGCTAAAAGGCCTTGACCAGCACCTTCAGTTCGCCGGCATTCATATTGACCTGCCTTTTAGCATCAGGGCCTGGAAGATTTACGAAATTTTTGCCGTTGACGCGGCTACTTATCTCATTGCGTTCCTTATCATCTTTCGAATCAAATCTATGCCTGTTCAAAATAAAAACATCGATACCAGCAGCCTTAAAGAAAGGGTAAAGACAGGGTTTAGCTTTCTACGTAAACATCCGCTCATCTTTATTTTTGGCAATGCATCGCTACTGGTATTTCTCACCATTATCATTTTTAGTACTTATGTGCAGCCGGTTTATGTTGATTCGTTTTTGCATAGAGGTGGTAGCACTTATGCCCTCGGTGATATGGCCTTTTCTATTGGGGCCTTGATTGCCGGTTTTTTAACTACCAGAATTTTTGGTGAAAAGAATGCTGTGCTGGGTATTATTGCCTTAAGCGCTATTGCCGGGTGCATGTACCTGTGTATGGCCGTTAATGCCTTTGTACTGTTATTCTTTTTGGCCAACTTTATTATTGGGGCTTGCAATGCTGCCATTCGTATTCAGCGTATTACGTACCTGTTTCACCATATCCCCAATCATGTTATTGGCCGAACAAACAGTATCTTCTTTGTTATCAATGTTATGTTCCGCATGTGTTTAATTGGGGTATTAACCCTGCCCGTGTTTCATAGCGGAACTAACATCCTTTACTCGTTGGTAATATTGTCGGGTATTTGTTGTACGGGTGCGGTAGTATTAATATTTCAATACAAAAACCTGTTAAGGCAGCCTGCCGTGGCTTAATTGAAGCGGAAACTTTAAAAAAATTAAAGCTTTTCAGGCCCTATGCAGGGCAATTAAGCCTGCTCTGCCTGAAAAGCTCCGGTATTAAATCTGACGTTTGTCCTCAACCGGCCAATGTGGTGCTACTGGGTCAATTTGTATCATGGGTGCTGGTTTTAGTAATTATGTTTACGCTACAAGTATGGTTTAGGTTACAAGTAACATGTGTTAACCTTAGCGCATTCACACCTTAACGCATTCGCACTTATATTTGTCTTCCTTACCTACATGAAAAAAATTGCATTCGGTTTATTGGTTCTGGTCTATAACTGCTCGCAGGCTCAATATCCTCTTAAGTCTCACCCGTGCTCAACTCAAAGCGAGGAGGGTTTTTCAGCATGTAAGGACACCTTCATAGTCTTCAAGAAAAAGGCAGCGTATGACATTGGTGTTATCCTCCCCTCGTGGTTGCCTGTAGTAGACAAAAACTATATCGCTATTGTAGAGGGGAAAATAGCTTTTAACGCTACAGATGGTACCGATGGGCCACATGTTAGTGAAGAGGATCTGCCCTTTTATCACTATTCGCACGACATGGATTTTAATATTATCCCTGATAAAACCGACGACAACCGCTACACCAATCTGTTACCCTTTTTAGTTTATGCCCGGCCCAATGGCAACGATACCGTTTTGAAAAATGCCATTGGTATTGAATGGGAAAGTGGCCTGGCAATGGGCAATAAAAAAAACCCGCTGAGTGCCGATAATGAAGAAGGCAGAAGTGGTGGTTTTTTCAGTGCCGGTCATGAAATGGGCGACATCATCTGGAACTGGCCCGCCACCGGTGACTGGGCACATGTTGAAGGTCAATATATTTGGGACCGCGGCCATCCGCCCGCCGAAACCGAAATTCACCCACCGCGGTTTATTGCCATTAAACGTGGTTTGCCCGAACGGGTAATTATTGGTGATAGCTCCGTAAAATTTGCAACGCGCATAGATATGTTTGCCAGCGGCGATGGCAGCGCGCTCATAAACAATCGCTACAATGCCCCTAAGTTTGTACAGCGTGTAAATATGACCAGCAAAGATTATGAGGTTACCATAAAACTCGATATACAACGCCCCTCACCTGCTGCTCATCTTCGTTACCAGCTAACTACTCATAAGGGCGATAACTTTTCGGCTTATGAGATGATTGAGCTCAATGAAGATTCTGGCAGCATCCACATTACCATACCATGGAAAACAAAAAATGCCAACGATCTTGAAATTTATGCCCGCTCGTTATACGCGTACTGGGATGAAGGTAAAGGCATTGCCGGTGATATGCCGGTAGATATTTACAAGGTAAAATTGAACAAAATTTGGTTTAAAAAGATTGATGAAATTCTTACCAAAGCCGAAATACGCATGTTTGCCAATGTAGGTAACGATTGGATTTTTCTGAACGAGTTTTGCGGCAAAAAGGGTAAGATTTTAAGTAAGGGCCTGGGTAGAACATACAAGCATCACTGGAACCTCAATAATGAGTTTACCGTTTACGTGCCCCGCGGCAAAAGCTTCAGGGTTTTTATGAACGGCTGGGAGGTAGATGGTATTGACGGTCTAATGGGCAACCTGCTCGACCCTGCATCACCCTGCAACCATAAAACAAAACGTTTCTTTAAAAACAACATCTTTTCGTTTTGGCACATGTGGTTACAAGGCTGTCTCGATGATACCTATGGCCAAACCAGCAAACTACACAACTATAATAACCTCGGTAAAATCGACCATATAACAAGCTCACCACAAAGTGGTATGAACGACGACCCCTGCCCCGGTAGCAAGTACCCGTTAAAAGATCGTGTTTTCCTGTATTACACCATCGAGAAAGTTAATTAATCGCGATTTTAGGTCTTCCACCAAAAAATAAATTCGGTGTACTTTTGTGTACTTTTTCCAAAGTCAGTTTTTATAATCACTTGACAATAAAGCCGCTGGTGAATTTCACAACATATTTATTTAAATAACTATTCGTTGGTGCTTTAGTGTCTCTACAAAACGCTGAGCCCACATTGACGCATAGAATTTGTCGGGTTTTTGTATCCTTCCTGGTTCTAAAATTTTGGGTTCAGGGTCTATTAAAAAGTGTAACCTTTTTCTCCCGTGCTAAACGCCCTGGCCCCTAAGGCTATCGCCTTTCACCCTAAAATCATTTTCAACACTATTTCAAACAACAATCCCACCGGGCTTTAACGCTCTCAAATCTTAATTACAAAGGTAAGCATACTCTAAATAGCTTATGTAAAAACTTATAGGCAGGGTGCGCATAACTGCCCGTTTGTTTTTGTATTCATCCCCTCCTTTTTTTAAGGAGGGGCGCCCGAAGGGCGGGGTGGTAGGCTGTTTGTATTCTCCACCCGCTAACTCTGTATTTACCACGTGCAAAACATACTTGAGTTTGAATCGGATACCCAAAAACAAAAATGCCTGCTCTATTTAAAAGAGCAGGCATTCAATATTTTGAGTGCTAAATTATATACCTAAAGCCGCAGTAAACTTAGCGCCTGTAAGTTGCTTAACGTTGCCGGTGTGGTCGTACATTTTGCATGAAATAGTTCCTGACACGACGGTGTAAGTATTCATATTAGCACCGCGGCTGGTAATGGTTAAAGTGCTTCCATCCTGGTCGCCGGTCGAAGTCCAAAGCACACCGTTTTTATCATGTATCGATACATAAGCCCCGGCGTTAGAGTTGTCACCATCAGCAAATGCGTAGGTGGCCTGACCCAATAAGTTATAGTAGGTAATTGAAGTTGCAGCAATTGGTGTAACAAAAACACGTACCGCAAGGCTACGTATTTCAACCGAAGCATTGGTAGCGTATGATGTTAAACCCGTACCCGAAAGAGTTACCCATTTAGAACCACTCATGTAATAAGAATCATAATCATGGCCGGTTCCTCCCTGGTGTGCGCTATCAGGATCAACATACGAATTATACGAAAGGGCATTCCCCTCAAACTTTATAGGCTCATCGCCCAAATAGCCCTTAATAAAATTTGCCGAATCAGCAGGTTCAACCGCTATTGCGCTAACCGTTTTTACCGGCGTTACAACAGGCTCCTTTTTGCAGCCGCTAATTACAATAGCCGACCACAATACTGCAAGGACAAAAAGCGAATTAATTAGGTTAAACTTTCTCATGGGTCAAATTCGTTAGTTTGCGAATATAGTTTAATTACTGCGAGGGGCGCACTGGTTTATCTTCCCCATATTTTATACAAAATAAGATAATCGGGCTCTGGAATAAAAATGACTTCCGTCATAACAAACAGTATGGGCCATAATATTGTAATATAAGGCATTAAATAAATGCCATTTTAAAATCAACTATATGATTTTCATTGCTTTACGAAACTGCCTTCCAAATGCTATCAGTTTGGGGCGCGGGGGCAACTATTTCAATCATCTCATCGGTTGCCGGGTGTTTAAACCGTATTTTACGTGCATGCAGGTGTATGCTACCATCGGTATTGCCACGTCTTGCGCCATATTTTACATCACCTTTAATGGGCCATCCCATTTTTGAAAGCTGCACTCTAATCTGATGATGTCGCCCGGTATGAGGATTTATTTCAAGCAAATGATAGTTGTCCAGGCTCTTAATCCATTTATAATCCAACTCGCTCTTCAAAGCTCCTTTTACCTCCAGCTCATACGCATGCGAAATATTCTTTTGCTCATTTTTTTTTAGCCAATGCAGCAAATGCCCCTCCATCTTATCGGGCCTGTTTGCCACTACCGCCCAATATGTTTTTTGTATTTCTTTCTCCCTGAACATTTCATTCAGGCGCTTTAACGGTTTGCTTCTTTTTGCAAAAACCACCACCCCGCTTACCGGCCGGTCAATACGGTGGGCCACACCTAAAAACGCCTCCCCTTTTTTGTTATACTTTACGCGCAGGTACTCCTTAACCATATCATCCAACCCAATATTGCCAGCCTTATCGCTTTGCACCATTACGCCCACAGGCTTATTAATAGCAATAATGTGGTTGTCTTCATAAAGTATCTCTAATGGCACTTCACTCATCCTTCAAATTTGGCACCAAAATACAAAAGCATTGCTACCTTTCGGCTTTGCGGTAATTGACTTAAGTAAATATGACTGGCTTTTAATGCGAGAGAATAAGCCTATTTGAATCGCCGGTTAGGAAGCGTAAACGATATTATTTCCGACATTTCCCTATCCAATGCCTCGTAGCCAATACGCTCATCTTTGGCAATAATGGGCATTACCTGCAACTGTTCTATCTTTTCTAATTCAAACAATTTCCAGCTCTCCGGGTTATCCGAATTGTGCGTAGGTAAGTTTCCATAACACCTCAGTACGTATCGCCCTGTATCTTTATGCACGCCTAAGGTAAAGGGCTCTACAATATGATTTTCGCGGTCGTTGTAATTAAAGGCGACAACCAGTCTTGTTTCAATGGCTTTTGTAAGCCTGCGTATTGTTTCGGTTTCCATAATATTGTAATTGCTATTAGCGCCTTCGTTTATAATTCGAAGTTAGTGCCTTATATATGTCTGTATTAACATTATCGGGCTTCGAGAATAAGATGATGTGATTGGGCCCAAAAGCGGTAAACCGCCTAAATGAATAGGTTAATAGTCAAATTAATGCCGCTATAATAGATTTGTAATTGATATAGGTTTGCCTAAATTAGCCCACCCTTTAAAACCCATGAACTTTAAGGGCTAACTCATTCGTCTTAAAAACTATGGTCCAAACCTCAGACCTGCTTACTATTCAAAAATTTATTTACCTGCTTGATGATTTTCATTATCAGCAGTTTACCGCATATCTTGAAGAAGTAAAGGCTCATTTACCGCTTAAGCTTTCGCAGCACATACGTAAAAAACTTCCTGCATTTGATACCCACGAAGGCCTTTGCAAAAAAGTATATGGTGGTTACGAAAAAAACGACCGTTTAAATTTTAACCAGCTTGCCTCATATACCTTTAAGCTTTCTTCCGATTTAGCTATAAATTATCCTTCGTATTTAACACCTAAATATTCGTTGCTGCAACGATTAATTAACCAGGGCGAAATTGAGCACGCCAATTTTTTGGCAAAGCTGCTTTTAGATATTGCTGAAAAGATAGAAGACTTTACCACCCGCATTTATGTACTTAAGTTCTTCATACAGCAGGCCTTCTTAATGAAGGATAATGCTGTGGGTGTAAAATATACCTATGCGCTCGACGAAGCCTATGAGTGGGAAAAAATAGGCGCCGGTATCATGTCGGCATTAAGGTTACATCTTAATATATCACTTAATCCATCGGTAACGCCTGAGACCCTGGAGCATTACAAAAATCTTTTTCAAAGTTATCACAACCACCCGGCATCATCGGTTAGGTTGTTGGGTAAATACGCATACATATATACTACCTACTATCACGATTCGGAAAAGTTTAAGGAGCCTGCCATGTTTAAGCTTATAACCGACCTTGATAAGGATATTGATAACAACCCTCATGTGGTTTTCCCGTTTGCGTTCGATTTGAAGAGTAACTTTAACTTCTATAAGCTCAACTCATCAATGGTTGACCTGAATAGTAAAGAAGGGCGCAAAGATTTTGAAGAGCTACGCAAACATTATAGCTCGGTAAAATTCTGGAATAGCTATCTCAACATACCCGAGATGTTTGCTATGGCGCTTAAAACCTCTATCTATTTAAATACTTATCACCACCAGGTTCACCGGTCCGATTATTATAAAATTGTACCGGCCGAGGAAATGAAAGAAATAAATGCCCTGGCCTTAAAGTGCAAGGAAATGCTAAGCAATAAGGGTCTCGAAAAATATTACAAAAACGACCTTATTAATCTTGAGTTGGTTTATAGTGGCTTGCTGATTTTATCGGGCGGAAACGGTATTAAAAAAGGCGCCGAGGAGCTGGAGTCGGTATTAATATCGTACCAGCAAATAAACCTGGCAGGTACTGCCGATAGCATTTTCCTGTTTTTAATGATTGCCTATTTTTCAATGCGCGCTTATGATAAATGCGCAGCTACCTATAAAAGGTTTGTAAGGGTAACCAAAGGCAAACCCGTTTATGAGGACAATGTGATAGAAATTAACGCGTGTTATTACCTATCGCAATGGTTGCTCAGTAAAAACAAGCAATACCTTATTAAGCTAAAATCAACCTACGAAAAGGCCCTACAAATTAATCCTGAATCAGTACAGGTTAAAGCCATTCAGGAATACGTAAGCTACTTTGGCTTACCACTCGACCTGTAATTCACACTAACAGGTGTCATCGCGAGAATAATTCCTGTAAAAATAAATGAGTCATTGTTCGCGGCAATCTTCCGCTGTGTCTTTAAGTAGCAAGCCATGCATTAAATACATTCTCCATTAGATAACTACATTTTCAAGTGCCGCTGCCCTACAAAATGCCATCGTAGCAAAGACGTCATTTACATGCGCGGTAGCATCAGGGCGTAGAACAAATCTTCACTAAAATATTACGCTGGTTTTTAGAAAAAAAATAAGGGTGGAGCAGTTAGGATACTCCACCCTTCAGGCGGTGCGCAAAAACCTTTGGTGGTTTAACGCAAAGCCGGTTGTTATTTAAGCTGGGTCCTGCTCTGACTCAAGGAGAGGACTTTTGGCCATTTCAATGCTTTGACACGAAGCGAACGAAATAACCGGATTGGACATTTTTGACTCTATACAATCACCCTCAAACAACAACGCAACGAAGTTAAGTATATCAATTGCATGGTTTCGTTGCAGTTAACAGCTCAAAATAAGATGCAAAAACATTATGCTTAAAATTTTAGGCCCGGCAGCCGTACAAGGTAACCGCTTCAATCTTAATGGTTTTGCGGGGTTTGTTGTTTCATTTGCTCTATAAATGCTTTGCGCTCCTCTGGTGTCATATTTTGCATCTTCTGCATCGCCTCTTTCATATCAATGCCGCCAATTGCAGCATTTGCCGATTTTGTATACCCACTAATGCTAAATAAGGAAGACGGGTTGCTTCTTTTCTCAGCCTTCACAAAATCAATTTGCATATCGTTACCACCGGCAGCTGTTTTAATTCTGATTGGAAAGCCCTCAACGCCCTTTTCCTTTAGGGCCTTTATAAGGTTTACCCTACCCGTAAACTTAGTCTTGGCCATCTCGAACGAACCGTAATCGGGAATCTCTGTACTGGTCCACATCTCCTCTTCAATTTTCGAATCCTTACGCTTTACTTTAACATGCGTCGAGTTATATCCGTTTACTTTCTCTTTCCCAAGCACCGTAATTTCATATTCATCTTGCGAGTTATCTTTCCATTGGCTGCTTTTGGTGGCATCCGTTTCCGAATAGGTTTTATCCTTTTCGTTAACCATGTACACCAGGTTAGGTGTGCTCTTTAAGTTAAGCGCAACCATATCTATGGCGCCCATAGGTGTGCCCATATGTATTTCGCTTCGTGTGTTTCCATCCTGCGAGAATACTTTCATATTGCCCATATCGCCCTGTTTGCTCGAACTCATTTTCATTTCAAAGTAGAACCCTTGTGCAAATGCGCCATAGCTTAGCAGTACAGCCAATAATAGTGTCGTAAATTTCATGGTGGTTTTTGTTATAGTTTATGCCGACAAAAATAGCAATTGAAAATAAAGTATTTTGATGTGGGCCGCGATAGAATCAATTACACTAAACGCTACCAAAATTTAGGAATAAACCTGCCCACTCTTTTTTTGTATTCGGCATAGGCAGCGTATTTTTTTGAAGATATCCCCTCACTAAAATCCGAACTGCTTTGAAAAAGCACCATTAGTAAAAGGCACCCGGCCATGCTCCAGTTAATCGGGCGCCCGGTGCAGGTTGCGCTAAACAAATAAAAGCTTATCCAAATAGCCTGCTCACCGGCATAGTTGGGATGCCGCACAAAAGCCCATAAGCCGCTACTAATAAATCCATTGGCCTGTTCAGCGTTAAGTTGTTCACCGGTTTTTAAAATGCCGTGCTTTTTATTTTGAAAATTCCATTGTTGTTGATCGGCTATAGTTTCAATTACAACAAACCCTATAAACAGTAGGGCAATTGTGGCATCTGACACTCCTAGCGGTTTGTCTTTTCCCTGCCAACTTACAACCATGGGTAAAGTAATCATTAGCAACAAGGTGTTTTGATACAGGCATATAAAAAACAAATCAAACAACATCCATCTTATTCGCCCCTGTAACAAAGGCGTTTGCCTTACTATGGCCCAACGATAATCCTCCTCACCCGTCCAGAATTTCCAGCTATAGGCCCCTCGACGCGAAAAATTATATGTCAACCTGATACCCCAAACAGTTACCACGAGGGCCATTAATATTAACCGGTGGTTCCATGCTCCCGCATAAGCAAAATACCATGCGTATACAACGGGTACAATGCTCCACAGCTTATCTACCTGGCTCGAGTTGCCCGTTAGCTCGCCGGTAATAAAGCATGCAAGAGCAACTCCTAACATGATATAGCAGGCCGTTTTAAGCATGTGCCACTGCTCAACGGTAAGCGATTGGTCGAACTTAAACGCCACAATGGGTAATACCACAATAGTTACAATCAACACTAAAATAGTTTTAAGCATGTGCCTTATTTAAATTGATGTATGCCAATTGACTATGGCAAGATTAGTAAAGAAAACAGAACCATTAACAATTGTGACCGCACACTGATTAAATGAATATTCAATAAAAAATAGTGATTATCTTGTATGCCTTAACACTCGTTATGAGAAAGCGGCCCTTTAGATTGTTGACCCTGTTGTTTATTCTTTGCGCGGTACATTACTCCGCCAAGGCACAAACGTGGTTTCCTATTGCAGCTAAATGGTATTACTATATTCCCCAGTACATAGGCACCTGGGGACCAACCGGTGCAATCAAAATTGAGGTTGTAAAAGATACCGTAATTAACAGCACACAATGTAAGTTACTTAGCCAGTTATACTACCCCCACCAAAACGATTCTACCTGGGAAGCAAATATTTACGCTTACGAAAAGAATGATTCAGTTTATTTTTTACGCAACGATACCTTTATCCTTACATACGATTTCAGCCTACCAATCGGAGATTCAATTAGCATGCGTAATTATTATGATGGTGCCGACAGCCTACCGGGTAATGTCTGTCCTCAGGCCGATACGTTTATGCGTTTGCCCATTACCTCATCGGGCGTAATATCTGCAAATGGACAAACATTGCGGTACTACACTTCCTCTGGCTTCACAGTAATTGAAAAACTTGGTTCAACCGAATTCATTTATCCTTATTACAACTGCCTTCTCGATTACACCCAGCCCCAATTGGCATGCTATTTCGATTCACTGGTGGGCACCTACCAGATAGATTCAACTCTACCATGCTTTTCTTTCCCAACAGCAGTCAGCGATTTATCCAATTCCCTTTCGCTGAAACTATTTCCTAATCCTGCACAAAGCTATGCGGTAATCCAATTGGACGAAAACTCAATTGGAGCTGCCGTTCAAATAAATGATGCAGAGGGACGAATGGTTGCAAAGTATAAAATGGCTAACAACACGCTACAAATTGCTACCGGCTCATTTTCAAGCGGAGTTTACTTTGTACGGGTAACTGATAATACCGGGCTAAGTATCGTAAGAAAGTTGGTGATAGAATAATATAATAGCTCAGTTTGCCTGGCAACGCAGTTCATGATTCATCCCAGAGCTTTGCTCAGCATTATAACTATAATACAATTTGCCACCATAACTATGCAAACGCCGCGCATGTTTTGAAGGGCATTTGTGGCTATAGCTGGCAGCCTCGTTCACGTTAAACTTTCCACATGATGAGCAGGCCAAAACAATTACTACTATGATGAACTTTGACGTTTTCATTTTGTGCTTATACGTATTACTTGATTATAAGATGCAAAACGGCTTACATAGTTGCATGAAGTTTACGGCATAAGCAGCACTCCTCAAAAGGATAATTCGCCATTTGCAGGGCTTTAAACGGCGAATCATTGTTTTTCATACGCCATTAATAATTATTAATTTGCATTCAAACCTCATTTTATGCATCGCTTTAGCTTTATACTCCTGCTATTAAGCAGTGTTACATTATTAACGGCTCAAAAAATAGAAATACCAAAGGGCGTAAACTATAAGTACACCAGCGATGAGAATAACGATAAGGCAAAAACAATGCTGGCTAAGCAGTTAACGGCACCCGATTATTCCAATAATAGCGGTATGGTAATTATAGGCCCACGGCTATGGTTGAGGTATAAAGAAATACCGGTAATCCGCGATATTGAAGCGGGCAATACCACTTTTCAGGTTCCTATTTTAGATAAAAAAGGCAAGCCGAAAGAAACACAATCATTAAAAGGTAAACTGGTTCAAACACCCGCAGATTTCAAAGTTGTATGGAACCAGGTAGTGAGTGATTTTAAAGGTGCAAATATTACATTCCGTAAATTAACGCCTACCGAATTAAATTACTATTGGTCAATCATCAGCTTCGATATTGACGAACCCCTTTTAATAGTTGAGGGTGGAAAATATAAGCTCCTTGTAAATTTGCTTCCCAAAGACCTTAAAATTGCATGGCTGGATGAAGTAGAGTAGCTTATTACTTATTCCGTTTTTGTCCATTTTAGCGTGAGCCAAATACCCGCCAATATTCCACTCATACAGCCACAAGGCAGGTTAAAAGAAATCTTGAAGATGATATAATACTTCCCGTAGAAAGCACACCGGAATTATTTCTCTTTAATAGAAGGTATATTTAT
This sequence comes from uncultured Bacteroidota bacterium, assembly GCA_903861145.1. Taxonomy (GTDB): domain Bacteria; phylum Bacteroidota; class Bacteroidia; order Chitinophagales; family LD1; genus Bog-950. Next base: position 58,897 of record CAIOTH010000034.1, on the reverse strand, counting down.
CCCGAAGCAATACCATTTTTATTCAGCCTTGAAGGATGCCCTAAAAAGCTGTTCCTGTATCTGCTCCTTTATGAAATAGATTTTGAAACCGGGGTATTTTTATTCAATAGCTCTATTATGGAGAACTTTAAACAGTTCTGTGGCCTGTTTGGTGAAAGCTATAATGATTCAAGTATTAAGCAGGCTATTAAGCATTTAAGGACGCAAAACATAGCTCTGAATCTTAACAGAGGCAAAAACAGAATCAATCCTTTAATCACCGGTGGTAAGAGTGTTCCTGAAAGAAAAACACTTATTAAAAACTATAGTGAAGAATTACTAAATGCTGGCTTAAAGACTTATGATAATTTTTACCCTAAATATGCAGTAGGTTGAAAGATGAATGATATTCCAACTGATTCAATAAAGCCTGATTGCTCTTGTAGGCACATAATTATTCATAACTATCAGAAAACTACTTTTTTAAGGAATCTATCTGATAGATGGGAGATATTTTGGATGATTCATGGTTCAGAGGTTGCTCTATATTCTGCTTACTTGATTCTTGTGATTTTTTTAAGCTATTTAGGGCTATCTCTGTTTGAACTATTGAGGCAACTACTCCTATAAATGCAATCGCTACTGCTATACATGCTATTTTAAGATTGTTTTTAGATTTTTGATGGTCAAGTAAAGTCAAAGAATGCTCACCTCTTAAAACAAAATGACAGTCCTTATGCTGGTCAATGTTATTAATACCAGTATATATTTCAATATCATTGGAAACGTGAAAGAAACTTTCTACAAACCAATGCTTCACCGCAAGGTCTATGCAATCATTCCCACAATCAAAATCCTCTTGTTTTAGTTGATTATATAGCTCATTATAAGTTATCCCTGATTGAAGTCTTTCCTTACCAATTTGAAGTATCCGCAAGTATAAATCAGCATATGTTTTTGCTTTCTTTTTAAACATGTTTAGATAATTTGTTTGATGCAAAGAAGCTATATAAAAGAATAACACCAAAAACTATATGAGTATTGGTGCAATGATTGTGAGGGCTAAAACAGGCTGCTTAAAATTACACCTAATCTTCAAACTTCATTTTGGCTTGAACTTGAGCAAGTAGAAAATCAATCTTTGTAACATTCAGGCTTCTAATGGCAGAAAAACTTTCAATAAAATCATTCGGTGTTAAACCAGTTAAAATAACTTCACTTGATGAAATATTAGTAAGTACTTTCTCAAGTGTATCTTCAATACCTTTCAATAGAGGCTTTGTAAATTCAGTATGACCGTGTTCTAAATGATACTTACAGCAATTGGCTAAATACATTAATGACATAAATTTATATACCAAATAACCACTGATGTCAGATTTTGAATATTTTTCAGCTTCCTCAGATTTTAATAAACCTAACTCTCGTTCTAAAACAGCCTTTAAACCAAACAATTCATCATGGAGTTTATTATTCTTTCTTATATGTTCGCTATGTTTTGCGTCCTGCTCTACCCTAAAATCTATGAATCTTCTCTCAGAGACTATGAAGCTAAGAGCAGCAAAAATCCCAAATACCAGTGGTATGATTAGTAATATTAGAGTGGTATCATGTTCTTGTTGTCTAATATAGCTATCCTCTTTGAATTGTTGAATTTTAAGTTTCTCAGATATAAGAGAATCCTTTTTAACATACTCAATAAAATGCTGATTAAGTGTGTCAAATTTTGTTTGTGCTACAGTGTTCTGATGATGGAGATAAATCACCCATATGAGTAAACCTGCTATCAGAATTGCTAAGAAATAGACTTTTATTTTCATTTATCAAACTTATGAGAATTAGCCATAAAAAGAAAAAGTATAAGAATACTTGATATAAAAACTAACCAATGGCTATATGCACTATCCACCATATAGTATAAAAAAATCAATAAAACTGCAAGAATAAATGTCAATATGAACTTTAATTTATGCTTCTTACTTTCAACTGTGGCTGGTATAAAAGCCAAAGTTGGAAATAATAGAAATACTAACCAGCGAACCAATATAAAATGCTTAACTTCTTCTTCTTCTCCTGGATAAATCATTATCAACAATAAACCTAAAGCACAAGTCAGGATAACCATAGCAACTGTTTTTAGTGTCAATTTATCCTCCTGCTCACTCATGATTTCTATAAATAAAACCAATATTGATTTTTAAATTTTACCTCTCTTATTGAGCATTGATACTAAAAAAGCAACTCCAAAAAATATATCAACTGGCATCCATTCACTTTTATGCCTGAGATAAATAGGAATGATGGGATTGAAAACTATTGCTGCCACAATGAAAAACATCATCCACAGTTTATTAGCATCATTCCTGGCTTCATAGGCATTATAAGCAGCTATACAGGTAACAGCTATTCGCATAAAGGTGTAATACCCTATTGGCAGGTGAATGAGGGCAATAAACAAAAGGATTGCTGCTGCTATTCTTGAAAGGGTTGTGATTGACATGAGTTTTCAGATTAATCATAATTAATAAGAACTCCATTCCATTTATAACTAACACTATTGCTTTTACATACGGGACAAAATACTTTATGTGCGTTGCTTAATTCACCTCCACAGGAACACGTTAGATTTAAAGGGTTGTTATTAGCAGACATTCCTTTTCTATGGTCTTCTATAGTCGTTATACAACCACATTTAAGGCATTGCCAGCAAGTAGATATACTTTCATCTTCACCTGGATTATAAAAATATACAGTGATGGGTTCTTTGTAACCACATTCCGCACACAGTAATTTACCCTGGCCCCATTTATCTTTAAAACTCCATCCCATTTTCTTTTCCTGTGGTGGTTCATCTTTAACCCGTTTAATATGCACACCCAATTCACCAAGCCTGGATAACCAGGCTCCAAGGCGAAAATAAAATGATACTGCTATTAAAGGAATCATTTTTAGTTAGCTATAAACTCAGGGTGAAGTGTTAAAAATCTCTTTTTCAGCTTGCTGAAAATATTAACATCATACAAATTTATGGTGTTAGCTCTTTCAAATATGAACCGGTTAAGGCTAAAATTTTCAACTTCTTCGGTGTCAAAAATGTTGAGAATATGATGTCCATCACATGTACCTCTTGGACAATTTTCAATCAGTGTCTGATTAACAAGTGGGTGAATTTTATAGCTCTGGTAATTCATAGCTTTTTCAAATTCCTGACTTATTCCGGTACTCCAAAATGTACCTTGTTTGGCGCTCAATTCCTCCATTGCTTTCTCAGCTTCTTCCAAATCATCAAAAAAGCCAATTATGTAACCAGTGGTTTCACACTCTGTAACCAGTAAATACCTTTTTGTTTTTGCCATGTATCAATCAATTACCTTGTTAATAAACCAGTCAATATGTCCCAGTAAAGTTTTTTAAGTTTCAGGTTATAATCATCAAGCGAAAATATTTCTATACAATCCTTCTCCTCCAGGACAAAGGGTGTATGAAACTTTAAAACATCTTGCCTTATAGCCGGATTACAATTTAATTTGTCAACTGGTATGTACTAGACTGCTGAAATTGAGTAAATAGTAAGAAGGGGTATCAATAAGCCTAGTTCAATTAGATTTCGGCCTTTTATTTGAGACATATTTTCCATATGGCTAAACTAACTTTTTAAAATAGCAGAGGGAAATAATTCCCCCTGCCTTCTCTTTCAAAATTTACAAACAGCTTCATTCAATAGTAGAAGGGATGGAATAGGAAAATTTTTATTAACGGGTTTATTTAATTCAATTTTGTAATTAAAAAATCAATTTGTCTTTTGTGCTTTTTACAAATGATTAGATAGCCTTCTCTGCCACATAATCTTTCCCATGTCCAATTAGGACTTATGAAATGCACTGTTATTATCTCAGTTTTTTCTCCAGCTGCATCATTTTTAATAGCACACTTCGGACACTGCTTATAAGTATGATTGATATTGGGTATGGTTAAACATTCAAAAACATCTTCCCAAGGGAATATTGTTTCATCATCACAATCAGAATGTTTCCAATTATAAGGTGAATCGGGGTCTTGTTTTCTTAGCATTTTGTAAAAGTAGCAATGAGTTAAAAAGCAGGTCAATAATCAGGGCAAAATATTTATTAACTTTCTGCCTATTATGGATAAGGCTACAATAATAAAACAAGATAAAAAACAAGATGAATCTGTTGATATAACAACTTCTCAAACTGAGTTAGGGTTTGTTACTACCATTACTATTAAGTCGGGAGATTCTACATCTATAGAGGAAATTAATACTTCAAATTTGGGAATGGCTATAACAGAACATGATAAAGCTGTATCTCGGTTATTAAAAAATCATCCTAAGCCTGATGAAGAGCTAATTCGTCCTGAAGTTGGAGCCAAAAATCCCTATTTATATGGTGCTGCTGATTTTACACCAATGCTTCCTGGCATTGTGGAATAATTTGATGGCCAAAAAGTTTAAACTAATAAAATAAAGCAGGGTTTTCGCCCTGCTCTTTCTTTTTCAAAATTTGCATACCTGTTCCGTCATTGCATCTATTACCTCCATATCGTAACTATCAAGATATATTTCGGTAATTTTATTCCCGAAACTATGCCCTAAAGCCTCTGAAATTAGGTCTTTTGAATAACCCATTTTTTTAGCACACGTGGCAAAACTGTGTCTTGCAACATAGGTGGTTAACTTCTGCTGTAGTTTCATATCTACACCAATCTTCTTTAACCATTTATTGGTGGTTTTAGTGGCATACTGGATATACTTTCTTTCTTCTGCTTGGTTGTTTACTGCTGCTTTTGGAATATCAGGCAAAATATAAGTCCTTCCTTCTTCTCCGTAATAATCTAAAATTTGCAGTGCTTTCTCTGTCAGCTTAATGTTGTAAAGCTTGTGCGTTTTCTTTCTCTGATAAATCAACCTGCCATTGGTAATATCACTTGGCTTTATTGTAACCATATCAGCAAAGGAAATGCCCCTTAAATTGAATGATAGCAAAAAGTAGTCCCTTGCTTTAAAGTGGGGGCTATCCTTCGTTAAATCAAGGCTAATAAGCTGCTGGATACTTTGTTTTTCTATTGCCCTTTTAGCAGTGGCTTCACTTTTTATTTTAAACTCCTCAAATGGGTAATGCTCCTTGCCAACCTGTTTTTCCTTCATGGCTTTATTATAAATGGCTCGGATGGTTCTAAAAGTTAGTGCTACAGTATTAACCTTTACTCCTTTAGCCAGCATTTTACCTTCCAACTGCTTCAAAAAGGTGTAATTGATTTCCTTAAAAGCCAGGTAAGTCTTGCCTGAATATTTCTTTAAGGTATTTATCCCTGCACCGTAGAAACATGAATTACCATATTTGCCCTGTGCTTTCAACTCATCCACCTTTAACCATCCATACTCTATAAAATCAAGTTTAGATTGGGGCTTTACAACAAGGTTTTTAATCTTTTCAGAGGTAACCAACTCATCAGCTATCTCAAGCTTTAAAGCTGTCTGTCGGGCTTGTAAAAGTGTGGTTTCAATCTTTTGATTAATCTGCTTTTTGTTGGGGTGTTTTCTTATTACCTTTTGTGTTTCAGAGTCAAACTCCTTTTCTTTCAGATAGGTTTTAAGGCCAATGTCTTTAAATTTTGTTCCTATATAAATTCTAACTACTAAAGGATATGTTTCGTCCTTTAGCTTTCTTCTTTTGTCCAATAGGACTTTAAATGTGCTCATGGTTTGTGGTTAAACCAAGCTCACACAAAATTTGCAAGTCATTTGCAAGTTAAAACCTGAAAAAATCTATACTTTTAGCCCTATGCGGTGGTAGCTCAGTTGGTAGAGCACTAGTTTCCCAAACTAGAGGTCGCGGGTTCGAGCCTCGTCCGCCGCTCTTTTTCTATCTGTTTAAAACCTCCTAACCGCGCGCACATAGCAACCTGCACTTGTGCTCTTCAGCAAATCGCTGCGGGGTACACCGGTGCTAAAAGTTACGCTCCATGCGTAGTTACTATTACCTTCGGTCGAACTCCAATAGACATTGATGCCTACTACTTGAAATCCCTGGGCATCTCCCAAATTGTGATTTACAATAGCTGCGTTCTTATAGCATTGCTGTAGTTCCCAAACAGAAGGTAAATACCAATCTGTATATCCTCCGCCATGGTAGCTTGTGCAAGATAGGGCCGCGCTTGATGTTTGACCGCTTTGGCTAATAATTGCCGCGGTGTTGCCCTTGCCATTACTAAAGCTTTGTGCGCTTATGCCAACCGCAGTAGTAGTAACGTTACTCCAACTGGTTGCACTCGTCATATCAATTGTTGAGGCTATTAAACCATGCTGTACCCCTGCTGAATCCCAAACATCCACTACTATACCGCCGCCGTATAAATCGCCAACGTTAGCTACAAACCCGCCGGTAGCACCCGTTGCTCCATTAGTGCCATTACCTCCCGTTGGGCCGGTTGGCCCGCTTGCGCCACCACCTATACCTGTGGCACCTGTCGCCCCCACTGTGCCGACTCCGGTTGCACCGGTTGCGCCCGTGGTTCCGTTATTTCCATTATTACCTGTTGGGCCTGTAACCCCTGTTGCGCCTATGCCTCCGTTGTTACCTGTGGCTCCGGTTGGGCCGGTAACTCCGGTGGTGCCGGTAATTCCAATAGCACCGGTAGCACCTATAGCGCCATCGTTACCTGTAGGGCCAACGGCCCCTGTCACTCCATTGTTTCCGTTATTGCCGGTTGGGCCGGTAAGGCCGTTGTTGCCATTGCCGCCGGTGGCGCCGGTTGGGCCTGTAGCGCCGGCAATGCCGGCACCGGTAATCCCGGTAGCACCATTATTTCCTGTAGCGCCCGTAACACCATTACTTCCGTTATTGCCGGTTGCTCCGGTAGGTCCGGTAGCACCACCGCCTATACCGGTAGCACCGGTTGCACCTGATGTGCCAACTCCGGTGGCACCGGTAGCGCCTGTAGCTCCGCCATTTCCATTATTGCCGGTTGGGCCGGTAGCCCCGGTTACGCCGTTGCTTCCATTATTGCCCGTTGCACCTGTTGGCCCGGTTGCACCTCCACCTATACCGGTAGCACCAGTGGCACCCGATGTGCCAACTCCGGTGGCACCGGTAGCGCCTGTAGCTCCGCCATTTCCATTATTGCCGGTTGGGCCGGTAGCCCCGGTTACGCCGTTGCTTCCGTTATTGCCTGTAGCACCTGTTATTCCATTATTACCGTTACTGCCAGTGGCGCCGTTCAAACCGGTGGCACCTGTTGCGCCTGCGTTACCCGGTATCCCTGTTGCACCAGCGGCGCCGGTTGGCCCGTTAGCACCGTTACCGGCTGTTTCGGCATATAAAGCGTACGGCACGCTCATAAGCTGCGAGGTACCCATAGTGCTAAAATTATTTCCTCCGCTTGGGTCTAGTTCCACTTCAAGGTATTTATTGCCGGTAGCCCAGGTAATACCGCTAAACGTGCCAACGGTTACCGTGCCGTTACCAATGTTGGTTGTAAACAACCCAAAATGATTTGTGGTAGCCGTATCCGTTTCCTGGTAAACAATTGACCCGGTTGCCGACCCATCATGAATAGATAAGCGGATTTTTACCTGTTGGTTTGCAAGGACTGCCCCGCTGGCACTACGGGCAACCGCCTGGTAATTCATCGACTGCGGAATTTGAGCTAAGGAGAAAAGTGCAACAAAGCACAAAACGGCGAGGAGAATTGTTTTCATGCAGAATATTTGATGGCTTAATTAACGGTTGCCAATAAACTGCAATCGCTACTACAAATAAAGCCTATTTTTTTAACTCGAAGACGCAGCCCTATAATCTGCGCTTTACCTCTATTATTCCTCTTCAGTTAAACCTTCCATTCATAATAATGTATCTCGTGGTCGCTGGTGCCATCATCGTATAAATTAATAGTGGCAAATGCTGGTGGAAACTCCTGGTTATCGCCACCCCACCAGGCACCGCTTACCGCGCCGTTGCACAGGTATTTTACGCCCAGATATTCAAGCTGGTCAATTAAATGTATGTGGCCGCTAAGGCACAGCTTTACATTTTTATGTTGCCAAAACAGGTTCTTAATTTCATGTGCATCGCGGTGCATGTCCGAGCCCGAAACATGCCACGTACTACCATGCACTTTGGCGCCGTCAAAAAACACACTAACGCCAACAATGGGTATATGGCTCAACACGCATACATAGGTGCTGGCAGGCACCTTGCTTAAATCTTCTTTCAGCCACTCAAACTGCTCACCATCCAATAAGGCCGTATAGCCAAAAGGCTCAACGGGGTGTATACTGTCCAGCACTATAAAATGCCAGCCATTTTTATCAAACGAGTAATAGCGGTTTTTAAGCTTTAGTTCTTCAATAGCCCAAAGCTTACCGTAGTGTTTATCGGCTTTAATAGTGGCGTGCGGCATGGTCCAGCCCCACACATCGTGGTTGCCTATGCAATGCACAACCTCTAACGAGTTCTCATTTTTAAGCGTGCTGTTCCACACTTCCCATTCTTTCACCACTACATCCCTGTGCTTGCTGCTGGCATCCATAATGCAATCGCCGGTGCTGAAAATAATATCTGGTTTGTCGGCCAAATTCTGCGCTGCATGTAATGCTGCTGCAAACCCATGTGGTGCCGGCGATTGTGGTTGAACATGTATATCGGTAAGATGTGCCACCCTCAAAACGCGTTTGCGGTTAGGTGCAACAATCCGGGTTTCGGCAGAGGCATTTAAAGTTACTGCGGCACCTAATGCAGCTAATGAACCGGTCTGCAAAAACTTCTTTCTTGAAAAACTCATGATGATTGATTTTGTACTAAGTTAAACCGGTTCTGTTACCAAATGATTAAGAAGTGCAAAAACAAAAGGCCCCAAAGATTTGCATCCCCGGGGCCTTCAATAAATATACAAATTCGATTACTTAGATACAACCACTTGTTTGGTGGTTTTAGTGTCGCCCTGGCTTAATTCAATCAGGTAAACGCCACCTGCAAAGTCAGTTAAGTCAACCCTGGTTTTAAGTGTGGTTATTACTTTAGATAAAACCGATTGGCCCAAAACATTTTTAATATTTAAGGTCGTTTCCTTTTTCAAATCCGACAATTCAATAGTAAACGCTGTATTAGCCGGGTTAGGATAAATACTGAAAGGAATATCGCCCTGCACCATATTTACACCTACCAATTGGTTTACAATAACCGTATCGGCACGCTCGCAACCGTTTTGATCAGAAACAATAACGATATAGGCGCCTGCTGCAAGGTTATTGATAGTGTTTGTTCCCTGCCCGTTACTCCAACGAATGTTGTATGGGGCCACGCCTCCGCTAATATTGCTTACGCTGGCAGTGCCGTTATCCAGGCTGCCCGTAGCATCGGTTTCCGAAGCAGTAAAGGTTAGTTGGGCCGGTTGTGTAATGTTAACTGTATCGGCCAAATTACAGCCATTAGCATCACTCAACATTACTGTGTAGCTGCCCACCGTTAAATTGCCGATAACTTCTGTAGTGGCACCGTTGCTCCACATATAGGTATAAGGCAATACGCCACCGGTAACCGCAAGTGCTGCACTACCATTCGGGCTGCCGTAGCATGAATCGTTGGCGCTGGTTAAACTGCCATTAAGCGCATCGGGTTGGCTTAAGTTAAAGCTTGAAATTGCTGAGCAGTTATTGGCATCAGTAATGGTAACTGAATATGGGCCTGTTGCCAGGTTTACAATAGTATCAGCATTAGAAGTAGTTGACCAGGCAATAACATAACCCGGAGTGCCACCCGCAGGGCTTACACCCGCCATACCATTGCTCAGCCCGTAACATTGAGGGGCAACCGTATCAAGATTAGCAAGCAAAGCGGCAGGTTGATGAATTACAACCGTATCAATACTGGTGCAGTAGTTAAGGTCAGAAACGGTAAGGATATAAACCCCACCGGTAACATTCGAAATAGAATCAGTAACCGCACCATTGCTCCATTGGTAAACGTATGGTAAAGAGCCACCGGTAACTGCAACCGATGCACTACCATTAGTATTGCCAAAACAACCAATCACATCGGTAGTTGAAATAGTTGTAACCGGCGATGGGTCGTAAGTAATATTAATGCCGGTTGTGGCCGAGCATGAATGCACATCGGTAATAGTAACAGTATAGGCGCCCAGGGTAAGCGATGTTTCGTTCTGCGTGGTATCACCGTTACTCCATGAGTAAGTATACGCCGCAGTTCCGCCTAATGGTGATATGTAAGCCGCACCCGGTGCTGAGTTGTTACAAGGAATGTTTACCAGTGCCTCAATTTGTACAGTCATTTGTGCTGCCTGGTTAATTTGCAGGTTTAATTGATTAGCACAACCCGCTGAATCGTGAACAGTGGCAACATAATAGCCACCTGCCAGAGCGCTAAACGTATCTGAGGATTGGAAAGTTGTTCCATCAATAGAATAAGTAAATGGATTAATACCACCGCTTGCCGCTAAGGTAACCGTGCCATCGCTTACATCAAAGCACGAGGTGCTGGTTTGGGTATCAATAGCCAGCGAAAGTATATATCGGTTACTTAGTACAATTGTAGCCGTATCAGGACAGGCGTTTGCGTCTATTATCAATACAAGATAATTACCTGCTGCAAGGCCGATAAATGCGCTATTGGTTTGATTGTTACCGGCATTAATAGCATACTGGTAAGGCGTTATACCACCCGCAGCATTAATAGTAATTGACCCATTTGATAAACCCGAACAGTTTGGCTGCACGGCTACGTCGGTAAATGTAAGTAAGGCCGGCTCACTAACAATTACTGGGTTCAGGGCATATGGAGCTGAACAGTTGTTAGTATCGCTTACATACACATTATAACTCCCACGGTTAAGGCCGGTTAATATATTGCTCGGGAAATAACTACTTCCATCAGACGAGTATTTATAACCAGGTACACCACCTGCAGCAGTAACTGTAATAGTGCCCGTGCTGCCTCCATTACACAACACATCACTAACAACAACATTGGTAACCGAAGGAATAGAGTCAACCAACACCGTAACCACGTTAGACCATGTTGTACATGGACCCGATTGTATTTGCAATTGGTAATAAGTAGTAGTGTTTAAAGACCCAATTGAAGCGCCCGGTAAAGAAGATGCCGTGGCACCCGAGAACGCAGCCCAACCGGTAGCCGGACCGGTTGCCGCCCCTGTTTGACCAACCGGATTAGTAGTTGACGAGAACCATTGATAAACATAAGTTCCTCCGCCACCGGTAACTGAATAAGTATTAAGGGTGTTTGGTGTATGGCCCAAACCGCAAAGCACCTGGCTTGGATAGGCGGTCAACGCAGTAAATGGTGCAAAGCCCGGTACATATATGTTAGCTATTTCGTTAAAAATAACGCCGCTATCGCCGGGGTTTGCGCTACCGGTTCCATCTGTTCCAACGCCGGCAACACCTGCTTTAGATTGAATTTGTGAAGGGGTGAAAGTGTTATTGGCACATGGGTCATAAACATACTTAATAACTCCACCGCCGCCACCTGCACCACCGCTTGCATAATTGTTGCAGCTTCCGTCGGCAGTGTTGCCGTGCCCTGCATTACCACCGGCACCGCCGTTAGCTTGTAATACGCCGGTAACTGTCATGCCACCGGTAGCCTCTAATTTAATACCACCACCCGATCCACCACCGGCACCACCGCCGGCACCACCGGCCCATACCCAGGTGTAATAGGTACAAACTCCACATTGGCTGGCATCACGGCAATCGTTTGCACCACCACCATTTCCGTTAGCGCAAGCTTCACAATTCCAATTTGCAAGACCGCCCGAGCGAACACCACCGTTTCCACCATTACCGCCTGAAGTTCCGTTGGCCGTAATTGTACCGCTAACCACCAGGTTACCGGTAGCGTTAAGGTTAACGGTGCCACCACCGTTACCACCCGCTGCGCCCGCAGTGCCGGCATTAAAGCCGCCGCCGCCGCCACCGCCGCCACCGCCGCCCGAACCTACAGGCAAATCGACCGTAGTTGCTGTATTGCTATAACCCACAGGGCTTGCATTTGCAGTTCCACCGCCACCGCCCACCGGTGTTGAACCACATCTTGAATTACTAGGTTCATTATCTATTCTTCCTAAGGCTCCTGCTCCTCCGCTACCACCGCGCGCGCCAAACGAGCCACCTGCACCACCTGCGCCGCCACCGCCACCTGCGCGGTCAGCATCATTACCACCTATACATATAGTTCCGCAATTAATGCTGCAACCGCCGGTAGCGCTGCTACCGTTATTGCCATGGGCACCGCCGCCGGTACCGCCGCCTAATACTCCACCTACTCCACCGCCGGCCTCGCTGCCGCCGCCGCCGCCCGAACTGCTGCCACCGGCACCACCGGCACCACCAACATAACCTGTTCCGTTGGCATTGATAGTTCCTAAAATATTAATGTTGGTAGCGTTAATGGTTAAAGGACAATTACCATTATAATTAACGGTAAGTGTTACGCCCGCGTTAACGGTAAAATCGCCTGTTATGTTATAAGTTCCGGCATTCCAGCTGGTATTGGTGCTAATAACCTGGCTTGTGCCAAAGTTGGTTGAAGAACACTGGGCAAATAGTTTAACCGAAAAAAGTGCGATTACTAAAGTGAGATAGGTAGCTTTTTTAAACATATAGGTTCTTACTTAAAATTATTCAATCAAAAAATACGATGCGGTGGTAATTAAATATCAGCCACTTACAGCAGCTTGCAAATATACAGGTAGTGCACCAAATAATATGGCAAATATTGAGGTTTAGATTAGCCGAAGGTTAATTTTTTCACTCAGAGGGCGAATAAAGCGAAAATGTCGCAGCAGATTAAAAACTAACCACACGCGCTATGTTGCTAAAATGGGGCTAATAAATTACTATTGTATATGCTGTATACCGCGCTCAAATTAACCATCCTCATTCCATAATTATGAGCATTACCGCCAAAGTTGTTTCAAAAGCAAAGCGCGTCCTTACCGAACAAATTGGTGGTTCGTTTATGGGTGGGTTGATAGCCGGCCAAATTGATGGGAATTACATACTTATGTACCACGGGGTGAGTGCCACCGGGAGCACCCGTTTTAACCGTCGGCATGCATCTGTTGCCTGCTTTACCAACCAAATTAAGTTTCTGAAAAAATACTGTGCCGTTATAAGCCTGAGTGATTTTTTTGAGGGCAAATTCGTTTCGGGCAAGCCTAACTTCGCACTCACTTTTGACGATGGCTACCTCAACAACTTTGCTAACGCCAAGCCCATATTAGAGGAGTTTAAATGCCCGGCAACATTCTTCATTACAGGGCTTAATGAGGTTGGCGACAATATGTTATGGGCCGATTACGTAAATATTGCCAGCGTACTAACCGATAAGGAAGTAGAAGTTGAGGGCGAGCAGTTCAAAAAGCAGGGGAACACCTATTTTTCTAAGTTTTCGGGCAAATCGCTGTACGAGGTTATTAAACATCAAAAAGCTGATTACAGTTATAAACTAAAGGTAAAAGATGCTTTTGGCAAATATGTCTCTTTCGAAAATGAACCCGCTATAAAAGAATACTGGCAGTTGATGAGTGATCAACAAATTGCTGAAACGTCGCATTCAGCATTCATTAAAATAGGTTCGCATGGCTACTACCACAACAACCTTGGCACAATTGCCCACGACAAAGCATTGGATGAAGTGAGCCGTTCGAAAAAGTATTTGGAAAACCTTGTTCAATATGAAGTCAGGGAAATAGCATATCCCGATGGCTCTTACACCCCAGCACTTTTAACCTCGGCAAAGCAAATGGGTTTTAATGTTCAGCTTGCCGCCGATCATTTTCTTTTTAATGAAAAACCCGATAACCCCGATATTAAAAAGCGAAATGGTATTTATACCATTGATACTTGCCTGAACCAGTTATTTACTGCCATTAAGACTAGTGACTGAAATTCGTTACCGTTTAAAAAAGCCATTTAAATTTGGCACAAACCCGGCTACATTGAGTACTTCTGAAAACGAAAGATTAAGAGTTTTATTAACCGCCAACACCATGACACATGGAGGAGGCGCCGAGTCGTTGGTGTTTAATATCTTCAATGAGCTAAAACGTCGGCCTGATATTCATGTTAAGTTGGTAACGTTTCAAAAAGCCTTCGACCGAACTATTAACGACAGCACCCACCTGGAAGAGATTTTGTTGAAAGACCCCGATTTCTGCAACTGCGATTCGTATGTCAATCTTTCGGTTACAAAACCAAACAACGTTGACCTAGGCCATTTTACACAAATTGTAAATGAGTTTAAGCCACACATCGTCCACTCTAATTTATTTATTGCTGAATTAATAACCCACGAAGTCATTTTTCCGGGTATTAAATACTTTACGCATTGCCACGATAACATGCCGCAGCTGCGTAATTTTTCGCTGCAAACCTTGCTGCATAAAAACCTGCTTACCGATTTTTACGAAAAACAACACCTGGTAAAAAGGTACCTGCAATGCGATAACCGTTTTATATCCATTTCGGCTGATACCACTCAATATTTTGAAACAGTGCTGCCGCACAAACTAGCCGAAGATATTTACCCGCTTGATAATGCCATTGTAACCAAAAACTTTCATGGTGCCGGGAAAGAAAGGGATTTGAGCAAAATACGCATAGTAAACGTTGGCACTTTTCTGTCCAAAAAGAATCAGCAATTTTTGGTTGATGTTGCCCTTGCTTTACAAAAAAGAAACCTGCCGTTCGAAATTATTATGCTTGGCGAGAGCTATGATTTTGATAAAGTTAAAGCTAAAGTAAAGGCCAATAATTTAGAGAATGTGGTTTTAATGCCGGGCAACAAAGTTAACGTAGCTGATTATTACGCCGACGCAAACGTGTATGTGCACGTGGCTACTTACGAACCTTTTGGCTTGGTGCTTTTAGAGGCTATGGCAAGCGGCCTGCCGGTTGTAACACTTGATGGCAAAGGAAACCGGGATTTAATTAAAGCCGGCAAAAACGGTTATATGATATACCAGCAAAACCCCGAGGAGTTTGTTGATGCTATTGAAAAGGTTGTTGGCGATAAAAACACTTATGCTGCCATGTCCACAAATGCCGTGGCCTTTGCTAAAAAATATGACATTGAATCTTACGCCGATAAACTAATCAGTCTTTACCGAACAGGTTAGGTTAAAGAGAGAACTGAATCAAGAAAATCGCGATAATTCCTTTCGGCGCTATAATTCTGTTCCCAAATTAAAACTGCATTTTCTCTTATCCTTTGCTTTTCGCTTTCATCAAGCCGGTAAAACTTTACTATAGCGTCCGAAATATCCCTTGGTAAGCAGCTCTGCTTAAGCAAAAAGCCGTTTTCCCCTTCCTGTAATATCTCACCCACCCCTCCAACTAAGGTACCAATAACAGCAATGCCAAATGAGTTTGCCTCGATAATTGAAACCGGGATGCCTTCGGTTTCACTGACATTAATAAACAAATCAACCTTGTTGTTTTTATAAAACTGTAGTATTTCAGTATTGCTAATCTGCCCTGCAAAGGTGTATTCAATATTGGCTTTAGATGACAGCTTTTCAGCTGCTAGCTTTTTCAATTCACGGTCAAGCGGGCCTTTTCCAAAATGCCGCCAGTCAATTTTTATATCATCAATAAGGGCCAGCGCCTCAATAATTAAATGCACCCGCTTTAGTGGTATCAGGTTTGAGCAGCTGATAATGCGCAGAAAGCCCTGATTGGGTAAGGTTTTAATTTTTTCACGATTAAAAGTACCGAGGCGAGAAAGCGTTAAATGATGATCGGCACGCCCATTGGTAAGCTTTTCCAGGTAGCCCAGGGCATCTAACGATATGCAATACACCATATCCAATGCTTCAATCATAAAATTTCGTAGCGGCAGGTAAGGCGGGGTTTGGGTTTCAAAATAAACATCCCACCGGTGCACCCTGCAAATAGCTTTTACTTCAGGGTTTTTACTTCTAAATAAAGCGATGCCGGATGTAACATCGTTCATCCAATATGAGTATAGGTAAAGCCCGCTCTTATCAATTTGGTGTTTCGATACCAAATCATTCAACAAATCATTTACCTCAAGGGCTTTAGCATAACTTGCCAGCAAAACATATAAAACCTCCTTGTTAGGTTTTAATAAAAATTCATCCTTTATCAGTTGTAATTCCCTTTGTATAATAGGATTAAAATAATTGAGCAGTGATAACACCTTATACTTAAATGATGGCTTAAAGGGTATCCTTATTATTTCAATATTGTCAGGGATATTTCTTGTTTTTTCATCAACCAGGTTTACCGTTATAATAAATATCCGGTCAAACGATTCAACCAAAAACGGGAACTCATTTTCAATAAAAGTCTCAGCACTTCCGAATGGGAAAGAATCTGTCAAAAAAATCAGCGTTCTTGGGCTGTTGGGCATTATAAATTCCTTTATTGGGGCATTAGTTTAACAGGCACGTGCCTTTAAAAGTTGTTATTGTCAGCGGCAAATTATCTGAAAGTTTTCAGATTAAAAAAAGACATAGTTACTATTGACCTACGCCCAATGCAAATTAACCATTGAAAACAACCGGATTGATGCCGTTGTTTTTGGTTTCAAAACACAACCATTAAGCATAGTGGAAAGTTATTTCCTTAAATTCACATTGTAGTATCGGGTCAAAAACGCTACAATCCAGGTTTGTTATGCGAAATCTTTTAAAGGCTGCGGTGTTTAAATCCTTGTATTTTATTGATGTGCAGGGAAGGCTCAGAAATAAAAAGCACCGCGAAGGCCGCATTACAACCCTATGCCTGCACAGAATATCGAGCGACAACGACCATTTTTTTGACCCTATTAAGCCTGAAAGGTTCGAGCAGCTTATTCAATATGTTTTGAAGCATTATGAAGTGATTTCGGTTGACGATGTTCACAGCAACCCGGGTAAAAAGCCAAGGTTGATTTTAAGCTTTGACGATGGCTACTACGACTTTTATTCCAATGTTTTACCGGTAATCAAACATTACTCGTTGCCTTCCAATCACAATGTTGTAACTGATATTGTAAATGGCAAACAGGGCGTAATCTGGACAGAAAAGCTGAATTTTTTGTTCAATTATTTTGTAGAAAAGAAACCAGATGATCTGCTCCAGTTGGGAGGAGTAGATTATTCTTTAAAGCAGTACCAATCAACATTAGACGGTTTTTATATAACCATCCTTAAAAAGCTATTTGAGCTGGAACACAATGACCGTGAAACGGTATTGGATGCCTGGCTCACGAAGTTTAATCTTAAGATTATCCCCAAAAGAATGATGAATTGGGCTGAAATAAATGAGTGCGCCAAACATGGTGTAACGTTCGGCTCGCATACAAAACGGCATTGCGTTTTAACCAGCATTAAAAGTGAAGCGGAAATGGGCGAAGAGCTTGTTGAATCAAAAGCTGAGATAGAAAAAAATATGGGAAGGAAGATTTCCATACTGGCCCCGCCGAATGGTTTGTGCGATGATGCTGTTTTAAAGAAGGCCTCGTTAGCGGGTTATAAATATGTTCTGGGTATTGGTGAGCACTCTTATATGAAAAATATGGCTGAGGGAATGACATTTTTATCGCGGTTAAACTTAATTTCTGAGCCGCAGCAGGATATGATACTTAGGATTGAAGAGTTGCAAAGCAATTTAAGAAAATACAGGCCGGTTTAATTTGCCTGGTGTACCGGTAATTTTTGCTCGATGCATTTAATTATTTGCTGGTAAGCCTTACTAAATTCCTCAACCGGTTTTCCGTAAGGGTCTGCTATTTCAATTTCATCCAAAAAGAAAATTTTCTTCTCATCAATTCCTTTTTGCCTAAGGTTATAAAAGTTGAGCCTATCCATCACAAAAATATAATCTGCCCCCTCTACCTGCTGCTTATCAAATGACCTTGATGAAAAATTGGAGATATCGACTCCCATTTGCGCTGCTGCATTAACGGCATTAACCGGGCTAAGCCGGTTATCGACTGTAGAAATGCCAAAAGAAAAATAGGAATGTTGCGGATTAAATTTGCGCGCATAGTACTCGGCAAAAGGGCTACGGCATATATTGCCGGTGCAGGCAAATGCAATAACAAGATTTTTTTCTGCCACCGGCGCCTGGTGTTTCGCTATTGATACGCTTTTTAAACCTAACTCATCAACCACCCTACTCCAAACTAACTTTATGCTGTAATAGTAGCAAGCCAAAACAAATTTAGGGTCGTCAAAAACATTGTCCTCAATAAACTCATTACTGGCAAATACACCCTTTAAAGTTCCAAACCATTTAAACAGGTTTTTAAGGCTTTTTTGCTGAACAACATATCGTATGTTATTGATTATCTCTTCCTTTAAATTTCTTACCCTAACATGCTTTACCGGTAAGCCCCTTTCAATTTCCTTGTTCAAATACTGCATCTCGTACAACTGCACCGGGTAGTTAAGCCCGCACCTTACCGAAACCTCGATTGAGCCCCAAAAGCGGCCATTTATTTCCATAATGTAGGCATCGTTTCCGTCAATCCTAAACTCCAACATGGCAACTCCATTCCAGTTTATCTTTTTTATCAGGGCATGGGCTTTTTCCTTTAACCCATACTCTTCTACCGAAACCGATTCGCGGTAGGTGCTCTCGCCAATATATTCGTGCAACCTGCGGTGTATGTACTCATTTAAAACCTCGCCATCTTTCGCTATAATATTATAGCCAATGCCATAGCCGGGAATGATTTTCTGCACCAGGATATTTACGTTGCTTACATGCTCGCGCACATAGTCAACCAATTGCTCGTAGCTATTAACTCTACTTACCCGGAAGTAAAAAAGGTGGTTGTCTTTTAAAATATTGGTGCTCGCCGGCTTTACAATACAAGGGAAAGTAAATTCGTTGCGCCGGCCCTCCACATCGCTTAGCTGGCTTATTAAAATTGTATCGGGCGATTTAATACCCAGCGGCGCAGCTACCTTTATTAACTCATATTTACTATGCGCATATTCATCGGTAAATGAGTGGTTAATGCCTATTATTTTAGTGTAATTCGAAAGCTGGTCGTAATATAATTTGCAAATCTCAAGGGCCTGGTCGTTTATAGCAAGCAGGCAATCTATCTTGTTTAATTCAAGATACTTTAATAGCCCATCGGCAAAAGCCTTCACATCCCGGTCAGGAGACTGCGCCAAAATGTATTTATTGACGTATTTTGAATGCCTGAGGGGTGAATCAAGCCACGCATATACCGTTACATTTAATCCGTACATGCTTAATTGTTTAATTGTATATGCCGCCGATTTGGTAGAGGAGCCAATTACTATTATATTAGGCATTATTTAAATCTTTGATGGGCTTTAATGGTTCCCTTATCTACCGTCAATATTATACAAATTGGGCTTCGGGTCAAAATGTATTTAATAGTTCGTAAAAGCGAAGCGCCGAAAACAGGCGGTTGAATAATCGTCGGCGCCAACAGTAAATACCGGTAATGCCATCTATACTCCTTCAAAAAGTTTTTACATTAGCTGCGTTCCGAATTTCATCCATGAAGATTCTTATTCTAGCTTATGATTTTCCGCCGTTCATCTCCATCGGGGGGCTGAGGCCTTACAGTTGGTATAAATACCTGCCTGGGTTTGATGTAGATACCACCGTAATTACCCGCGATTGGGAACTTGACCAGTCATCAGGTGCTAATCAAACCGAAATTCAACCAAAAAGCGTTACCGAAAGGCAGAAAAACAAAACGCTTATAAAGGTACGATTTACACCTGCTATTAAAGACCGTATTGCGGCTAAGCTGCAAAGTGATAAGGTGAGAAGATTACGCCAGGTAGTTACCTACCTATTCAGTTTTCTGGAGTTTTTGAGTTTACGATTTGACTCGAAAGCAGAACTTTATGTTGCAGCTGATGAGTTATTAAAGCACGAAAAATTTGATATGATAATTGCTTCGGGTAAGCCCTTTATTTTATTTCGTTACGCGGCCTTGTTATCTAAAAAATATAAAACGCCGTGGATAGCCGATTACAGAGACAGCTGGACCCTCAACCACAATCAAAGCGATTACTCTTTAGGCCCATTAAGTTTTATTTTAAACAGCTTTTACAAACTAGTTGAAAGGAAATATGTCTCAAGCTCCTCGTTAATAACAACAGTTGCCCCCTCGATGGTTAAAGTTATGCCGCCATTTGTAAAGCACGATAACATTAAGATTGTATACAACGGTTATGACGATGATATTGAAGAGCAGGTTAAGGGCATTCTTCCATCCACCCAAAAATTTGTGGTTTCGTACGCAGGGCACATCTATCCTATGCAACGATTAGAGGTGTTTTTAGAAGGCGCAGTTAAATTTATAAGTGAGAGCATGGTTACGCCCGAAGAGTTTGAAATGCATTTTTGGGGCATTGAAGCTGATCCCAGCGCCATTACCCGCATTATGAACTACAACCCGGTGCTGCAAAAGTATGTGCACCTGCATAATAAAACCGGTTATTTTGAGGTAATGAAGCAGATAAGCATTTCGCATGTTTTGCTGCTATTAACTTCAAATTCAGACAGTTGGTTAAACGCCAAATTGTTTGATTATCTTGTTTTAAAGAGGCCTGTTTTGATGATTGGAAATAAGACCAATGTGATGACTGAAATACTGAAGGAAACAAATGGTGGAACAGTTGCGGAAAATGCTGAATCGGCGACGGCATTTTTATCTTCGCAGTTTAAGGTTTATAAAAATGCTAAACCAAACGAAACCGTTAATTTTCAGCAATATTCGCGAAAGAACCAGGCTGAAAAACTTTATCTCATTCTTAAAAATATGAAGTAGTAATATGAAGAAATTCGCTCTTATAGGTGCAGCGGGCTACATTGCTCCCCGGCACTTAAAAGCTATAAAAGATACCGGCAATCAACTGCTTGCGGCGTATGACCCTTTCGATAGTGTAGGTGTAATGGACAGCTACTTTCCGGATGCTGCATTTTTTGTGGAGTTTGAAAGGTTTGACAGGCACATTGACAAAATAAAGCGCAAGGGCGCAGGGGTTGATTATGTTTCTATCTGCTCACCCAATTATTTACACGATTCGCATATTCGTTTTGGGTTGCGCAACGGGGCTAACGTAATTTGCGAAAAACCACTGGTGCTTAATCCCTGGAACGCCGAGGCGCTTATAGAGCTTGAAAAAGAAACCGGCCATAAAATCAACAACATTCTTCAGCTACGCTTGCACCCAAACATTATTAAGCTAAAGGAGAAAATTGACAAAAGCCCTGCCGACAAAATTTACGATTTCGATTTAACCTACATTACCTCGCGTGGTAGTTGGTATTATACCAGTTGGAAGGGTGATGTTTCCAAGTCGGGTGGCATTGCTACAAACATTGGCATTCACTTTTTTGATATGCTGCATTGGTTGTTTGGCGAGGTAAAATCGAACGTGGTACATATTCATACACACGACCGTGCTGCCGGGTATCTTGAATTTTCGAAGGCGCGGGTGAGATGGTTTTTAAGTATTGAAGCCGATACATTACCCGAAGCTGTAAAACAAAAGGGGGGACGCACTTATCGCTCAATGACGTTGGAAGGTGAGGAAATTGAGTTTAGTGATGGCTTTGCCGACCTGCACACGCGTAGCTATGAAGAAATTTTAAAAGGCAAAGGTTTTGGCGTTGCCGAAGCACTGCCCAGCATACAAATAGCACATGCTATCAGGCATCAAACACCCATCGGTTTAACCTCCGATTATCATCCATACGCTAAACTTAAATCGGCCGCACATCCCTTTGCCAAGGAATAATCGGGCTTTAAGTCTATTTCTCTTTATATTTTAGCCACCATGTGCGGAATTGCAGGCTTTTTCTCTAACAACAGGCATTTCAACCAAGCCGATTTGCAGCAAATAATCAATGCTATGCAACATCGCGGGCCCGATGCATCAGGGTTTTACCTGAATGAAGCGCAAACCTGTGGCCTTGGCCATCGCCGGTTAAGCATTATCGATTTAAGTGCTGCTGCCAACCAACCTATGTTTTCGCAAAGTGGCAGGTATGTTATGGTGTTTAATGGTGAGGTTTATAATTTTCAGGAAATACAAACGCAGCTAAATATACAACCGCGCACCCACAGCGATAGCGAAATTATTTTAGAAGCCTTTGAAAAAAAAGGTGTTGAGTTTGTGCATTTGCTCAATGGCATGTTCGCCATAGCCATTTACGATATTGTTGAACACACGCTTTATTTATTCAGGGACCGGTTGGGGGTTAAGCCCGTTTATTTCTATCATCAAAATGGCAATTTTGCCTTTGGGTCCGAAATAAAATCGCTGCTTCAACCAGCTCAAATTAAAAGCAGTTTAAGTGTTTTTAAACCTGCCATCCGCACGTTTTTATATGCAGGGTATATACCCGAACCACATACTATTTATGCGCAGATAAACCGCCTGCCTTCCGGCAGTTATGCCGTTATTAAGGATAACACTATGCAAATAAAAAGCTATTGGAAGCCGGAGGAAAAAATAACACCGCAAGTAGCCAGCGACTTCAATACCGCTAAAAAGGAGTTGAAGGAGTTGCTTACCACGTCGGTAAAATACCGGATGATTAGCGATGTGCCATTTGGTACTTTTTTAAGCGGGGGTATTGACTCAAGCGCGGTTACCGCCATTGCCCAAAGCATTTCGAAACAACCGGTTAAAACCTTTTCAATCGGGTTTAAGGAGGCTAAGTTTAATGAGTCGGAGTACGCACGTAAGGTGTCAGAGCATTTGGGTACAGAACACCATGAGTTTATTGTTACTGAAAATGATGCGCTTGAGCTGATGGACAAAATGATGACTGCGTACGACGAGCCATACGCAGATTCATCGGGTATACCAACCATGCTGGTTTCAAAGCTGGCCAGAAAATATGTTACTATGACCTTAACCGGTGATGGCGGCGATGAACTGTTTTTAGGCTACGGTGCTTATGATTGGGCTAAGAGATTGAACAACCCTTTGGTGCAAATGTTACGCAAACCTATTGCAGCTGCCTTATCACAGGCAGGTAGTAAATACAAGCGCGGTGCCGGAGTTTTCAATTTCAAAACCAATGAGCGCCGTAAGAGCCACATTTTTTCGCAGGAGCAATACTTTTTTAGCGAGGATGAGCTGGATGAAATTGTAAGGCCTGAATATGCGACGGAAATAATTTTTGAGGAAAATTTCGGAAAGCTAGTCCGTAATCTTTCAGCGGCCGAAGAGCAGGCGCTGTTTGACATTAAATACTACCTCAAGGATGATTTGCTGGTAAAAGTAGATATAGCCAGTATGCAGTTTTCGCTGGAGGCGCGTTCGCCGTTCCTCGATTACCGCATTGTTGAATTTGCCTTGAACCTTTCGGAAGATTTGAAGAAGAAGGATGGTGTTTCGAAATATTTATTGAAAGAAGTATTGTATGATTATGTACCCCGCCAATTTTTCGACAGGCCTAAATGGGGCTTCTCTATCCCGTTAGTAAAGTGGCTAAAGACTGACTTGCACTACCTGATTGAAAAGTATTTGAACGAGGAGATAGTTGCGAAATGTGCGGTGGTTAAACCCGAAAAGGTGAAGCAATTGCTTGCGCGTTTCGAAAAAGGTGAGGATTTTCTTTATAACCGTATTTGGGCACTTGTGCTGTTACATAAATGGATGAACGACCATGCAGCCAATTAATGTGCTTTACATATCGTATGATGGTATGACCGACCCTTTGGGGCAAAGCCAGGTTATACCATACCTGCAAGGCCTTTCGAAATTGGGGTATGCTTTTACGCTCATAAGTTTTGAAAAGGCAGAACGGTATGAAAAGAACCGGGCGGCTATTTCAGCCATGCTACAACAAAGCAATATTGGCTGGCAGCCATTACCTTACACCAAAAAGCCACCGGTGCTTTCCACCATTTGGGATTTGCAAAAAATGAAACAAAAGGCGGTAGCGCTTCATCATCAAAAGCAATTTAAAATTGTGCATTGCCGTAGTTATATATCGGCCATGGTGGGTATAGATATGCAAAAGCAATTTAGTGTAAAATTTCTGTTTGATATGCGCGGCTTTTATGCCGATGAAAGAGTTGAAGGTGGTGTTTGGAATTTATCAAATCCTCTTTTTAAACAGGTATATAAATTCTTCAAAAAGAAAGAGGAGCTTTTTTTCTCGGCAGCCGATTACTCGGTTTGCCTCACCAAAAAGGGAGTGGATATTATACACAGCTGGAAGCATATTAAAAACCAGCCCATACCTATTGAGGTAATACCCTGCTGCGCCGACCTTGATTTGTTTTCGGAAAAGAGTATTGATGTTAGCTTGTTACGGCAGCTAAAACAGCAATTCAATTTAGCCAACAACCAGTTTGTGCTAAGCTATTTAGGCAGTGTAGGTACCTGGTATATGCTGGATGAAATGCTGGACTTTTTTAAGTGCCTGCTACGCACAAAACCCGATGCAAAATTTCTTTTTATTACCGGCGATGCGTCGGGCGATATTTTAGCAAAGGCCAAAAGCAAGGGCATACCCGAGGCTTGTTTTATCATCACCCCGGCGCCCCATAAGCAGGTACCAACCTATCTCGCGCTGTCCAATTGCTCTATATTTTTTATTAAGCCGGTATTTTCAAAATCGGCCAGTAGCCCTACCAAGCAGGGCGAAATTATGGGTATGGGCATGCCACACATTTGCAATGCGGGGGTGGGTGATGTGGATGAGATTATAGATGAAAAATCGGGCGTGCTGATAAAAACCCTGAATGATGCAGAATATGAAAAGGCGATACACACGCTTTTAAATACAACTTACGATAGCACATATATCCGCCAAAGGGCCGAGCAGATTTACAGCTTAGTTGTGGGAGTTGAAAAGTATAAGAAGATTTACCAAAGCATTTGTAGATAATACCACAAGGGATCCAATATTGCGGCTGTTTTCGAAGTTTCAAAACAAAACCGTATCTTAGGATTGTCTTCCTTCACCACAGGTATGTTTTCCATTATTAAGTATAAGCGTATATTAAATTAATCAACCCCTTAATTGCGTTGGGAAAAAGGCTGCCGTTTTGGTCGTATTTAACCCGGTAAAATATAATATTGAAGTGGGATATAAGTGCCGCTGCAACCCCTCAGTTGCGGCACCCATCTCTATAATAATGGCATTTATGTGCCTTTATTTGGAACATTTTTAAGAAAAACCCGTAACCCATTAATTACGGTATAGATTGTATAATACAAGGTTCGCCTTTTAGTATAAAATACCGGGTTTGAGGTTTACAGGGCAGGGTTTTAATATTTGAGTCATTTTTTAGTAAATTGGATGAGTTATAACTACATGCGAGTGATAAGAAAATTCTATCCGAAGTCGGTTTTACTGCTTACCCTGCTTTTTATTGCGGGCCATAGTTTTGGGCAATTGCCAACTACAGGCCTGTCTTTATGGTTAAGGGCAGATAGTGGTTTGGTTTCAAGCGGTGGAGTTGTTACCGCGTGGAATGATATAAGCGGCAGCCTTAATAACACCTCCCAAACCAGTGTTGCCAATCAACCAACGTTGGTGCCCAATGTTCCTTTACTCAATAATAAACCATCGGTTAAGTTCGATGGTCTCACTCAGTATTTAACCGGCAATCCAATTCCGGGTTTAGGCACCAACTGTGGCCTTTATGTATTTGTTGTGTGCAAGGCTGATGGGGCACAGGCCCACAATCATGGGGGCATTTTTGCCGTTGGCAATACAGGCAGTGGCTTCACACTTGAAAGGGCACCTATTGCTAACCTTGGAGAGCTGTTTTTGAATAACAATAATGCCCATAATTGTTGCGCTTATATGAATAACGCAACAGCGATGCCTAATACGGTTTTCCCTTACAAAATATTCGATATAAGAAAGGTAAATGCCCAAAGTGTACAGCTTGATACAAATACTTTTGCAGTTACATCTACCTTAACTGATGGTCTTACTGTTGCAGATAACAATATCATGAAGGGCACCTTTACGAATGATACTTTCCATATTGGCTATTCGGAGAGAGGCCTGCCAGACGGAATTTTTAATGGTGAAATAGCAGAGGTTTTGGTGTACAATGCGTGTTTAACCGGCACTCAAATACAACAGGTTCAAACTTATCTTTTAAACCGGTACGCACCTGTGGCCAACCTTGGACAAAACATTTTAGACACAACTAATCTTTGCGCCGTAGCCATTAGCCCTGGCAATAATTATAAAAAATATCAATGGAGTAACGGGCAGACTACTGATACTATTTTTGTACATGCGGGTACCTTCAGTGTAACTACTACTGATGTATTTAACTTTACCAGTAACAGTACCATAACTGTTGCATACCCCGATAGCTTACCTCATACGGCAAACGTTTGCCAAAATGGATCGATACAGATAGTGCCTTATACATCATCGCTTGTAAGCCCAACCTTTTTGTGGAACAACGGGCAAACCACTAGTACTATTAATGTTAGTGCCGCCGGTAATTATTGGGTAACGGTTACCGATAACCATGGATGTAGCTTAGTGTTAGATACGGTTACCGTGGTAATGGACGTTTTTGCAAGCACAGTTTCGTTGGCTAATGCGCCATCGCTTTGCTCGGGTAACCATCTTACTTTGCATACCCCTGCCACCGGTTGGGGCAATTTGGGTTTCCACTGGTCCACCGGTAGTAATGTAAGTTTTACAGATGTAACTGCTTCGGGCCCATATTCGGTAACCGTTACCGATGGCGGTGGTTGTAGCGGAAGCGCATCAACAACTGTAACCGTAACGGGTGTTGCTCCGCATGTAAATTTTAGCAGCAGTATTGTTTGTGCAGGTTTCCCTTTTACGCCTTTTAATTTAAGCGATAGTTTGGGTGTTACATCGTACCATTGGGATTTTGGTGATGGCGATACCAGCATTGTTCGTTTTCCTTCTCACACGTTTGCTTCGCCCGGCACTTACCAGGTACACTTAACACTTACCACATCGGGCTGTAGTAACGATACCACTATACCGGTTACGGTAAACATACCGCCAACGGCTGCGTTTCAAACTGGCGAGGCCTGTCTCAGCAATCCTCAATTTACTTTTATAGATTTAAGTACTGCAGCCGGCGGGCAACTGCTTACTTACTGGAGCTGGCAGTTTGGCGATTTGGCCGGTGGCACATCCACCATGCAAAGCCCTACCCATGGTTACATTGCACAAGCCGATACCTATACCGTTACACTTACAGTTACGCAAACCAATGGCTGCAAAGGTAGTGTAAGCAATCTTTTTGTAATAGTACCTGAACCGGCATTACCAACCACTCCTATACTTGAATTTCCGGTTAACAATTCGGTGGCCTCGGGCGACTCTATTACCTTTGGATGGCAGTCGGTGCCGGGAGCAGCATACTACCGCTTAGCAATTAGCACCAATCCGTCACTAGGAGGTAATGATAGCATTTACCTCAACCTACATAGCAATCAAAAAACAGTGGTGTTGCCCGTAAACCAAACTTATTATTGGCAGGTAACGGCTTATAACGCCTGCACCGATCAAGCCGTTTCGGTTACAAATACGTTTCGCCAATTTGTTCCCGACAATCTTACCACCGGCAACTTAGCCCTATGGCTAAAGGCCGATGCGGGGGTTATAACAAATGCCCAAGGGGTAAGCCAATGGAGCGACTCGAGTGGAAATCATTATGACGCTACGGCCAGCAACGGATTGATACAGTTTCAGCAGCCCAGCGTTCACAACTCGGTAGCACTCATTAATCATAAGCCCTCAGTACAGTTTAACGGCACCAGTAATTACATGACGGGCCCTGTTATTAATGGTATGGACCAAAGTTCTATAAGCATATTTATAGTAGCCAAGGCCAACGGTGCACAGCCGAACGGGGAGCCTGCGGGCATGCTTTGCGTTGGTGATGTAAACTGTGGGATGTTTACTGAAAGAAATGGCGGCAATGGATTTGAGTTTGTAAATGATTTGCATTGTAGCCTGGGAGGCTATCCACAAGAGTTTCATGATGCTAATTCTATGCCCCCCGGGGTTGCCTGCCCATATCATATTTACGGGGTGGTTAAAACCCTTAACGTTAGTGCAATTATTGATACCAATGGTGTTTTCGCAATACCAAATGCTCAGGCACAGTTTGTAAGCCCGTTTACAAA
This sequence comes from uncultured Bacteroidota bacterium, assembly GCA_903861145.1. Classification (GTDB taxonomy): domain Bacteria; phylum Bacteroidota; class Bacteroidia; order Chitinophagales; family LD1; genus Bog-950. The sequence goes on along the minus strand of CAIOTH010000034.1, from coordinate 30,739 downwards.
TGATGTTTATTATTTGGGGCATATGAGCGGTACTGACCCATTTGGCGGCAATGTACCCTACGGATTTTTGAATGGCGAAATAGCCGAAGTAATTGTTTACAATAGTTCTCTATCATCTGATCAACAAAAGCTGGTAAACAATTACCTGTTTGATAAATACGCCCCACCGGTTAACCTGGGGCCCGATATTGTGCAGAATTATAAGTTGTGCCCTATTACTTTGCGTACGGGCAGCAGGTTTGCTAAGTATAAATGGTCGACCGGTGCTACTTCCGATACCTTGAACGTTAGCCAAAGTGGTATTTATGCAGTAACTACTGTTGACGTGTTTAACCGCATAAGTTGGGATAGTATAAATATTACTATGCCTTATGCAGGCAGCCATCCGGATACCGATTATGTGTGTTTTGGCGATACCGGGCAAATTGTTCAGCTAATCAATAACCCTAGTGCATACAGCTATGTGTGGTATGATAGCACCAGCCCATCATCAGTAGTTAACCTAAACGTTAACGCCAATTTTATAAATCCTTTTACTGCGGGTTATTATTACACAAAAATAACCGACACAACCAATGCGCATTGCTCAATAATAACCAAAAAGGTACCGTTGTTTATTGATACTTTCTACCATGTGCAATTGTTACCATTATTTGATACTATTTGCAAAAACGGAACGCTGACTATACTACCACTGCCTTTAACTATTGATTCGTTTTTATGGACACCGATTGCTTTCCCTATGGATACAACATCGGCACCAACGGTTAGCTTATCGCAAACCTATTATTTGTACACGGTAGATAATCACGGTTGTAAAAATTACGATTCCTCGCAGGTGTTTACGCGTGCGCAGGCACCGGTGGCTAATTTTACCGTGCCCAATTTATGCCTTGCCAATACCACCACATTTATCAATACTTCTACTCCGGCAATTAATGGCGACCAGATTAATGGCACTTACTGGAATTACGGCGGTGGAATACCGGCGATGGATACGGCTTCGGTTAAAGCCGATGGCCAAACCTCGTACCGCATTAATTATGGCTATGGTAGTTACACGGTTTCGCTAACCGTAACCACCGACTCGGGTTGCTTTGCTATAAAAACCGAACACATCAACATTTTACCTGCTCCTCATGCGGGCTATATAGATTCAGCAAATAATAGTGTTTATCCTTATATATTGTGCGCCGGCGCCGGTTCCTCACTGCAGCTTACCGATACCAGTTCGGTTATAGGGGGGTCGGCCATTGCCAGGCGCTACTGGAGAATTAATGGTGTTACCGATGCTGATACCGGGCGCAACATTCAGTACACATTCCCTACCCAGGGCGTATACAATATTATGCTGGAAGTTATAAACTCTCTCGGCTGTGCTGATTCGATTACGCAACAAATACACGTTAACCCGCCGTTTATAGCCAAACTTTCGGTACAGGATAATTGTCTTGGTGATCCTACTACATTTAAAGACTTAACGCAATCACTTTCCGAAGTAAGCAGAATATGGAAATTCCGCCAAAATGGCGATGGGCCATATGCGTACACGCAAACCGCGCAATTCGAATTTAGCCCGGCTGGTACATACGATGTAGAATTGCAGGTTCAAAATGCTATAGGCTGTATTTCAACTCTTGACACCTTGGTTAAAATAGTTAATAAACCAGTGGCTAATTTTTATGGCTTAATTGGCTGCGAAGGGCGATTCTATTCGCCTATTGATACCAGTATTAGCCTTAACCCAGTTGACCATTGGCATTGGGATATAGGCGGCCGGATATCGAACCTAAAAAGGCCAAGAGTAGTTTTTGCCGATACCGGTGCCTTTAATGTAAGCCTTACGGTTACCAACCAGGAGGGATGTGTTGATTCAATAACAAAAGTGATTGAGGTGGGGGCTGTGCCAACGGCGTTATTCTCATACACCCCGTTATATGGCACTGCGCCGCTTTTGGTAACGTTTACCAACCGCAGCATCGGGGCCGTTAACTATATATGGAATTTTGGCGATGGAAGCAGCACCCCTACCAGTATACCGCAAATTAACCCGCCACCGCATAATTATGTTCAGGACAATAACTACAATGTAACGCTATATGCGTATAGTAATTGCGGTTGTTATGACTCGCTTGAGCGGACGGTGTACGTAATGCCAACAAACCTTGATTTAGGCTTAACACTGGTTATGGCAGACCCTGTGGCGCAACCAGACGGAAGTGAATTGGTAACCGTAACCGCTTATATAGCCAACCTGGGTACCCGCATTATTACATCAGCCCAGTTATACGCCACCCTTGGAAGCAAAGAGGTGTTTGAGCAAAACTGGACGGGTTTCCTACTTTCGGGGCAAACGGTAGTGAATACCTTCCCGGCACAGTTTGTAGTTGACCAGGGCTATACCAATACTTTTGTTTGCGTTACAGCCAAAAATGTAAATGATGGTGAAACTGAAACCGATACTACTAATAACCAGGAGTGCACCTCGTTAACCACAACCATGCAGTTAGCTGGCCCATCGCCAAACCCGGCGGGCGCTAATTGCCAGCTTGGTATAATACTTCCGCAGGCGGGCACCGTTTATATAACAGTGTATGATATGCTTGGCCAACCGGTTATACCGGAGTTTTCGATGGATTTACCTGCAGAACGCACCAACTACGATATTCCGGTAAAACAATTCGAAGCTTCTGAATACTATATCCGCGTTCGTTATAAAAACGATAGCCAGGTGCGAAGCTTTGTAATTAGTAAATAAAATGTGCGCACGTGTTCATGTATTCATGTGTTCAAGTGCTAAAGCCCTATATATTTGCGTGCGCTGTTTCAACATGAACACATGCGCACCTGAACACTTGAACACACCATGAAGCAGATTGCAATTTTTGCCAGCGGAACAGGGAGTAATGCTGAGGCTATTATTGAATATTTTAAGGGAAACTCATCCATACAAGTGGCGCTGGTTGTTACCAATAACCCCGAGGCCGGTGTTATAAAAATAGCGCATCGCAATAAAATCATCTCAGCCATTGTTAGCAAAAGCGCACTGAACGACCCCGAAATTTTGGGCAGGGTTTTGGCCACCTTAAATATTGATATAATAGTGCTGGCGGGGTTTTTACAACTTATACCCGGGTATCTTTTACAGCGCTACCCTAATAAAATCATAAACCTGCACCCCGCATTATTGCCCAAACATGGTGGTAAGGGCATGTATGGCATGAAGGTGCACGAAGCGGTTTTGGCAAATGGAGATGTCGAAACGGGTATTACCATCCATTACGTAAATGAGCGTTACGATGAAGGTGAAGTAATTTTGCAGAAAACCACAGACATAACCCTGGGGGATACATCAGAAACAATAGCCCAAAAAGTTCAAAAGCTGGAACACGAATGGTTTCCTAAAACCATTGAAAAACTACTGCTGTAATCAACAAGCGTTTATAATATTTTGAAGTTGTTAGCTACGCAGGGATATTTTTGCGCGCATTATTCCTAACCCAATACCATGAGCAAAAAAATACAATCGGCCCTTATTTCGGTTTATTATAAAGACAAGCTTGACCTGATTGTTAATGAACTGAACAAGCTGGGCGTTAAAATATATTCAACAGGTGGCACGCAAAGTTTTATTGAAGGCCTTGGCGTTAAAGTGACCCCCGTTGAGGAGTTAACTTCTTACCCATCTATACTTGGCGGGCGGGTAAAAACGCTCCACCCAAAAATATTTGGTGGCATTTTGGGGCGACGTGACAACGCCAGTGATATTGCCGAAATGAAGCAATATGAAATACCCGAAATTGACCTGGTAATTGTTGACTTATACCCTTTTGAAGAAACTGTTAAGGCAGGCAAAAGCGAAGAGGAAATTATTGAGAAAATTGACATAGGCGGCATATCGCTGATACGCGCGGCAGCTAAAAACTTTAAGGATACTATCATTGTATCATCGCAAAGCGATTACGGGCATTTACTTGATTTACTGCAAGCAAAAAACGGAGTATCGGACATTGAAGACCGCAAACGCTTTGCAGCCAGAGCCTTTATGACTTCCTCGCATTACGACACGCTTATCTTTAACTACTTTAACCGCAGCTATAATTTCGAAGTATTTAAGAAGAGTGAGTTGAACGGGAAGGTTTTGCGCTACGGCGAAAACCCACACCAACGGGGTGTTTTTTATGGTAACCTGGATGAGCTTTTCGATATTTTAAATGGCAAAGAGTTATCGTACAATAACCTGGTTGATGTAGATGCCGCCATTAACCTGGTTGCTGAGTTTGAAGCGCCTACGGTAGCTATTATTAAACATACCAACTCGTGCGGGCTTGCCAGCCGCGATAATATTTGCGATGCTTATAAGGCCGCGTTTGCCTGCGATACTACCTCGGCTTTTGGAGGAGTTATTGCCGCTAACCGCAATATTGATTTAGCTACAGCTAACGAACTAAACACATTGTTTTTCGAAGTGCTTATTGCGCCGGGTTACGATGATGATGCATTGGCAGTTTTGAAATCGAAAAAGAATAGAATTATAATCCGCCAAAAGGCAAAAGCCCCAATAAATAAAACCTTCAAAAATTTACTGAATGGCGTGCTTGAGCAGGATGCCGATTTAAAGGCCGAAGGCAAAAACGAATTTAAAGTAGCCACCGATAAAGCACCCACCGAACAACAAATAGCAGATTTGACTTTTGCAGTAATTGCAGTTAAACACCTCAAATCAAATGGTATTGCGTTGGTAAAAAACAACCAATTAATTGGTATGGGTTGTGGGCAAACTTCGCGTATTGATGCGTTGCAAGGGGCTATTAAAAAAGCGAAAGAGTTTGGCTTTGATTTACATGGCGCAGTAATGGCCAGCGATGCGTTCTTTCCTTTCCCTGATTGCGTTAATATTTCGCATGAAGCCGGCATTGTTGCCATTTCGCAGCCAGGCGGAAGTATAAACGATAAGCTATCAATTGAAGCCGCCAATAAAAACGGCCAGGCTATGGTAATGACCGGCGTAAGGCATTTCAGGCATTGATATTCCCTGCTAGCTAAAAACAAAAAACCTCGTCTTAAATTGAGACGAGGTTTTTTGTTGCCGCAATGGGCAGATGACTATTTCTTTTTAGTTTCTTTCTTTTCTTCTTTTTTCTCTTCTGCCTTAATTGCTTTATCGGCAGATTCGTCTTTAGCGTTCAGTCCTTCATTGCCGGTATCGAGCACAAATTTCCAGGTGTGGTTTTTGTCTTTTCTCCAAATAGTGCAATAGGTTCCTTCTTCTTTACCAATGTTCTTAATGTTTAAAGAGTAGGTTCCATAGGTATATCCCATTTCGCCTGAATGTGCAACATCAGCTTTAATAGGTACCCATGTAAGCACATATGCGGTATCGGGATATGAGTTCAAAAGTTTCTCTAGTGTGTCTTTACCTGTTACCGGCATACTAAAAGGCCTTAGCAAAGTAGCATGCTCAGAGGCATATGAAACGAATGCGGCATTGCGTCCTTTTTGTTCAGATAACTGCGAAAAGGCAAGGTCGGTTTGCAACAAGTCATTTCTCAATGAGTCCATACGCGCTTTCTTAGCTTCCTTACTCATTGTAGGTTCAGGACGATTACAGCTGTTGAGGCAAATGGCGGCAACAACTAATAAAAAGTAATATTTCATGTGTTTATTTTTTTGAGAACAATCAGTTAAATGCTTAACCACAGGTTAACTTACGCAACGAAGTTAGAAATTTAGGATAAAAAAGAAAGAATTGTGACAAACAGTTATAACTTTTAATAACACGTGATTAAATGCACGGGGAGTGCATTTTTAAGTTTGGAAAAAATAATGTTGGTGTAAAGAGTTTGTATATTTTTGGGCTGATTGAAGGATGCCATGCTTATTTGATGTTTTGCTGTAACAAACAACGCTATAACATTTATTAAGTAAAGTATTTAACAAATTGATTGATTTACTAAGGCCATTGGCCTTGAATTTGTAATTTTAAATAGTAAATACTTTTTATGAAGAAATTATTGGGGACCGCGCTCGTTTTACTTACAACCTTGTTTATAGGTTACAGTCAGCAAGACAATAATACCACTGATGACGCTTACTATAATGAAAGCGATAATGGTATGATTGGCCCGCAAGTAAACCAGCAGCAGAATGATTATGATGATGAGAATAATGATAATGGTGGCCCTAGCTATCAAACGTTTTACGATCAGCTAAGTCCCTATGGCAACTGGATTAACTACCCCGGTTATGGGTATTGCTGGGTACCAAACCAGGTTGACCCTGACTTTTCGCCTTATATGACTAACGGACATTGGGTTTACACTGATTTAGGTTGGACCTGGGTTTCAGATTTTCCGTGGGGATGGGGGCCGTTTCACTATGGCCGTTGGTTTGAAGACCCCTATTATGGCTGGATTTGGATGCCAGGATATAACTGGGCACCAGCCTGGGTAATTTGGGGAGATTACGACGGTTATTATGGCTGGGCATGTATTGGCCCGCACGATATATTATCGCCACATTACAGGCCTGACGCACGCCACTGGCATTTTGTTCGACATGAGTACATGGGCCGTGAAGATTTTGGACGCCACATAGAGCGCAATGAAGTTGTTGCGCATAACATCAATGAAATAAATACGCATATCAATATTATTGCACATGCCAACACGTATAACCAAAGCGTGTTTTTTGGCGGGCCAAAACCTGAAGAAGTTGAAAAATATAGCGGCCAGAAAATTAATAGGGTGCAAATAAACAACATCAGTGCACCGGCTCAAACAAAGGTTACAGGTAACCAGGTTAATATTTATCGCCCGAACATTGTTCGCTCGGACGTGCAACATAACCAACCTAATAAGGTAGTTAACACACAGGATTTGAAACCAACAAACAGGCCGGAACCAATACAGCGTAATAATAATGTACAGCCCGAGAGGCAACAACCAACGCAGCAATGGACACCGCCAAGACAAAGCCCGCAGCAACATCAAAATTTTGATCAGCAACAGCGTCAAAACGTTCCTGCACAGCAGCCACAACGCCAGTTTAATGCACCAAGCCAACAACCGGTACAAAGAACTTTTGTGCCAAGCGAAAGACCATCTGCGCCGGTTCAACAGCAGCATTACCAGGCACCGCAACAACAACAGCATTTTTCAGCTCCTTCCGCACCAAGAGGTGGGGGCGGTAGACGGTAAAAACAATAAATCCATAAAAAGGACGAACCCAAAAGCTCGTCCTTTTTTTATGCCCGGATTTGAGACTCATTTATGGGCAAACGTTCAATTGTTGCTTATTTTTTTCATCTTCATATCATGTCCTTTAGCAAATATCCGTGGCGACACGTTGTGTTTATGATTGTTGGCTTTGCCTGCTTTGGCATTGCCATCGAAGTTTTTTTTACTGCCTTTATTGCCTTGTTTACACAAAGCCCGCTGTGCGGAAAACCGCTTATGGCCATGGCGGGAACATCGTACGTATGGATGGCTTTTATTTACGGGCTAATACCGGTGCTGGGCATTTTGTTTCATGATAAAGTCAAACCTATACCGGTTTGGTTGCGACTGCCTTTGTATGTGCTTATCATTTACATCATCGAATTTACTTCGGGGTTTTTGTTGCAGTGTATTACCGGGAGCTGCCCGTGGCATTACACCACCGGGCATAATATTATGGGCTTAATACAGCTGGATTACTTTCCGGCGTGGCTGGTATTTGCATGGTTAGTTGAGCAGATTTATGTTTTTATGAATACACGGGTAATAAAATAAGCTGATATTTAAGCTACCGTTTCAAAACTTACCTTATGCGCATTGGCCTGATTTTACTTTTTGTTTTTGCGCAGCAGTGTGTGTTTGCGCAAATTACAGATAGCGTAAAAATTACCGGGCAAATAGTGCCCGATACCGGCGTTACGTTTAAGCCCGATAAGGCTGATGTGAGGCTGGTTCCATATAACGACGGCGAAAGCGTATCGGTTACCCAGGTAAATAATGATGGCAGCTTTGTTATAAAGGTAGCGGTTAAAGTTACCGGGATGTACGATTTAAAATATAAGAGCTATAAAATGAGCTTACTGCTATCGCCCGCCGAACCGGTTTACATGGTTATTATTAAAACCGATGCCAGGCAAGAGGTAAAATCAATGAGAATAAGCGGATCGAAAGAGAATGATGCCTATAGGGCATTTAAGAAAGAGAACATGCGCTTTAAAGATTTATTGCGCGACTTTAGAGCGGACTGCGAGGGTAACGATAAAAACTGCGTTGATAAATACAAGAAGAAACTGGCTGCGCAAAACGAGTTGATGGAATATTTAAAGATGGGCTATAAGGGTACATTTACTTCGGGTGTACTGGCTAATTTAGGCGAGGTGCCGCAAGCAAACAACAATACGCCGTTGCTGGCGCAAATGCAATCGGGCTTTTTTGATGCATCCAATTTTTTAGATACTGCCCTTTATCGTACATCCGACTTAAGCAACAAAATTTCATGGTATATTGATTATTTAGCCGATACCAATACTAATAGCCGGTTAAGTTTTATCAGTAATTTAATGAGCAGAACCAAAGGGAGTAAAGAGGCGCAAAAAAACCTATTAACTGTTCTGTTCAATAATTTTTTGGATGAATACCGCGAACCTTATGTTGAGAGCCTGGTGAAGTGGGCAAAGGCAAACCAATCCTTGCTGGATGCAAATCAGCCGGTATTAGCTGCCAAGTTAAAATTAGTAGAGCACGTATTGCCGGGCTTATTGGCCCCAGACGTTAGCGGCGAAAACTTAAGCCATCAAATACAAACATTACAAAGCGTGGCGAAAAGCAATAAGCTAACGTTTCTTATTTTTTGGGAATCGGATTGCCCGCATTGCAGAAAGGCTATGCCTGATTTTATAAGGATATACAAAGAGTACCACGCCCGCGGGTTGGAGGTGTTTGCCGCATCGTTAGATAACGACAAGACCAAATGGAAACAGTTTATTGACTACAACCATTTAACCTGGACCAACATTGTGTTGCCTGAGAAAAGCAGCGCGCATGCCGACTACTTTATTCAATACACCCCCACTGTTGTGTTGCTAGATGATAAAGGAAAAATAGTGCACAGGTTTATTCGGACTGACGATTTAGAAAAAACCATCTCGGCCGTTTTAGATAAATAAGAGCTGGTTATTTAACGTTTACCTACCTTTTTATTTAACTCAATTTTTCTAAAAAAAATGAGCCGCACCAATGTTTAACAATAACTTCGTTAAAACAGCGTAAACTGTTTGGCATGGGTTTAGTCTATATCCCATGCCATCTTAAAAATAAAAACTTAGCAAATGAAAAACGCACTTTATATAGCAGCCATATTAAGCACTTTGTTTTTTGCATCGTGCCGGAAAGATATTGGCAACCCTAACCTTACATTTTGGACAGCAGTTAATTGTAGTCCTAATCCCATAACAGTTTCCATAGGCAATCAAACTGCTGTTATGACGGAGTATTACCCCACCGTACCACCGGTTTGTGGTAGCCCGGGCTGTGCCAGTTTCAACTTATCTACCGGTACTTACAACTATACTGCTACCAATGGCGATACCACCTGGCAGGGAAGTGTTTCGGTAACCAAAGGCGGTTGCAATTTACAACAGCTGTTCTGCACCACTGGTAGTGTTACATTTTGGGTTGACTCGGCAGCAAACAACATTAAGGTAAAATTAAACGGTGCAACGTCTTATATAAATACGGCTTTCCCCAGCACCACACCAACCTGTGGTTCATCGGGTTGCACTAACTTTACTATGCACATAGGCACTTATAATTACACGGCTACAACAGCCAATAATATTGGCTATGCGGGTACTGTAACTATAAGCACCGATAGTTGCACTTTGGTGAGGCTGTATTAAAAACTATTCCAGCAGGAAGTGGTAATCTTTAGGGTACTTAACTGTGTACTTAAAATTCAGTTTGTTTTCGGTAGCCGGTGGTATTTGCAGGTTCCAGGTTAGCTTACCGGTGGTTTCGTTTAGCCTGGCATCTTTATACTCCTGCTTGTCAACCTCAATTTCTTTTTGCGTAGACACCGGCAACTGGTCTTCAATCACAATATTAATAGGCTGTTTTTTATTGTTGCGCACTGCAATTTCGAAGGCACGGCTGGCAATTTTCTTATCACCAAAAAACGTGCGCTTGCTGTACTCTTTTAGTTTTGTTCGGGTAATTGAAACCGCTTTATCGCGGCCCAAAGAAATCTGCAATGTATCTTCAGCCGTTGAGGTGACTAACAGCGTTTGGCCCATATAGGTGCCTTCGAAATACAGGTTGGCTTGCCCATCTAACAAATTGTATTCCTCCCAACCGGTTAGGCGTGCGGTTAAAAACGCTTGCTTATCTATTTTAGGCACACACTTATAAATATAGTCTGATTGCACTTGTTGTTCTTTCATATCAACCGTATAGGTTTTGCCATCGGTAGGTATGCTATAAGGCAATTCAACTTCGTACGAAAATGTTGTTGGTGTGTAGAATGCTTCGGTGGGAACATTCACTTTTTTCTCGTCCTTTTCTTTTTCCCGGTACTTGTTTAGCGATAAATACGAAACTCCGGGAACGTTTCTAATCTCTTCCGATACCATTACTTCATTCAGTTCCAAATTGCTTTCAATCATTTTCACGTTAATCAAATTGGTAAAAACGGGTACCTCCTGGTTTTGATAACCGATGTAACTAACTTTTAAATAGTTTTTGCCATAAGGAAGTTGCAGTACATAGTTGCCCTTATCATCAGTTGTAGTACCAATAGTAGTGCCCTTTACCAAAATACTGGCGCCAATTAGGGGTTCGTTGTGCGCATCATAAATTCTTCCTTTAACCTCGGTAACATAAGGGTCGGGTATGCGGTTGGCGTATTGGCCTATGCCCGAGTAAACCGGTGCGCCACCAAGGCCTGAACCGTTGGCCAGGTACCAGGTTTTAAGATCGGGTACAATACTATTTGTTTTGGGTTCGCCGTTGCTTAAAACAAGCCTTACATCTTTCCAGTCTTCGCCGCTGCTTTGATGCACATTGGCACGGTAAGATATTTTCATGGGTTGCGAAATATCATCTACACGTAAATCATAAGTGGGGTACCAGCCGGCATAACTTACAAAGTACGAAATAACAAAATCGCCTTCAGTAGCCTGTTTAGCGTTTACCGTAATTATTAAATCGCTGGTGGAGGCATCCTGCGAAGCATTAACCACTTTAAGTTGCTCATTGATACGTGAGATTGTATCGTTTAGCTTTTTGATGGTGCGCTCATAAGCAAGCACTGTTTTTTTTAGTTCGGTTAACTTCTCCTGGTGAAATTCCATAGCTGCTTTTAAATCGGCAGCCTTAAGGTCGGTATGCTGGCTATTTACCAATTGGTTTTTTAAAAGCATGTCAATGCCCTCATCATAAACTGCCTTCAGGTTTTCTTCATCGTCCAGGCGCTTTACAAAATCCTCCTTTCTTTTCTGCAAGGCATCTACTTCTTCCTTCTTCTTTTGCTCGTTGAGGTGGTTTATTTGTTGCGTAACGCTTAACACCGTAAAACCGCCCTTGGCTTCGACGGAAACGCTGGATTTGTCGAGATAAGGCGAGAGGTTGCCAAATACAATATCAGTTGCCCCTGCATTTATGCTTGCCCGCGCGGTGCGTGTTATTTGTGCACCGTCAATGTAAACGGTAACCTTTAATATTTTACTATCAACGTTTTTGCGGGTGTTATCGGCAAACAAAAGCTGAACAAATAATAAAGTAACCAGGCATAGGATGTGTCTTTTCATAATTGGTGTTTTAGTATGGATGCAACAAAACGCGAATTCAATAAAATTGTTTTTGCAAGATATTTAAAAGGAGTGCAAACCGATCGAGGTTCTTCAACCGAATCAGCTTTAGGCTTTCGGCAGGTAATAAATTTATTGCCTGCCGTATAAATCAGCACCATTACATGTTAGTGATTATTAGAGCCTTACACTTTTAGGGATCGGCTGTCCGAAACTATTTTCTTAAAAATTTAACAATTGCGATGTTATAAATAACACTTGGAATGCTTTTGGCATTTACACAAAATACAAACCCACTTATATGAAAAAGGTATTTTGGATTTTCTCGTTTTCGGCCTTGATGGTTTCAAGTGCTTTTAGCCAGGACAATAATTATTATAACGACCCTACTGCTGTTCAACAAAGTAACACCAGTTATGATAATACCAATAGCAATTACAATAATGCCACCAACGACCCTAACCAGGTTTACGATAATAGTGTTGCCAACAATGGCGATTACAATTACAACGGTGGCTATAACAGCAACAATAATGAACCGGGCACGCAGGCTTTTGCAGATAACGATGATGTTAGCTATGAAAGCTTTTACGACCAATTGAGCCCTTACGGTAACTGGGTTACCTATGGAAGTTATGGCAACGTTTGGGTACCTACAGATGTGCCTGCTGACTTTTCGCCTTATGCCACCGCAGGACACTGGGTGTATTCGGATTACGGCTGGACATGGTCATCGGACTATGAATGGGGCGGGGTGCCTTTTCACTATGGACGTTGGTTTAGGGATAATACCTATGGCTGGATGTGGATGCCCGGTTATGAATGGGCACCTGCGTGGGTTAGCTGGGGAAGTTATGACAACTACTATTGTTGGGCACCTTTGGCCTCTTATATAAGCTACTCAGCGTATTACGATTACAGGCCTAATCCATATTGCTGGAATTTTGTTGCCCGCGATAGATTTTGTGAGGCTAACCTTGGTTTCTATTTAGCTAACCGCAGTTTTTATGGCCGTGATGATTTTAGAGGAATCAGTGCACATATCAATATCATTAATGAGCACAGTGTTCATGGTAACCACACTTATTTTTCGGGCCCAAGAACTAATGACATAGCAGTTGCTACCAGCCATAATATTACATCGGTGAACATTCATAACATTAATCATGCGGTGGCACCACACATTAACGCTAACCAGGTTCATCAACAAAATAACCTGAACCAGTTTCATAATCAAACCGCTTATAACCACAACACTGTGCAGCCTAACCACTTTGCCAATAACAATATGCAAACTGTGCAGCAACACAACAACGTTATTGCCAACATTAACCATACTGGTAATAATGCGCAATACAATAGGCCGATAAACCAAAACATTGCCAGAAATAATGTTGAGCAACAAAGGCCGGTGCAACAGTTTAACCGCCCTGAGAATAACATAAGCCGCCCGAACAACAATGTGCAATACCAAAGGCCGGCGCAACAACAGCACTTTAGTCAGCCACAGGTGCAAACACATTCAACTCAAAACTTTGCAGCACCGCAAAGAAGCTACCAGCAGAGCCAGCCGGTGCAAAGGGAGAGTGAAAGAAGCTTTGCTTCAGCACAAAGGCCCTCATCTTCTGGTGGAGGAAACCATTTTAACGCCGGGACTGCGCACGGCGGCAGAAGGTAAAAAACCAAAGCCCTTCGCAATTTAATGCGAGGGGCTTTTTATGTACCCGGTTTGCAGGCGGTGTTTCGGAAATAATTTTATTTTTGGCTTACTCAATCAAGCTCCCCGGTTATTTTAAACCAACATATTTTATTGCATGAAGAAACTGCTACTCTATCTTAAAACGCATCTCTCTACTTTCAGAGTGATGACTTACAACAAAATATACATCAGCACCAATACAGAAAAGGAAGTTGTAGATAATTTTCATAAGCTGTATTATGCCGCAAGCTCGTACAATAAATCATGGAATACTACCCACTGGCGCGGGGTGCGTTTGCTTAAATGTCCGCTTGATTTATGGGTTTACCACGAATTAATTTATGACTTGAAGCCCGACCTGATTATTGAAACGGGTACATCGAGAGGGGGTTCGGCCTTGTTTTTAGCTGATATGCTTGACCATACCGGTAAAGGAATAGTTGCTACCGTAGATATAAGGGATTGCAAAATACCTGAAGATGCTGACCGGGTTACGACACATAAGCGCATTAAGTTTTTAATAGGCTCATCAACCAGCGATGAAATTATTAAAGAGGTTAGAGAGCTTGCAAAAGATAAGAAAACCGTGTTGGTTATACTTGATGCAACACACGACAAAGCACATGTTTTAAGAGAACTACAACTTTATGCGCCATTGGTTACCAAAGGCTCATACATTATTGTTGAGGATACAAACTTTAACGGACACCCGGTTATTATCCCCAACTCGCTTGGTGAAGGGCCTTATGAAGCGGTTGAAGAATACATGAAGAGCGACCCTACATTTACGATTGACGATTACATGGAACGTCACTTTATGACCTTCAACCCAAGGGGGTATTTGAAGAAAACATCTTAAGCAATTTATAGCTCCACTTAAGTTCTATTGAGAAGCAGAGCCTGCCTGGTCTTTTGCTTTTTGATCGGCATGTTCTTTTAAGCGATCGGCCTTTTTCTGAGCTTTTTCAGCGGCGGCTTGTTTGCGTTTGTCCTGTTCTTCCTGGAACTTGTTTTCACCGGCCGTTTTTGCCTGAGTTGCCTGGTCCTTCAAGCTTTGCTGCTCGGCAGTGGCATTGGTGATGGCGGTGTCGTTTTCATCCGTTGCTTCATGCACTGATGGTTCACCGGTTTTGCCGTGCATACCCACTTTATATTTAGTACGCTTTCCTTTGGCAGTGGTATCGCTACCGGCGGGTGCATCCATAACCATGTTGTAATTCATTGAGGTGCTATCCGTCATGTCGTGCGAGCCGTAGACAGTAATATTGATTTTGCCAAGAGGAATATTGAAGGGTTCGACAAACAGATTGCCGTTAGCCACTTTTATATTGGTATAAAAATCTTTGGCTTTAATCATCTTCAACTCATTCATGCGCATACGTTCGGCAAGGTTACCGGTGGTTTTGTTTGGTTTAAACTGCATGTGGTGAATGTCAATCCTTCCATCGGCTATCATAGTTTTTAATTTGGGGCTCATTTCTTTATCCAAATCCGTTTTTACGGTGAGCACTGTTGAAAGAACGCCTTGGGCGTATTTTACAAGTGGTAACGATGACAGCGATTTTTCAAAACCCAATACAGCCTTTTCAACGCTAATCATATCCAGGTTCATTTTCATATCCACTTTAGGTGTTTCTGTTCTAAGCGTAGTGTAGTCGCCGTTCATCACAATGCTGCCATCAAAAACTTTGCCTTGAAGATCATTAAGTGTAACGGTTTCATTGCGCATAACAACCTCGCCACCTACACTATCTAAAACGATATTGGTATAATAGATTTTAGCAACGTAAGCATCGAAAGTAAAATCGATGTTGGCAGGTACTTGCGATGAACTGGCAGCAGGTTTTGTGGCTGTTTTAGCGGTAGATATTTTAGGTTCCTCAACTTTTTTCTTTTCGGAAGTTAAGGCGGGCGCCTTTACCGGTTCCGGCGCCAAAAATTCGTTCAGGTCGAGCACATGCGAGTTAAGGGTTAGGTCGCCCTTTAAGGTGCCCTTGCTAAATATGTAATTCAATAAATTATCCAGCTCCCCTGAGGCTTCAAAATCGCTTCTGCCAATGCGGGCATCAAGTGTATCGAGATGAACCAGTTCGGGCTTAAAGGTTAGTTTAAGCATGTTTATTTGCACCGGTTTAGCCAGGTCTTTACTTACGTATTTTACATTGTTCATCTCAACGGTTCCGTTGGCATCAAAATTTTGGTACTGCTGCTTTTCAACGGCGCTTAATTTGCCTTTGGCTTTAACGTCCATAGTTAAGTTACCCGTTAGCTCATCGCCTTTTAAAGGGTAGTAGTTTTTAACGCCACCCAAATCAACCTTACCACTTAACGTAGCATCAATTTCAGGGTCAAGCACAGGGCTGGTAACGTGCAGGGTCATATTAAACGGGTCGCCGGCAAGGCTCATGCTAAGCTTATCTACGTCGACTACGGTGTTATCGAGGCTACCACCGGGATTTTTAGCCTTTATGTCGATATTAATATCGGTAATAGCTGCAGGCAAATCGGGATATTGGAATGAGCCGTTGTCTATTTTAAGGGTTACACCAAAAGCAGGATAGCTGACGCCGTTGTATTTGCCCTTTACATACCCATCGAGCGCCATTGCGCCGGAGGTTTTTACCTTTTTAAACTCTTCGCTATAAACAGCAGGGATTAATGAGATAAGGTGTTTAAAATCGGGCTCCTTAACGTTAAGCGTAAGGTCGGTAGTAATGTTTTTTGAGTTTACCATTACTACGTTTCCGTTTACGCCAAGCGTTAAATCATTAAGCTGGATGCTGTTCTTTTTAAGGGTGTATTTTCCTTTTGCCTGGTCAACATCCATAGTAATGTTTAGGCCCAGTTTTACTTTGTTGAGGTATGCAATTTTGCCCTGCCTTACAATTACCGAAGCAGCTGTACCCTTATCGGTTAATTCAAATTCGTTTTTTCCGAAGTTGCCCGAAAATTTATTGGTAAAATCAGCCAGCTCGACATAAACACCTTCTTCTTTGTCATCGTAAATAATGATGCCGTTTTTGACGTTAAACTTTTTGAGGCCAATGCTATAACTACCGGTATCAGCCGGTGTTGCCGGTGCTTTTACGCTATCCGGT
The DNA here is from genome assembly GCA_903861145.1 of uncultured Bacteroidota bacterium. Classification (GTDB taxonomy): domain Bacteria; phylum Bacteroidota; class Bacteroidia; order Chitinophagales; family LD1; genus Bog-950. The sequence continues at coordinate 14,142 of CAIOTH010000034.1, read as the reverse complement.
TTCATGATGTTGTAATTAGCCGTGCCATCTTTAAGCACCCGTACGTAGATGTATGGTTTGGTAACAATAATGCCGTTGATATCGATATGCTTGCCCTTGAGCAGTTTCATGGTGTTAACGCTAACCACTAATTCGCCGATATGAGCCAGGGTGTCGCCTTTGAAAGGAGCCTCATTTACAACCACCAGGTTTTTCATATACAAGCTGAAATTGGGAAAGTCTTTAAAGGCGGAAACGCCAATATCGCTCCAATCAACTTTAGCATTTAGTTGCTCATTAATTTGCTGGCGTGCTACATCCACCAACTTATCTTTAAAAATAAGCGGAACCAGCGCCAGTGTAACAACAAAAAGCAGGATAAATACCCCAAACCCGATTAATACCTTCTTCAACATATCTTATAAAATTAAGTGCGTCAATATTAGGCAAAATGGAGGTAAAATTCCGTTTTAGTAATGGGGAAGAGTTGGAGGTGTGTATTCTTGTTATTAAAGTGGCAACCGGATGGCGGCAAGGGTCTTTTATAAATATTTGAAAGTGGAATAGTTAAAATCGAAAAACGCTCAATATTTTTTATAAACTTAGCTACTCACAAATAATTAATGAGCAGAACGTTATGAAACACCTGGTTATCATGTTTATTGGTTTGGCCTTAAATGGTATATTATCTGCACAAGGTTTTCCGGATGCGCAAAAGCAGCCCAGGTTGAAAGAGCAAAGGCCTAACCAGAATAAGTTTAGAAAGTGGTCGCACCGCAGGCATGTAAAGCGGGGAACGGTATACATGGAGCCCTATAATGCAATTAATACGCAAACCGGTGTTTGCGTATTAATACATAACAAAGCATTAAACAACTTTGCTTAAGCAGCGCGATTTAGGCGATGCATTTCCATATTTTGTTGAGTATCGCTATATGCCTGTAAAAGGGTTTCGAAGAGTGCCTTCATGCCCTTGGCGTTTTTTTTGATTGATTGGCTAATACGGGTGTGAAATTTAAACCTGCTCAATTCTATCCCTGTATATTTTACCTCGGGGTCAATGATTACCTCACCATCGAAATCGATTACAACGTTGTGCACTTTTAATGATTTATCAGATGAATCAACTAATTGGCGAAGCGCAGAAATAGATGGGTCGTAGAATAGGTTCATAGTTGTAGGTTTAAGCTGCTTGATTAAAGAATTAGGCTATGAAATACAAGCCACACATTAACCTATACGGAAGGAAAAAAATTACGGTTGCAATTTTTGAAGAAATTTTTGTTTGGGTACGAAAATAATTTCCCAAACAACGGATGTACCGCTATAAATTACCCTTGTAAAGCTTCAGTATCTCTTTATCAGAAATAGTGTTTTTGCTTTTTCTGCCCAGGAAATAATAGCCGGACGCGGCATCGTAAGAGACGCGCTTATTGATAGAGAGCCTATCGAAGTACTTAAGGAAAAAGGAGGTCCAAACGGCGAAGAGCATGAGCAAATCCTGAATAAAACGTTTGTTGCTAAGGCTCATTAAGAAATGCTTGTAAGATGTAGCAAGGGCAGTGCCTGTGCCAACACAGGCGCCTGAAACTACTTCTTCGAAATTGCGGAACAAGCGGCGGTGCCCTAAATGCGTGAGCCTTGTAAAATCGTGAGGGCCGCCGTGAACCTGCTGCATAAAGGGAGTTTCGGCATACACCAGGGCATCGGCCTTTAGCACCCGGTGTATTTCGGCGGCACATTGATATGGGTCGACCAGATATTCCATTACTGCTTGTATTACAACGCCGTCAAACTCCTCACCTTTAAACGGCAGGCTATGCGCGTCGCAAATAATTTTGGTATTGGGGCCAAAGGCAATATCGGTTTCAATAAAAGTAATGGGTAGTTTTATAAAATCTTCCATGCCCATGCCGGTTGTTCTGCCGCCTATTATTAAAACTTTTGGGTTGCTGTTTTTTTCTAAAAGCATTCGCCCCAACAAATCATAATTTTCCTTCGCCTTTACGTTCAGGGTTAAGTTTGGTGCTGCACGCTGTAAGAACCAAATGGCTTTATTGATAGCCAATTTTAGCCCACCAGTAGGGATGGGGGTTATTGCACCGGCTTCATTATAGTCGCTGGTTGAGAAAACCGATTTTTGGTCATCAATCAATATTGGAATATTGCGCCTTACCGGGTATTGCCGCTTGCAATTATTGCAGGTGTATACATCCGTTTTGTCTGCATTTAACTGAGTTTGGCAAGAAGGGCAGTAAAGGGTTACTTCCATTGTTGAATAATTGTTTTCAATCGAAAACTAACTTATGAAAATGAAAGATAGCATTTTGAAGTAATTACGATTAGTCCCACTTTTTAAAAATGACGAACACAGCCAGCACCATTAACGCAAAGCCCACCAGGTGATTCCACCCCAATTTTTCGTCTTTAAAAAATAATAGCGTGAAGCCCATAAAAACGAGAAGCGTAATTGCCTCCTGAATGGTTTTTAATTGCACCAAAGTAAATGGGCCGCCGTTGCCTTTAAAACCGCCTTCGTTGGCAGGCACCTGGAACATATATTCGAAAAAGGCCAGCCCCCAACTAATTAAAATAATGGCAAGCATACCCAGGTTTTTGCCCCAACTAAACTCTTTAAACTTGAGATGCCCATACCAGGCAAGAGTCATAAAGGTGTTAGATATAACTAGAAAGAAAATGGTTTTAAATCCCTGCATCTGAAAATACGGCTGTGCTTTTGGTTATGAAAAGCCATTTCCTTTCCCTTACAGTGCTATATTTTTTTTATTATCACTTCAGCATTCCGATAAGGCCTGAGTTTGAAATTAATACTACCGGAATAGCTGAAAATGAATCACCGTTTATTGAGGAAGCGCTTATCATGTTGACACAGGTTAAAGAAGCATTAAAAAATTGGTTTTGGCAAATTGTAGGCCAGCATGGCAATTCGGTAAAACTTATTGCCATTGAAGAAGCGCGCCCATTTGATTATGCCCGCGATGATATTTATGATAAGGATGTTGCCCTGTCGTGGCGCAACAACCTGAAACTGCGCATGAATGGGACCTGTTACTTTCTTGACCGGCCCAGCATAGTTGAGCCAACTTACGGTTATGCAATAACGGGGTTGAATAAAATTGCCATGGGCTCTGTTTTTTTGATGAATGCAAAGCCTTCGTTAGGTGGGTATCTTAAATACCGCTTTCTAAAAAAGGGACATGAAATAACCGTTGATACTGCGGTTTTGTTTGATGGTAATGTTGGCAATAACTACTATCATTTTTTTGCCGATGTGTTTAATAAGTTATGGCTGCTGGAGAAATATAATATTGATAAGTCGACGCCATTAATTATTGGACGGAAGACTTTCGAAACGGGGTTCTTTCAATACTTGTACAAGCAACCTGAGGTAAATAGTTACAATTGGCTAATACAGGGTGAAAATGATTTTATAAAAAGTAAATCGCTTTTTTTTATACGGCCGGCGGCCTATGATACTGCCTTATGGGAAAAGACATTAGCGCTGGTTGAAAACCTAAGAACCAAGGCGGAACCTTTTAGGCGACTTTTTTTAACCCGGCCCGCCCGGTTTAACAGAACATTGAGCAACATTGATAGCCTTTTGCCCATTTTAGAGAAGCATGGGTTTGAAATAATAGACCCGGGCGCATTAAATTTTGAAGAGCAGGTAAAACTTTTTTCGGAAAGTAAAATTATTGCCGGCATACATGGGGCAGCATTTACCAATGTAGCTTTTACCTATGCTAAAAAGGCAAGGGTTTTAGAAATAAATGCTTCGGGTAGAACAAGTGGCCAATTATATCTTTTGGCCATGATGTTACAGGTAGAATACTTTGATGCCATTATGGGTAGTGAAATGACGAATGCAAAATTTGAAATACCGGTAGATGTTTTTGAAAAGGCAATTGAGCGGTTGGTCGATACTAAAGCGTAATTAATTAATACGGTATCACCTTCGAGTTTTTGAGCTTACGCATTTGGCCACGGATGATTTTTTGCACTTCCATATCATCTTCATCGTGCTTAATTACTTCCTTCAAGTTAGCCGGTGTAGCCTCGGTTAATTCGGGATTAAAATATCCGAAACCCATGTATACATTATTCTCAATCCAGATGGCTGAGTTCTCATCGGGGTGAATGCCTGCGCCTACAATAAAAAAGTTGGGCTGGCGGTATAAATATTTACGCGCTGCTTTTTCTAAACTGCTGTTATAACTTTTCTGCGATTTGGCGTCAATAGTTCCTTGCTCTTTCATTTTTGAGCGCAGGGCAAACCAGGCATGCAGGTTATTTTCTTTAATGATTTTGCCCAGTATTTTATTGGCAACCGCTTTAGATGCGAAACGAAGAATCAGTTCGCCATTGGGCCAATCGAGGGGATGAATTTTTAGCTGGCTAAAACCACCTTCATCCATATCTAAAAATATACCGTGGGTAAACGCCTGTGTTTTGGGCTTTTTATTAAACTCGGGTTGGTGCTGCTTCAACTCCCGATAGGCAAGTAATTTTGCTATGAGTTCATTGCCCGATAGTTCGTAATCAATGTTACGCATTAACTCGAACATGCGCTTATGTTCGGGCCCATCGGCCGGGCTTGAAAACTCAGTAATTACTTTTTTGCGAATGTTTTTGGAACCATCGAGATAAAGTATTTTGCCTACTTCGTCCTTATAGTAAAACACGCCGGCATCTTCGGGTAGTTTTTCTATTTCGGCCTTCGATAAATATGGTGGCAACAAATCGAGGTCGATACCATGACTCAATTCAATTTCGATGTATTTAGCTGAGTTGGTGTTTTTAAGAATTACCTCGAGTAGTTTAACCGTGGCTTCGGCATCGCCTTTTGCCCGGTGACGGTCTTTTATTTCGATGCCAATACTATCGCAAATGTTACCCAAGCTATATGAATTAAAACCGGGTAAAACTTTACGGGCCAGGTTTACAGTATCTAATTGTTTACGATTGAAATCGATACCCAGGCGCTTAAACTCCTGGCGAATCATACCAAAATCGAACTTTACATTATGGGCAACAAAAATGTTTTCGTGTGTTAGCTCAAGTAACCGCTCGTGTATGTCCTCAAAAAAGGGGGCATCTTTTACCATTTCTTCGGTAATGCCCGTAAGCTTGGTTACGTAAGGGTCTATACCGCGGCGTGGATTGACTAGTGTAGCGTATGAATCGGTAATTTTTTCACCGTCAAACACAAAAACTGCAATTTCAATTACCCGGTCCAGCATGGGGCTTCCCCCGGTGGTTTCCACGTCTATTATGGCATACATGACGCGTGAAAATAGCTATTTGCCCAAAACATTTTGGTTAATAGTAAAGCACAAACCGTGATTAAATTTATTTAGTAGACAGTGAGAATTGGGATCAATTTGGGTGGTTTTTGGGATTTTTGCCTGTTTTTTGGTGATTTTAGTTCGAAATTAGTGTTTAGTTAGTAATTATACGGAACGATGAAAAATACCAGGAACTTTTGGTGGCTTACAATTGGCCTGGCGGGTTTTACCCTTTTGATGCATTTATTTACTGCAACTAATTATGAGTTGCACCGGGATGAGCTGCTTTATATGGCCATGGCCCGGCACCTTAGTTTCGGGTATATGTCAACCCCTCCTTTGATGGGTTTTATGGCATACCTTATTCAGCATTTTTGGGGTTATTCGGAATTGGGGGTGAAGCTCTTTCCCATATTATCGGGAGTAGCATCGGTTATAATTATTGCCTTATTGGTTAGGGAGCTAGGAGGTAAAAACTTTGCTGTTTTTGTGGGCTGTGTTGCTTTTATTCTCTCGCCCGCCTTTTTGCGCTCAGACCATCAGTTTATGCCTGTGCCCTTTGACGAGTTTTTTTGGCTGCTTGTGGCTTACCTTGTTGTAAGGTTGGTTAACACCGGTAATGAAAAAATTTGGATTGGCATTGGGGTGGCCATAGCCGTCGCGTTTTTGAATAAATACAGCATTATATTTTTTGCGGCTGCGCTGTTTTTAGCCTTGCTTATTAGCGAGCACCGAAAACTGCTGTGGAGTAAGTATTTGGGTTATGCCTTACTTGTTGCTGTAGTTATTGTTTCGCCGAATTTGGTTTGGCAATGGCAACATCACTTCCCCGTGATAACACATATGGGTGAATTGCGGCGCACGCAGTTGGTGAACGAGAACCCCGTGACATTTATATTGGGTCAGTTGCTGATGAATATGCCGGGCGTTTTTATTTGGCTGACCGGTTTGTTTGGAATGCGCTTTTTAAAAGGTGAGAAGAAGTTTCGGTTTATTGCCGTTAGTTACGGTTTTGCCATGGTGTTTTTGATGCTGGGGAAAGGTAAGGCCTACTATGCTTTGGGAGCCTACCCCATGTTATTTGCCACCGGTGCCTATGTAATGGAGAAATATTTAACCGGAAAGCTTAGATGGTTAAGCTATGCTTTTGTGGCAAATGTTTTTGTTGTCGGAATTTTTATCCTTCCGCTTTCGTTACCGGTTTTGCCGGTTGAAAAAATGGATCGCTATTGTAAGTTCTCGACCAGATTTATTGGCGATTGGCCTACCAGATGGGAAGATGGGAAGAACCACCCGATACCGCAGGATTATGCTGATGAAACGGGATGGAAACAGTTGAGCGATTTGGCCGTAGCGGAATATTATAAACTGGACAGCGATGACAGGCGGCACTGCCTTGTTTTCGCCAATGATTACGGACAGGCTGGCGCTTTACAATATTATGGAAAGCAGCAGGGGCTGCCGGACCCGGTAAGCTTATCGGACGCGTTTTTGTTTTGGGCGCCCGATAGCGTGAGCAATACCTGTATGATTTTAGTTGCCCGCGACCCGAATAAACTGGATGGATTGTTTAATGATTACAAGGAGGCCGCAACTTTGCATAACGAATATTTTAGAGAGGATGGTTTGCACATTTACGTTTGCCGCGACCCAAAGCCTTATTGGAAAGTTTACTACCAAACCCATGTAAAGGAATTGAAGGACGCGTTTAATGCGGCTTTATAGGGTTGCTACCGGTTAATTTTTATTTTTAGCCTTTGGATAAAGTAAAGTGGTTAGGTAATGAGTTGGTTTTTTAAAAGTATACTGGTTTTGATGTTGTTTGTAGCAGGGCTAAACGCCAATGCGCAAAAAATGTCTGTTGAAGATACCACTACCAACCAACCTTTTTTTAAAGCAACCAAGTTTAGCAGCAGGTGTTATGTGGGTTTGGATGCAGCGGTAGTGCAGATATTAAAAACCCAGGCGGGGGGGAATTTTGGAATAAACCTTAATTGGGTAATTAATCATAAGTATGTGGTAAGCGCCATTTACGATGGTATTACAACACAAAATCAAATACAAAAAATTGTTGCGCCCAACGACCCTAATACTGCCACCTACCTGCATCACCAATACGTGGGGCTGGGTTTTAGCTACATTTTATTTGACAAAAAAATGTTTTCGTTCCAACCGGAGTTGAGTGCGGGTTGGGGACATATTCAGTATACGTATAATGGCGGCAACTACTACTACAATTTTGGTGAAATAGTGCCGGCGGTTTATGGTACTTATAATTGCAGCAAATATTTTAGAGTGGGGCTGGGCCTTAATTACCGGGTAGCCGCAGGCCTATCGATTAACGGCCTTAAGAGCGGCGATATAAGTGGTGTGGGGGGTATTATTTTTATTAAGGTGGGGACGTTTTAATTTGTCTGAACCCTGATTAAAGGATTGAGGGATTACATGATTCTGATACCACATAATCCCTCCATTAAAATCCATCAATTATTTTTTTAGCGAATCCCTGATTTCCATTAGCAACTTATCGGTAGATGAAGGTTCGGTGGCGGGTGCTGCGGCTTCTTCTTTTTTGAAGTGGTTGATTGCTTTTACTGCCAAAAAGATGGCGACAGCTACTATTAAAAAATCAACCACAGAGCCTGCAAAGTCACCGATTTTAATTCCGGGTCCAATGGTAATGGTGCGCCAGTCGCTACCGGCTCTGGCCGTTAAAAGTGCAATGGGGGGCATTACAATATCGCTTACCAATGCAGTAACTATTTTGCCAAAGGCACCGCCAATAACAACGCCTACTGCCAAATCAACAACGCTGCCTTTCATGGCAAACTCTTTAAATTCGGATACAAACCCCATAATGCAAAGTTTTAGTTAATAATATGGGTTTAAAAATATAAGAGATGGGCGGTTTTGAAAGCGGAAATTATAAACAGTCAACCACCCCGCCCTTCGGGCACCCCTCCTTAAAAAAAGGAGGGGATAAAATAAACCTCAATCCTTCGGATTGAGCATATGACCGTTCTTAATTTTCTGCGCCCGTTTCTTCCACTTCGCCCTGGCCTTCGTAGTTTTCATAGCCTTGCCAGTAGCCGGCTTTGTAGGGATAACGGATCAGGTATAGTTCCTTTACTTTTTTGAAAAGTAGTTGGCGAAGGTCGGCGGTGTTACGGTTTTGGGTGGCTGAGACGAAAATGCAGTTATCGTGGGTGCTGGCCATCCAGGTATCCTGCAACTCCTGCAATAAACCGCTTCTGATTTCGGCAGGTAAAAATTCATCAAAGCGGTTTTTTTCGTACAAATCCATTTTGTTGAAAATTACTATAACCGGTTTGGTTTCGCAGTGCAGTTCTTTCAAAATTTCGTTTACTACATTCATCTGGTCCTGGAAGGCAGGGTGCGAAATATCTACCACGTGCAGCAAAATATCGGCTTCAATCGCTTCATCTAAAGTTGATTTAAAACTCTCGATTAAGTGCGTTGGCAGTTTGCGGATAAAACCTACGGTATCGCTTAACAAGAAGGGAACGGCGTTAAAAGTTACTTTGCGCACGGTGGTATCGAGTGTGGCGAAGAGTTTGTTTTCGGCAAATACCTTTTCTTTAGCCAACAAATTCATGATGGTGCTTTTGCCTACGTTAGTATAACCTACAAGTGCAACACGTATCATTTCGCCGCGGTTTTTGCGGCGCACTTCGTTTTGTTTATCAATTTCTTTAAGCTTCTCTTTTAACGAGGCGATTTTTTTAGAGGCGATACGACGGTCGGTTTCAATTTCCTTTTCACCGGCCCCTCCTCTTGTTCCGGCACCGCCACGCTGGCGTTCAAGGTGACTCCACATTCCCTTTAATCGGGGCAACATGTATTGCAGTTGTGCCAACTCAACCTGTGTTTTGGCCTGCACCGTGCGTGCGCGGTTGGCAAAAATATCGAGAATGAGCATGGCGCGGTCGAGCACTTTCTTTTTCAATACTTCTTCCATGTTGCGTAACTGCGAGGGCGAAATTTCATCGTCTACAATAACGAGGTCGACGCCTTTGGCTTCGCAGTAAGCTTTTATTTCCTCCAGCTTGCCTTTACCAACGTAGCTTTTAGTATCGGGATGTTGGAGCCTTTGTACAAAAGTTTTTACGGTTTTTACGCCATCGGTAAGTGCTAAAAACTCAAGCTCGGCCAGGTATTCTTTTGTTTGGTCTTCGGTTTGATCTTGTGATATTAAGCCCACCAAAACGGCAGTCTCTTCTTTCACGTTCATGTTGTCAATCTTCGCTTTTCCTTTCTCATTCATACATCAAAAATAAAAAACCATTTGCAGCTGAGGCACTTTAAAACATTTAGCCACAAAGGCACTAAGACACAAAGAAGATTTAATGCTGAATAACGAATACTGAACATTGAATAAAGAAGGATTTTTCATTGTGAGAAATTTTTACTATCATTTGTAGCTGAAAAGCTGCTGTTATTGGCGGAATTTCGTTTGTTTTACTGAAATGCAATTGTTTTAACTATGAGGAAATTTTACACCCCTGTAATTGTTTTCATGCTTTTTGCCCTGTCGGGTTTTGGCCAATCGAATGGCATAGGTGTTAGTTCGTTCGCTACCAAGATTACGGTGCCTTTTATAATGCCTGATGGCACGAAACTAATGACTGATGTTTATGTGCCGCGGCTGCGCGACTCATTGCGCCTATCGCTGGGCAAAATAGTTTTGCTGGGGGATACCGTACAGACGGACAGCATTACTTTGTTGCACGTAGGACAGCAAATTGTTTTTTACGATTCGTTAAACGGGCAACCTAATCCTAACCCTTACCAGTTACCAACCATATTTACCCGGACCCCATATAACAAAGGCGGTTTCGATGCCTTGGGCGGTGTACTTCCCCTGTTAGGCTACAATTACATTTACCAGGATATGCGCGGAGCATACAGCTCGGAAGGAGATTATTTCCCGATGTACTCGGATAGCTGGAATAAAAACCCATACCACGCTAGCGGGCATATTTTGGATTACCTGGATCCTTCGGACCCACGATTTTCTAATAAACACGAGGACGGTTATAACTCAATTAAGTGTATTGAAAACCTGGTTATACCGGGCTTTTACGATAGCCTGCCACATACCAACGAAAATATTAATAATGGCAGTATAGGTATGTTTGGGGCTTCGGCGTTGGGCAACACACAGTTACAATTAGGCCTTGCGCATCGCATAAGTGATTCGATACCTCACTTAAAATGTTTAATGCCGATAGTAGCAACTACCGAGCATTACATTGCAACGGGGTATAATAACGGCGTGTTCCGACCTGGTATTGTAACCGGTTGGTTGAAGGGGCAGATATTCAATATCATTAATGATGATTTAATGCCGATAGATGATGACCGTCAAAATTCGATACATACTTCAGCCGATTACAATTTGCCGCAAACTGATACACTGAACGCGATTGTAAAAGTTTACCAGCCTAATAAATTTGATGCGGCCACCTTATCGGTAGATCACTTTACGGTGCACCGTTACCCCAGGCCTGATGGCAGTATAAGCCCGGCAGGATTTTATCCCAACTCGGCAGGAAGATCGGATATGGATGCGAGTGCAGCACCGGTGAATGAGAATGGTGAAGCAGTTGACCCAATAACACAAAAACCTTTGCCAAACCTGGTTTACAGCCGGTATAACAATTTAGATGTGCCTGCTTTTCACCTAAGCGGATGGTGGGATATTTTTACCGAGGGGCAGATTAATACCATGAACTACACGCACCAGGCTTTGCAAACGCCTAATAAGTACATGCAAAAAATAGCGATTGGCCCATGGGCGCACCAAACAATTGCCCAGGTCACTACCGGTGATCGCACTTACCCCAACAACGTAAATGATATTACGCAAATTGACCTGACCAATTTTTCGTTGACTAATATTCCGTTAAGCCAGGTGTTGCAATCGGATTTGATTACGTGGTACCGGTATAACCTTAACTACAATCCTCAAAATTTTGTGGGCGAACCTAAGTTTATTATCAAGACTAGTTATGAGTGGCAGTTTTTAGGCATATACAACCAAACCGATAGTATTTATGTGCGCGCCCCGGCAAAAGATTACGTGATTTCGTTTGTGCAAATGATGAACTTTTTGATTGGCAAAAGCGGGCTGGATAATATGCCGATAGAAATAAGAATGGGTGCACTTACGTTGCCTCTAACCGAGTCGATACCGACATTAGGAGGAGTGATAGGCGGGGTGCATGGAGGAAGTGTGATAGGTGTGCCTTACAAAGATTTTTCGAGGGTGCCTAGTACGCGTTATTATGTACCGGGACCTGATTCGGCGGCTGATGCTGCAGCTGGGTTTCCGGATAATTATAAATACGGTAACTACTGGAATAGCTGCGATATGTTTCCGCCAACACAAAACATACAGTGGAAACGGATGTATTTCCATCAAAACGGAACCTTCAACTTTACAGCACCAACAAGCGATGAGGGATATGGCATGTATGTGGATGACCCGGATAACCCGATTTTAACTGTAGGTGGAAGTAACATGATTGACCACTCGCCGGATGGCACGCGTACCACGCAGGGACAGATGCTGATAAGCGACCCGAGCAATGCGCCTTATACCATGGATCGCGAAGGGGTGATACAGTTTAACAGCGATGTTTTCCAGGATACGTTTACTATAGCGGGCTTTCCGTTGGTCGATTTGTTTGGAAAAACGAATCCCGGTGGTGTAAGCAGTGGGCCTACCGACTGTGATTGGGATGTGCGCATTTGCGATGTGTGGCCCAACGGGCAGGTTTATTTTGTGCAAGAGGGTATAGTTAATGCGCGTGCAAGAGATTGGGCGAAGGCTTTGGTTGATAGTATGACCGTTACCGGCACCGCCACCTGTTTTAATGGTGTTGAAGACCCCGGTGATAAGAACATACCTTACAGCAACATTAACATAGGGCAGATATATGAGTACGTTTACAAAATGCTGCCTATTGCTTATTGCTGGGCACCGGGCCACCAGATACGTGTGCTTATTAGTTCGAGCAATTACACCAAGTACCAGCCTAATGCTAACCTGCCTTTAAATGATAACGAGTTTTTCCGCCGTAACCCGGGTGATGGGCAATCGTATAATTTTAACGGAGTGGATATGATGCCGAGGGTAGCTGTGCAACGGGTGCATTTTTCGAATGACAACCCTACTAATATTGCTTTCCCGGTGTTTAACAGCAACTATAGCACAGCTGTGGCACAGGTACCTGGTACTTCTAATTTTGATATTAGTGTGTTTCCAAATCCGGCGACGGATAAGTTGCAGGTGTTTGCTAACCAACCGGGTGAGCATGAGTTAACCGTTACCGATATTACCGGTGGCAGAATTGCCAGCGCACGCTTTGATGACAACGTTATTTTAAACACCGCTCAATACAGCAAGGGTATTTACTTTGTAACTGTTACCGATAAGAATAATGCGGTTAATACAGTGACCAGGAAGTTTGTGGTGGAGTAACAGCCGCACCCCTTCCGTCCCCTAAAGGGGAAACCAGAGCCGTGGTTTGTCGGGTTTGCATTGCTCGTCTATAATTTTGTTATGCCCCGCTATTTGCTGTAAACTTGCTGTACGTATGGCAGGTAAAAAACCTATTCCTTTTGATTTTGTGTTTGAGTATTTGGAGCCGTTGCCTTATACGGTGAAGCCGTTTTTTGGCTGCCATGGTGTTTATGTGGGGAATAAAATTGTTTTGATTTTACTGGAGAGAGCAGACCATACAGAATCGAATGGGGTTTGGATGGCTACTGTGCATGAGCACCATGCAAGTTTGAAAAAGATATTTCCATCGATGCAATCGGTTACGGTTTTAAATAATGGCGAGGGCGAAACGGCATGGCAAATGATACCGGTTAGTGCTAATGATTTTGAATCGTCGGTGTTGGAGTTGTGCCAGATGATTAGGCGCAAGGATGAAAGGATTGGGAGGGTGCCGAAGAAGAAAAAGTAAGACTTAACCGGATTGTTTAGCGGCGTTTCTTTCTTTCAATTCTACTAAAAACGTCATCAGCGGGAGAGGATTTTTGCTTTTTAGCTTTTGCTTTATCATAGGCCGCTATAATTTCTTCCTCTTCGGAAAGTGTCTCAAATATTATTTTCTGCCCTCCTTTCTTCCATATTTCTTCTCCAAGTTCTTTAAGAATATCTAAGTCTTCATCAAATACTTTTGCAAAAATGTTGCAGGCATCGAGGCCTTTGCCCTCACCGTAATAGATGCCGAGGCAGCCGGAGGTTTTTGTGCGGGTTGGGTTGAGGGGACCAATAACTACTTCGCCGGGTTGGGTGAAGATGGAGGCGTTTTCTTGTATGATATTGAGCACCGGTGCTTTGTCGGTCCAGATTTCGTGGCCGGATGTGCGGGCGTGCATGAGGGTTAATGTAAATGGTAGTTGTTGGTTGAATGCGGCGACTGTTACCGGTGCGGCAGAGGTATAGTAGTGGAAGCGGATTGTTTTGTTACTGGTTTTTAGTTGGAAGAAGGGCATGGCATTTAGTTGTATGGCGAAGGTAGAGAGAAAATAAGTTCGACCCCGCTGGGGTCGCATTTTTATATTGTTGGTGGTTTCTACAAAGCTGCGACCCCCCTGGGGTCGAATACAACCAAGAAAATACGCTCATTTCAAATGCTTGGGAACGACCAAAGCCAATGGTTGATTTTTTATTTTTGACGCATGCACTCCAAAATAGAATCACTAACCCACCTGTATGAAATGCTACCGGAAGATGAGCGGCTGATAGTGGATGTGCTGCGGCAAATAGTAAAAGAAAACCTACCGGCCACCTGCAGGGAGAAGTTGGCATTTAACGTGC
>CAIOTH010000033.1 GCA_903861145.1 uncultured Bacteroidota bacterium | reverse complement strand
AGTAAGGTTGTAGGCTAAAACGCTTACTGCTGAATTGCTTGACAAAGAGGTGTTGATCTCGAGATTTTGGTAACCGGTAGAATGAATTTCGCCAATTTCCAACATTTGAGCTGACGTGCCACCAATCATATTATAAGCCGGAGTTGAACCGGTGCCAGTGTTTCCCGCACATTTAAGTGAATAAGATGGATCTAACATCATATTGCCGCCGCTTACATGCCACCTTTCAAGGGGTACAGAAGTGCCGCAACCTGCATAGCCATCGTTACGGAAAAAAGCAATTGGATTTGACAGGTTGTAGCCTAAAACACTTACTCCACCATAAGTTAAAATCGAGGTATTTATCTCAATATTTTGGTAACCGTTAGTATGATATTCGCCTATTTCTAACATTTGGCCGGATGTGCCACCAATCATATTATACTCCGGAGCGGAACCGGTCAAACCTCCGTTGCATTTAACCGAGTAATTTTCATCCAACATCATATTTCCCCCACTCAAGTGTAGCTTTTCAATAGGGGCGGTTGTTCCAATACCAATAAGCCCTGTTGAGGTGACCCGTGCTCTTTCTAAACTATTTGTTTTTACAACAAAATCGGCGGCGTTGGTGCTGCCTATAAAGTTACTGGCACCCGTTATACCGGTATTACCGGTTAACCCCCATGCATTTGCCGAGCCGGCTGCCCCGGTAGCACCTGTGGCCCCTGCTGTGCCGTTGCTCCCCGCCAAACCGGTTGGGCCGGTAGCGCCATTGCTGCCATTGGCGCCTGTTGCACCGTTTGCGCCATTTGTACCGTTACCGCCATTTGCACCGGTTGGGCCTGTTACACCATTGCTACCGTTATTGCCAGCTGCACCCGCAGGGCCGGTTGCACCAATGGCACCGTTACTGCCAGCGGCACCGGTTGCGCCGTTGCTTCCATTATTGCCCGTTGGCCCGGTAGCGCCTGTTGCGCCGTTACTGCCGTTTGAACCATTATTGCCGTTTGCGCCCGTGGCGCCATTTGCACCGTTGCTACCGTTAGCACCTGTAGGGCCGGTTGCCCCACCGCCAATGCCTGTGGTACCCTTACTACCAGTTGGGCCGGTTGGGCCGGTAGCGCCACCACCAGCGCCTGTTACACCATTAATGCCCGTAGGGCCGGTAGCGCCCGTAACCCCATTATTTCCATTATTACCCGATGCACCGGTTGCTCCGTTACTTCCATTAATACCGTTATTACCTGTTGGGCCAGTGGCACCTGTAGCGCCATTACTTCCATTACTGCCGTTTGCACCGGTTGCACCGGTGGGGCCAGTGGCACCGTTTACGCCGTTATTGCCATTTGCACCACTTGGTCCGGTAGCACCGGTTACTCCATTTGTTCCATTGCTTCCGTTATTACCCGTTGGGCCGGTGGCACCGCCGCCAATACCAGTTACACCGGTATTGCCCGTAGGGCCTGTTGGACCTGTGGCACCTCCACCTGAGCCCGTTACGCCGTTAACACCTGTAGGGCCTGTAACACCATTACTTCCATTTGTACCCGCTGCACCTGTAACTCCATTATTACCGGTGGGCCCTGTGGCACCCGTTGTTCCATTTGCTCCGTTATTGCCATTTGTACCGCTTGGCCCGGTAGCGCCGGTTACCCCATTTGTTCCATTATTTCCATTGGCACCCGTTGGGCCGGTAGCACCACCGCCGGTACCATTGGCACCGGTAGCACCTGTGGCGCCGTTGTTACCCGATGGGCCGGTAGCACCCGTTACACCCGCGGCACCGTTAAGGCCTGTTGCGCCGGCAAACCCCTGTGGGCCTGTTGCACCCTGCGGGCCGGCTTCGCTATTACCGGCAAATAATGCGTAGGGCACACTTAAAAGCTGCGCGGTGCCCATATCGGTAAAGTTGCTGCCGCCGGTGGGGTCTAACTCAACCTGCAGGTATTTGGGGCCGTTGCTCCAGTTAACGTTGCTAAGGTTATTTACCGAACCGATTTCAACACTTACCAGCCCGAAACGCTTAGCCGTATCGGCTTGGGTTTCGGTAAATACCGGTGCGCCGTTGGGCGTGCCGTTATGTATGGTAAAGCGCAGCGATACTATGCTGCCATCGGCCACCGGTGCGCCGTTTTGTGCGCGCACTACGGCCTGGTAATTTATTTTTTGCGGGGCCTGGGCATTTGCCTGTAGCAGAAAAAGCACAATGGCCAGGAGGGAGAAAATTTTTCTCATGGAGCAGTTTTTATGGGTGATAAGTTAGGTGCGTGGGTTGTGTCGCAAGGTCAAAGATATTTTAAATTTTCGGATATATCATTTGCACTCATAAACAGCACAGGTTCATTTACTTATCAGTTAGGTCCAGGGGTTCATGCAAAATGCAAACGGCCTGATTAATAACAGGTCCAATGATATAAAACAGCAACAAAAAGATGCTTAGCTTTATAACAGTGCTTTAAGCCTTTACCAATTATGATGAAAAACATTGTGATTTACTTTTTAACCGGTGGCACTTTTACCGTTTTAATTGTGTTGCTTGAGCAAAGCGGGTACCGGCTGCTATCGGGCCTGGCAGCGCTTGTGCCGGTTTTTACTTTGGTTTCGTACATATTTATTGGCCAAACACAGGGCGGCCTTGCGGTTAGCAAACACTCTATGTTTGTTTTAATTGGCACGTTGGTATCGTGGGTGCCTTATATGCTCGTTATTAGTTACCTGGCACCAAAAATTGGCCCTTACAAAGCTATTGCGGCGGGCATGGGTGCATTTTTTGTACTGGCCGGTGCTTTTGTTTTTGCCGTTGGCAGGTTTGGTTGGTTTAAGTAGAAATAAACTACATTTCAGTAAGTACAAACCAGCCAAAAAACAAGAATTGCCGGAAAATCTCGGAAAATTCCTAAAAATCTTCACTCCTCTCCTCTCATAGTTTCAACGCCACTACCCCAAAAACGCAAAATTACCGGCAATTCTCGGCAAATCTCCATCGTTATTTCGGCAAATTACCGCTCCAAAACCCGAAAACCGGAAAATCTCGGCAAATCTTTTCTCGCCTCTGAACATGTTGTATCTAAAATCCAGTTCAAAAAAAGTGTCGACTTTTTGTCGACTTTTTTAAAACCCATCCGCTCCTAATCCCAACTCGAAACCCGAAACTCGAACTTTCAAAGAACTCCCGCCGCTTAATTTAATTTTAACCATGGCTACTAAAGTTAAGTATTTACCACCTGCATTTAGCGGTAAGATATAGGCAGGGTGGGTATAAGTTCAATTCGGCCCAAATTAGGTTGTTGGGTATAATACCATGGATTTTGGGAAGAAATTAACGGCTAAAGCCAATACCCTTAAATTCTTCCCCCCGACTTAAAAGTCGGGGCAAAATATTGCCCCGACTTTTAAGTCGGGGTTAAAATAGAAGGTACACTGGCTTTAGCCATTAATGTATTTGCATCTTCCCAACAGCTGTGGGTATAACACTAACACCGGCACATTGGCAAATTGGGCTAAAAACCAGGCATAAATTAAAAGTTACGCAAAACCCTTATTTTAGCCACAGCATTAAAGCTAACTATAAATGGAAGAGATATTTTTAACGGGTTTGAAGATAAATAAGGTACGGCATCTTACCGGGATTGACATACGCCTGGATGAGAAGGATAGAAAGCACCTGATTTTAACAGGTAAGAACGGTAGTGGTAAAACAAGCATTTTGGAGTTAATGAAGGAATATTTTGAGGGGGTGGAACGAAATGGTGTTCAAATTGAGGCATGGAAAGAACATATTGCTGCATGGGAAAATGTCCTAATAAATGGTTCTCCTTCTAATCCGGACGCTTATCTGAGAAATATTGAAAACACACAGCAAACTATTAACAAATACACAAAAGTTGAACCCGCTTTTACCAAGTTTGATGTAATAAATAAAGCAGTTAAAAGCGGCGAATTCATGTTTGCTCATTTTCCTGCAAAACGTGGTGGTGCAATTTATAATCTTGCTCAAGGCCCTAAAAAATTGGATTTAGAAAAGCAACCCAACTCTGTTAATGAGAAGCATAGCCATTTCTTTTTACAGTATTTGGTAAACCTAAAAACCGAACGCTCGTTCGCTCGTGATGAAAAGGATGATGTAAGTGCTGACTCCATTGATAAATGGTTTGTAGCGTTTGAGGAAGTTTTGAGGCAGATTTATGGCGAGAATGTTACACTTGAATTTGACCGAAAGGAGTGGAATTTTTATGTATTGATGGATGGTTACGAAAGGTTTGATTTAAATCATCTTTCAGATGGCTATTCGGCTATTATTAATATCATATCTGAGCTTTTGTTGCGGATGGAAAAATACAAGCATTTCAGCCACGAAATGCAGGGTATAGTTTTGATAGATGAAATAGAAACGCATTTGCATATTGAGTTGCAACGCAAAATATTACCGTTTCTTACTGCCTTCTTCCCTAAGTTACAATTTATCATAACTACCCACTCGCCGTTTGTTCTTAGTTCGGTTGATAATGCCATTATTTTTGATTTGGAGAAAAAGCAACGTATTGAAGACTTAAGTGGCTACTCGGTCGAAAATATTATTGAAACCTATTTTGATGCCGACCAGTATTCGGAATTTGTAAAAAAGCAGGTGAAAGAATACGAAGAGTTATCGGCCAACACGCAACGCGATGCGGCGCAGAACAAGCATTTTGATGAACTGGAAAAATATTTCAATAAGTTTCCGCTAAGCTTTGCGCCCGAGCTAAGTTTAAAAATCAATAATATCCGCCTTAAAAAAATTGCCTGATGATTAATGTGGTTAAGCACCAGCCCCCACCAGCAAGTTTGGCAATTGAAAAGCTTAAGCTCAATGGAACTTACAGAACAGAGGATGTAGGATTGCAGATACAGAAGGATTTTTACAATAAGTGTTACATCTGCGAAGATTCAGATATAACCAGCATCAATACCGAACATTTTGTACCACATAAAGGCGACATTAATTTAAAATTTGACTGGGACAACTTATTTTTTGTTTGCGGACATTGCAACAACACCAAACTTGCAAAGGCTGTGTATGATAACATGTTGAATTGCACCAACCCTGCGCATGAGGTTACCAATTGGATTCGCTACTCAACCATTGAAGACGATGGGTTTGCAAAAATAAAAGTTGTGGTTGAAGAAGTTGTAGCCCGGGATGGTGTTACGCCCACCGTAACATTATTAAATGATGTTTACAATGGCGAGCATACTATTAACAAGAAAATGGAAAGCGGCAACTTACGCAAGCGCCTGCATCGTGAATTAGCGGCATTTTATGATTTAGTTTTCAAATTTTATCTGGATGCCAATCTCTCAGCTGCCGAAAAATTGGTGGTAAGAAATCAAATTGCAGGTCATCTGCAAAAACCTTCAGCTTTCTCTGCATTCAAAATTTGGGCAATAAGAAGCAAGGAAAAATACTTTATTGATTTTGGAGCAAGCATTCCTTAGCATATTCTCGCAGCTGTGGTGTTATCACCAACAATCCCATTAAACCGGTCGCCCATTCAACATCAATACTTCACAATTTTCAAAACAGCAGTGCTGTTTTCATAACTAATTGTAACGTAGTACATACCGGTGGCCAGCGTACTGATATCGGCATTTATCCTACCGGCACCGGTTTGCGCGTATGGAACATTGATATGCTTGCCCAATTGGTCGGCGAGGGTAAGCGAAATGATTTTATCCTGCGCGTTAGTATTCAATATTTCGAATTGGTTATGGGCAGGGTTAGGGTAAAGTGTTATTTTACCGGCTGCAACAGTATTAATACCGGTGAATAAATGTGCCAGTATATTAGATGTACTTGTTGAAAGCCCACGGGTTGGCACGCACGCTATACTAAGCACAGCCTGCACTTCATAACTTGCATTTGGGTACAAATTATAATCGGCATCGGTTATTGTAGTATCGGTAGTAACCGAAACCGTGTACCAGTTATTATTGCCCGAAGTATCGCGCAGCAAATTATACGAACTTACAGGGCTGGCCTCGTTTTCAACCACATACGGGGTCCATACAAAATTGCCATTACCGGTGTATTGCAGGTAAATGGTTTGAATATAATTACTTAACACGCTGTAGTTTCCGCAGGTATCTTTCAAATTCATTTTATAGCGGTAACTACCGGTGGCGGGGTTAGCACCGGCATCGGTGTATTGACTGAGCGAGTCGCGGGGTATGGCGGCTACTTGCAGGTAATTGGTGTCGGGTGTATCGGTTCTATAAATAAAGAAACTATCGGTGGCCGGTTTGTTGGCTTTTTCCCAGGTTACAACATTGGCGGTACCGGCGCTATCTACACTAACAAGGCATAGCGCCTGGTAAGGTGCCTGGTTAACGTGCACCGTAAAACCCGCGCTTGTAACGCTTGGGGGGGTGGCGCAAGCATCTGCGGTAAGCGCACAGGTTATAACATCGTTGTTATTAAGTGATGTGGGAAAGAATATGCTGTCGCTTATACCCACGTTATTGCCATTTACCTGCCACTGAAATGACGGGTCGTTGCCTTGATTGCTTAGAAGCAACGTGTATGCACTGGTTATGGTAGCGCAAAAAGAAGTGTCGCCAAGTATTGTTATATACGGGTGAACGGCGGGGTTAACCGTAAAAGCGTCAGATGCGGTACATCCATGCGCGTCGGTTACGGTTACCGAATAATTACCCGGTGCTACAGTTACATTATTGCCTCCGCTAACCGTTGGCGACCATCGATAAGACATAGGCGAAGTGCCACCGGTTAAGGCAAAGCTGATACTACCCGTAGTTGGGCAGGCATTTTGCACAAAAACCGTATCTATAACAAGTGTTGCCGGCTCGGTAACTACAGATAACGAGGCAACCCGGCAGCCATGCGAATCGGTAATGGTAACAAAATAATTACCACCGGCTAAACCGGTATCAATAGCGGTATGCTGGCCGTTACTCCATACATAGGTATAAGGTGCAGTGCCACCAAAGGCAGTGCCTTGCGCACGTCCGTCGCTATCGCCAAAGCATGATACAGGGGTAACAACCCCGTTACCAAAATAAAGTTGCGATGGCTGTTGCAATTGGTAACCGGCACTTGCGCTGCAGCCTGCATTATCAGTAATGGTAATTACATAGGTACCGGTCACCAGCACTGTATCGGCGGCGGCACGTTCGCCGTTGTTCCATAAATAAGTATAAGGGCCGGTGCCGCCATTAGCGGTACCGCGTATCGAGCCGTTTGTATCGCCATAGCAAGCCGGTGGTGTTATCACCATATTTCCAAAACTAATTGCCGAAGGCTGTTGCAATACATAGCTGGCACTGGCGGTACAACCGGCGTTATCTGTAACAGTAACCCTGTAGGTTGCACCGGTTAAAGCAGTATCGTTGGCCGATTGCTCGCCGTTGCTCCATAAATAAGTGTAAGGCGACGTACCACCTGATGCATTACCCCTAACGTACCCATTAGCGTTGTATGAGCAAGTGGGCGAAGCAAAGCCCGTGCCGTTATAAGAAGGCGGTGAGGCCTGCTGCAGCGTATAACTTGCAGTAGCGCTGCAACCGGCGGTATCGGTAATGGTAAGCGTATAGGTGGCTGCAATTAGTGCAGTGTCGATGGCAGATGTTTGCCCATTGCTCCACGCATAAGTATCGGTGGGGTTATTACCGGGGGCATTTTGCAGGTTGATGCTGCCTTTATGCAGGCAAGTAGGTTGTGCTACGGTTGCGTTAGTTGATGCGCCGATAATATCCTGCGGCAAAACATAAGTTGCAGAAGCAGTTTGGCCTATCGAGTCGGTTGCGGTTACACTATAGGTGCCGGCGGTTAGCGCAGTATCGCGCGCGCCGGTTTCTGTATTGCTCCACGAGTAAGTTACCGGACCGGTATTACCAGCGGATTGGGCAAGTATGCTACCGGTGTGTATGCAATCGGGATATTGTATAACCGGATTATTCAAGCCAAAACCAAAAATAACGTGCACGGTATCGCTTAAAGTTAATGGGGCATTGTTGCATGAAGTATAGGTAACCTGCACTACATAGGTAGTGGGACCGGTGGGGCAAACCTGCACGCTATCACCGGTGGCAACTTGTACCCCTCCCTCAAACCAGGTAGTTGTATAATCGGGTGCACCGGCGGGGCTAAACCTCCATGCATCGTTATGGGCGGTCCACATGGTGCCATTTCTGCCGGGCACGGTGTAATAGTGGGTCATAGTAGAGTCGGTTATCCCCTCAATGGCAAGGTCGTTATTCCAATAAGTGCTATGACTTAAATTACTGCATTCGGTATCTTTTTGAGCAATGTAAATATCAATGTTATTCGATGTTTCGTACAATACTGCCATTTGTGTTTCGTGATGATAAGCGGCACAATAGGATGCGTCAACACTACCTGAATCACCAAACATGGCCACGTTATTCCAGGTCATGGCAAAATACCGGTTGGGTGCTACTCCTCCCGAAACGTATTTAAGAATGCCCTGATTGGTTGGATCTAAATCCTGCCAGGGGGCCATAATTGCCAGGCGCTGGTCTGGTTCGGCAGTATCAGGAAGCGGGCTAGAGATACTCCAATTGTCGAAAGCAGGGCTGTTAGGCAAATTGAACGAGGCCTCTCCATTGGAACCCATCAAAATCTTATTGCGTGCCGTACCAAAAAAACAAAAAGTAAAAGGTATTGTTAAGGGTTGGCTCCAAACGTCATCGGTATGCACTATTACAGAATCGCCGGTGTTGAAAGCAACAGGTGGCGCATAGGCAACCTGGCCAACTGTATATGCATTTGTTTGATACCCACCGGTAACGGCCACCCTAAGGGTGGCGCAGGTTTGCCCAACCGGTATACTTACATTTGGGTTGGTTACTATACCCGCACTACCAGATAACTGCGCTACCGCGCTGAATACGGAACCGATAATAAAAAATAGTGATGTGGCTATATTTTTCATGGCTCTAATATAACAAAAAATAAAAATTGGAGTAAGGATAAACTTCGTCTTCGCGGAGCGCCCAACCTTGGGAAGGGGGAGACCTAAAAATTTATGACTCTTAACTACGTTTGGACAATAGTTTCTCATCACATTTTTTTGTAAATTGGCTATTGAAAATCCAATTTTATGAAAAAGCTTGTCCCCCTTATCTGCAGCTTTTTATATACCACACTTGCATTTGCGCAAAATACCGGGTGGCAGGCACCGGGTAGTGAGCGAAGCCTTGTTTATAAGCTGTTAGCCACGCGACACGACGTATGGAGTAGCGGTAACTGGCTATATAACGATTCGGCCAATTATATTTATAACGGCCAGGGGTTAAACACAGAGGATAGCACCTATACCTATAACTCGCCGGATTGGAATAACTCAGTAAAGCATTTTTATACTTATGCCGGCGGTAGCCACGTGGCCAACGATACCTTTCAGTATTGGGTTAGCAACCAGTGGCGCAACTACAAGTTGACCATGAATACTTATGATGGTAATTTCAATAAAACCTCAACCGAGGTGCTCAATTGGGATACAATCGGTGTATGGGTTAACTACACTAAAACGTCGGCTTCGTTTGATGCGAATAACAACATACTGGTAACAGCTGCATTATATTGGAATGCCGTTAATTCGACATGGGATAGCAGCTATTACAGCAGTAATAGCTATGATGGTAACAACAACGTTTTAGCAGCGATTACGGAAACCTGGTCCGGTGGCGTTCCTTCTATAGATAAGAGTGTGTATAAATACGACGGCAATAACTACAGGATACAACAATATCAACTGCAATGGAACGGGAGTGGTTGGGACAGCACAGGCCGGCAGGATTTTTTTTACGATGCTGCCAACAACGATACGCTTGATATATCGTACAACCAGATTAGCGGATGGATACCCGCGCAAAGCGACAGCTCGGTTTACAACATCAACCACCAAAAAACTTTTGCAATTTATAAGAACTGGGACACCGATAGCTTAAGGTATATTAACAGCATTATGCAGGTTTTTGCGTACGACCAAGCCAATAACCAAACGCTGTATAAAAGTTATTATTGGAATACCACCGTAGTTACCAATAACCGCTGGGTTGCCGGGTATGAATATGATTACACCTACGATGCAAACGAAAACATGGTGTATTCGTTAAACAAATACGACAGCGTTAACACCGATCAAAGCTTTCTTTATTACACCAGCTTTAACATAATCGGTATAACTGCATTGAGCAATGAATTGAGTGCTGTTGTTTTTCCTAACCCGGCGTTGGAAAATACGAACCTGCAAATTGAAATACCCGCACCGGGTAACCTGCATATGGCCCTTTATGATGCAACGGGCAGAGTGGTAACCGAAGAGAACAGGCAGGTGAGCGAAGGAACGAACCGAATATCGATTAACCTGCAGGGCATTAGCCGCGGCACCTACTTGCTTAGGGCTATTGATTTGAAGAGCGGCAGAACTGCGGCTGTGAAATTATTGAAGGAATGATTTTGTGTTCCCACCGGCCCTCCAACCTTAGCAAAGCAATCCTTACCTGAACGCAAGGCGCATCGCTATTATTTCCCATAGCACTGCAGGCATACAATAGATATGGTTACACCTTTGTCGGATAAAGTATTGAATTGTAATTTAATATACCCATACCCCGGCATATAGGCTTCATCCCATCCATACCCACTCTTACCGGTACCCGGTGGCAAAGCGGCACCAAGTAGTTGCAAATAGTTATCCCTGTCGGTTGTGTTACTAAATGAAACCTCCTCTTTAAATTGCGCATAATTACTCAGTGCATACACATAGGCATCGGTAATAGTGCCGTTATAGGTTGCGCAACTTACACTCAACAGGCTGCTAAATGTTTTCTCAATGTCTTTAGCCGAAGGGTGTTTTTCTTTACGTTTTCCCTTCGCATCGGCAAAGCCATGGGTTGCAGACTCCATTATTTTTTTCAGATCAATTAATACAGGGTCATTGGGGTCGATTATCTTGTCTGCTTTGGGCCTTTCGGGGTTTAGCGCTTTTGTGCCGTTAAGCCATTCGCCATCATATTTAATACCGGCGCTATCCAATACCCCATGCCCGTTGCGGCGGTTGGCAATCCATTCGCCATCATATTTCGTACCGTTCGCATCGGTGCATACACCATGTCCTTCCCTTTGGCCTGCTACCCACTGACCCTCATATCTAACCCCGTTCGCCCAGGTTGAAATACCGTATCCATCCATCTCATCATTTTTCCAGGTTCCTTCCATTCTTTCGCCCGAAGGCCAAACCATAACTCCCTTGCCATTTCTGCTACCAACCTTAAAGTTGCCTGTATATTTTGCCTGCGAATATCCGTCATAATATGTCCCGAAGCCATCTATATTCCCATTTACGAAAGTACCTTCATACACATCGCCATGCTTCAATACTGTCAAAGTACCCTTTCCGTTTTTTGCGTCGTTGGCAAAGTAACCGGCATACTTTTCTTTCAGGTCGGTTAAAGTTCCGTACCCGTTTTCATGGCCGTTTACCCATTCGCCATCGTAAACAACGCTGGTAAAGTTTTCGCCGTTTTCGGTAAGTATTCCATGGCCGCTCATATATCCGTTAACAAAATTACCTTCATATACTCCATACGATAAATGCAAGGTTCCTTTGCCATTAAACAAATCGTTTGCCCATTCGCCGTCGTATTCTGTTTTATCCTTGATAGTTAACACACCTGTGCCGCTTCGTTGTCCGTTTTTAAAATTTCCCTTGTATTTAATTTCTGCCGAGTAGCTATACTCCGCATACCCATTTTCGGGAGCCGGTAACGCGTGAAAAGGTTCAACAACCGGCTTTGATTCAGACTTAGTTGTTGGTGCATTATCGGCAGGGGTTGTATAGCTTGTCTTTTTTTCGGGTGTGTATGATGACGGTGCCGCGGGCCTATCGGGTGTATAAGTGCCGCCGGCGCGTGGAATTGTTATGGTATGCTGGTACGGGCCGTTGTTGTATTGCATTACGGTTTGTGCAGCCGCCTGCTGGCATAACAATAAAGTTCCAAAGAAGAGGGAATAGAGAGTTTTTTTCACGCCGTTGGTTCTGTTATTGATATTTTGTAAATATAAGTTTTTTGCCGGACCGGGTTACGAAGCGGTATGCAAGCAGCCGGGGCTTCTACTGCTTCACCAATTCCTTCTCAGCCGAGTCTCCCTTCCGAAGGTTGAGGACTCGGCGTAAAGATAGACCGCATATACTCCGAGTCCCCATTACGCAAAGCCGTAAAGGGAGACCCGGCTAAGAAGGAAACATAGGGAAGCAAAGAGCTGCAAAACATAAGTAAATTCAAAAATCTGACTTCCTTTGTAAAAATAGCAGCAGCATGGATTCGGTTACACATCTTGTTTTAGGGGCAGCCATAGGCGAAGTTGTATTAGGCAAAAAGATAGGGTATAAGGCTGCGGTAATTGGAGCCATAGCCGAGACCATTCCCGACCTGGATGTATTCCTCAACTTTTTAACCAACGATGAAATATTGAAACTGCAAATACACCGCAGTTATAGCCATGCTTTTTTGACAGAAATATCGTTGGCCTTTCTGCTATCGTGGTTTACTTACCTCATTTTTAAAAAGCGCATTGCATACGGGCGGTTGCTACTGCTTTGGGGCCTGGGCCTTGTAACACACTCTTTACTGGATTGCTGCACAACTTACGGCACGCAGTTTCTGCTTCCCTTTACCCACACTTTAGTAGGTTTCAATAACATAGCGGTGGTTGATATATTTTTTACACTGCCTTTTATGGTTTTTGTGGTGGCCTGTTTTTTTATGAGAAAAGAAAACACCCTGCGCCAAAAAACGGCGTGGACCGGCATTAGTTATGCCCTTTTGTATATGGTATTTACCCTGGTGAACAAATACAACGTGCATCAGCATTTTGCGCAGGATTTAGACAGGCAGCATATCCGGGTGGATCAGCTTTACACCTCGCCTACCATGTTCAATAATTTTTTGTGGGCCGGTATTGCTACTACTGACGACAGCATTTGGCTGGGCGATTATTCGATTATGCAGAAACACGGAGACGCGAAATGGGTAAGTTACCCCCGCAATACCGCGCTGATAAAAAACTGGCCCGATAAGCACAGCGCCGATGTGCTGCTGTGGTTTAGCCAGGGAAAATATTTTGTAGAAAAGGATGCCGACACTTTAAAATTTTATAATGTAAAGTGGGGCGGCGATTTTAGAGAGGGTGAAGAAAACAAGGCACTTCCGTTTTATTTTTTGCTATACCCGGATAAAGGGGAATGGAAATCGGAAGTGCGGCAACCGCATTTTACCGGGCCTGAGTTTAAAGCCGCCTTTAAGGCGCTATGGCATAGAATGTTTCGCACAGATTAGCGAGCCCGCTCCCGATAACTATCGGTAGCGAAGGAACCCCATAAATGTGTTCAGGTGCGCAAGTATTTGCGTCCCCGCAGGGTCTCCGTTTCGGACCCTGCGGGATTTAACGCTGCCGGTACTAAGCCGAATCCAAGATCCCTCGGATGACCTCGGGATGACAAAATAATAGTGTCTGCTGCTATTCAACCACCAACTTCTTAATTACAGCATTACCTATGCGCACTAAGTAAACACCGCGGCTTAGGGCACCGGTGGTCAGGTTAAAACGGTTGCCGGTTAATTGCTGGTTAATTATTACCCTTCCAACGGCATCGGTTAGTTGCAGCCAGTTGCCAATCAGGTTATCGCTTACACTTACAGTGGTATAGTTGTGGGCGGGGTTGGGGTATAGATTTACAAAAGCATCGGGTGTTACATTGCTGATACCGAAGATTACATCGCCGTAAACATTGGTGGTGGTATTGGTTACTACCGCGTTGTTTAAATCGAAATAGATATATGCTGTATTATTAATTACGGTGCCCAGAGGCAGGTTATTTTTTAGCTTTATTTTGTATTGAATATAGCCGCGGCTGGCGCTATCGCTGGTGGCACTATCGGGCAGGTTGATGTTGGGGAAGTTGAATACAACAGTATTGCCAAAAATCTGCGTCAGGTTTTTGGCGCTGTAGGTTAGTAGTTGAAAGGTAGAAGGGTCGAAATGGCTATCGAGGGTATCTGTTATGCGCACATTAACCGCAGCGGCCGTACCGGTGTTTTGAAAACGGATGGTATAGGTTAACCAGAGATTAGTTGATTCGTTGGGAGGCCAAACTTCTTTTTCGTTAGGGTCGAGGGCGTTAACTACAGGGAAACAATAGTTTAAAGCGTTGTTGCCGGGATTGTAATCGCTAGCGGTGGGTGTAACCGATACGCTAAAGCAAAGCGTACTGCCGGGTACGGCAAGGCTATCTACTTTAAACCGCAAATTAAAAGCCGTAAAATCATCTATCGCACCAAAATCGGCGATAGACCATGTAAAGGTGTTGCCGCCGGTAACGGTTGGGGTTAAGGCACCGGCTGCAGGCCCCACATAACTTGTCTGGCCGTTAAAAATTATTTGCACTTGCCCGCTAATACCGGTAGCGCAATGGGCGCCGTATAGTTCGCTCATATCGCCGGCTATAGTATTAAGCGTAAAAACAGCATTAGGGCGCGGAGTAACATAATTGTTGAGCACCGATTGCACACCCACATCAAAACCCTGTGTGCGGCATTTAAAGGCGAAGTTGTTGTTGTAACTTAATGAATCGATTGCCGATAAGGTATCGTTGTAGTAACGGGTACCGGGGCAGCTTACTACAAAGGGTAAATTAGAAGTATCCACCTGCACCGTGTAACTGCCGTAAGCAACAGAATCGAAAGAGTAATAACCTTCGCCACCGGTAAATGTTTGTTGTATTAAGGCACCGGTGTTATCGTACAACTGGGTTTTTACGTAGTTAGTGCCAACATCAATACTATCGAAATTGCAATTGATGTTTTGGTCGTAATATGTTTGGCCGCTGATGTTCCAGAAGGGTTGGCAGCCGTTGGGGTTGTAGATGCCGCAGAGGGGGAGGCTGGATAATGGGGGACTGCTATGGTTTACAACACCGTAGTTGGGGAGGCAATTGATGGCAGTATGAGTAAAATCAAGATTGATTATACGCTTTAATTGGGGCAAGCAGCTTAGGTTGGGAGTATAAGAGCAATCAAAAATGAAGAGGCTATCTGGCAAATCTGGAATTGAGGTTATTGGGTTATTCCCACACTCCAGTCGCGAAATTGTAGCTGGTAATAACGGAATTGAAGTAAGGTTATTACTATAACAAGTTAACTCTTTTAATTGCGGGGGCAGAGATGGCAGGATGGTAAGCTGGTTATTTGCACAGGATATGCCTTGTAACAACGGAGGAAGTATAGGCAAACTGTTAAGAGACATATTATCGCAGTATAAATATTCTAAAGATAAAGGTAATGCAGGAAGACTTGAGAAAATGTTATAGCTACAACTCAGACTAAACAGGGTGTCAGGCAATACTGGCAGGAAAGTAAGTTGATTTGAACTACAACTCAATAGCCGCAGAAAAGAAGGTAAGGGTGGTAGGCTTCTAATAGAATTATATTCACACCCAAATTCCCACATTGAAGGCGGTAGCGGGGGGATGCTATCAATGCTAATATTTTCAGAGCAATCTAATGCTCGTAAGGTGGTTGGAAGAGATGGTAGGCTGGTTAGTTTATTATTTTCACAATATAAATCAGCCAAGTTAGGAGGCAATACTGGCAACGAGGTTAGTTTGTTATATGCGCATTGAAAGGAAAGCAGGTTTGTTGGCAGCAATGGTAAATTAATTAAGTTATTATAGCCGCAATTTAAGAAAGTGAGTAATGGTGGTAACGCGGGTATATTGTAAAGCGAATCGCTAGAACAATCGAGCGAGTCAAGGTTTTTAAAATATTGAATCCCCGCTAAATCCCGTACAGGCACCGCATAACAATTCATTGTTGTAGCACTCAACACCGCCCCGCAAGTAGTATCTAACTGATTACCATTCATACAAGCTGAATAGCCATTACTTTGCAGCCAGTTTACAAAGGTAGTATCGGGTATGGTTACGTATTGTGCCTTGCCAGTATTAAACGCCACCCAGGCAAACAGAAAAATGAAGTATAGTTTTTTCATGCAGGCTATTTTGCGGGTGGGATAACAGATTAATGATGTGTAAAATACGTATTTTTTATGGGAAGTGGGGGGAATTGTGTTAAGGTGCGAAGGTGTTAATGTGTTAATGTTAATACAAGCAGCCGCTACGCAACCCTCTAACTCCCTAAAGGGGAGAACCGCTATGCTATAATACAAACAGTCAATGCCCTTATACCCACCCTGCCTATAAGTTGGCGCACCGGTGGGGTTTTAATAGGTATATTTATTATGTAGTGCACGGTTGCTTGCATTGCATTGTGAATGTTCTTTATTTATTGTGAGGTTAAGTACGGAGTTGAAATGTTATTGCAAGTTAATGGTTAGTGTTTTGCCATTGTATGCAGGGTTCATAAAAAGTTCCGAGAATTCGGGTTTTGGTAATTGGAGTGTTGTGTAGTTTGTTGCGTGGCTTGTTTGTGTGGTGCGTGTTTGTTGCAACCGGTGCTGATTATCAATGGTGTTGCTTTTTATGATGGCAAAAAAAGCGTGCAGCGTTTGGCAGGATTTGGAACCTTTTGGGCAGGAAATGCAAAACAGCCAGCCTACGCAACCCTCTAACTCCCCAAGGGGGAGAACCGCTATACTGTAATACAAACAGCCAGACTCACCCCGGTCTTCGACCACCCCTCTCAATAAAAAATAGGGAGGGGAATGCAAACAGCCTAACCACCCCCAGGGGCTATTTGCTGTTTCGGGTTAGCGATAGCAGCGGAAAGCCCTGAGGCTTTGCGAGGGCTTGGAGCGCATAGCGCGACCCATGCTCCCGATAGCTATCGGGAGCATGGGTAACCCCCATTTAAGCCTCTACTGTTTCACCAATTTGCAAACGGCTTGTTTGCCGTTTTGGTTAACAACGCGCACAAGGTATATACCAGTGCTTAGGCTACCGGTGTTGAAATTGTAGGTTGAAAGGTGTTGGTTGGTAAAGAGCGGTAACACTTCGCGGCCGGTTATATCAAACACGGCTGCAGTGCTGGTTTCGAAACCGGTGCTTAGTTGCAGTGTGCAGGTTGAATGATATCGGGTGTAAGGGTAATTTGTGCCGGCTGTGTAATGGTAACCGAGGCCGTTGCTGTGCAAGTGTGGGCATCGGTAACAGTTACTGCATAAGTACCTATAGGCGCGTTATTAACTATTGAATCAGATGAAATAAAGGTGGCCGAGGACCAAGCATAGGTAAAAGGTGGGTTTTGGCCTACAGCGTGTATAACCGCCTTGCCAAGCGAATCGCCAAAGCAGTGGTCTTCGCTTATTGGTTGAACCGTTAAGGTAACGTTTGAAGGTAAAACCGGGCTGATGTTATCAACCAAAATATAAGGCTGCGAAGAACAACCCAAACTATTAACCTGGAACATGCACCATGTAAAGTTTTGAGTTGGCGTAAAGGTTACAGTATAAGTTTGCCATACATCGTAAGGAGTAATGTTGCCCGAATTCCACAACAAAGTATTTTGGTCGCAGGCGCTAAAGCCACCCCAAATTTCAAGTTCGGCGCAGCCGGGCACAATACCACCGCCTGTGGTAGATGAGTTGGCCAAATCAACGGTAAATGTATAGGTAACACCTGCTAAAAACGGGCTGCCTAATTGTTCGGCAGCTCCTTCCTGCCAATTGCCCAAAGGCTCAGCCACCAAACCCAGGTAGCTACTGCCATTGGTTGGAAGGGTTGTTACACCCCAAATACCCGGTTGCGTATCAGGCGTTTGGCCCGACATACACTCCGTCCATGGCGCTGGGGTAACGTTAGCTGCCGGGGTACCCTCGAACGAAGGGTTGACAAAGTTGATAGTAGGTGCAGCCGTACACTGTGCCGAAACCGAGCGGCTGAATAATACCATGGCTAATAGGACTAGGGAGGTGCGTAGAATAGAATTCATCTCATCAGCAGGGGTTTGGTCAGGAATCTATTATCTATAGAATTGAAATTAAGCAATAAGGTTGTATTTAAAGAAAATATTTTTTTGATTTATGTGGATAGAGATAAACAGCCGGCCTCTCCCCGGCCTCGCTTCGCTGGCCGACCCTCTCCATCGCAAGCGATAGAGAGGGAAATACGGAATGCAAACAGCCAATCTTTCCCAGCCAGCACTATGTGGCCTCCTCCCACACTATCCATAGAGAGAGGAGTTTCAGCGGATATTGCCGGTTTTACCCTCTCTATCGCTTGCGATGGTGAGGGAAATACGGAATGCAAACAGCCAATCTTTCCCAGCCAGCACTATGCGGCCTCCTTCCACACTATCCATAGAGAGAGGAGTTTCAGCAGATATTGCCGGTTTTACCCTCTCTATCGCTTGCGATGGAGAGGGTGGTTGAGCGAAGCGATAACCGGGAGAGGCCTGTATTTTGTATTTTAGCTTTTATGTTCGAACCAAGCATTATTGAACTGTGCCGCAAGCTGCGCAAAAACCAAACTGCAGCTGAAACCAGGTTATGGAAGGCATTAAAAGCGAAACGCTTTTCGGGATATAAGTTCAGGCGACAGCACCCGATTATTTACCAAAGCATACAAGGCAAAAGAAGTTTTTTTATACCCGATTTTTATTGTGCTGAAAAGAACCTGGTAATTGAATTGGATGGGAAAATACATGAATTTCAAAAAGAGTATGATGACAACCGAGATTTCATTTTAGCGCAATTGGGATTGAAAACAATTCGAATTTTAAATGATGAGTTGCAGCCCAACCTTGATAGCGTTTCGACGAAAATATGGATGGCACTTCAAGGGCAATAATACAGGCCTCTCCCTACCGGCACTTCGTGCGGTCACCCTCTCCATGCTACGCATAGAGAGGGGAGATTCCCCCGATATTGCTGATTTTACCCTCTCTATCGCTTGCGATGGAGAGGGTGGTCGAGCGAAGCAATGACCGGGAGAGGCCCGGCTGTTTGCGCTTTACCCACATCCACTATTTGTGAAAAATAGCCTGTTCTAGGGTTTTAGCGAACAATTTTTACCCCTGTATTGTATTACAACGGTATTTGTGAACGGAAATCAAATATTTTAGCGCCTCGTTCGTGATTACTGGGTATTACCCTTATTTACGAACAATTAAAGCTTTAACACGTGAGCGCATGAACACGTGAACACATGAACACAGTAAAAATGTTACAGACAATTTTAATAATTACCATTATAGTATTCATTTACGCCGCAATTGAGTTTTACGGTTGGCAGGCTATTAAAACTGCCATTAACCCAACTAATGTAAAAACCACCAAATGGATATATTGGGGCGTAAGCATGTTTTTGTTGGCTACTTTTCTTTCGTACCGCCCTTTTCACCGGTATTTACCCAAAATTGTTTATGTAACTTTTGGGGTGCTGTTCCTTATTTTTCTGCTGGCCAAAATTATTATGCTTTTGTTTTTATTGCCCGAAGATATTGTGCGCTTAGGGCGTTGGATCGTGGCAAAATTATCGAGTGGCCCGCCTAGTACAGGTATTACCCGCAGCCAGTTTTTAAGCAGGTTGGCAGTTGTTGCAGCGGCAGTACCCGCCGGGGCACTTGTTTATGGTGTAGTAGCCAATGCTTACAATTACACTTTCAGAAAGATAACTATTAAGTTTCCGAATTTGCCCGAAGCATTTAATGGTTACAGGATAATACAACTTTCAGATATCCACTCGGGAAGCTTTAACCGCACCGAGCCTTTGATTGAGGCTGTGGCGAAGATTAATGCCCTGAATGCCGACCTGATACTTTTTACCGGCGATTTAGTAAACGACCGTGCTGATGAGATGGAGCCTTACATGCATGTGTTTGATAAGCTAAAGGCTAAACATGGCGTTATTTCAACCACTGGAAACCACGATTACGGCGATTATTCTGAATGGGATAGCAAGGAAGAGAAGAAGGCCAATTTTGAGCGCTTTAAAGGCGTGCACAAGCAATTGGGCTGGAATTTATTGATGAACGAAAATGTGATACTGGAGCAAGGCGGCGAAAAAATTGCCATAATCGGTATCGAAAACTGGGGCAAGGGCGAGCACTGGCCTAAGTACGGCAAAATCGACCAGGCTTATATAGGCACCGAAAACATTCCGTTTAAACTATTAATGAGCCACGACCCTTCGCATTGGGATGCACAGGTTAGGCCACACTATCCCGATATTGATTTAACCCTTGCAGGCCATACGCACGGCTTTCAGTTTGGTATCGAATCAAAATGGTTAAAGTGGAGCCCCTCGCAATACATGTATAAGCAGTGGGCCGGTTTATACCAGGAGGGTAAGCAATATATTTACGTTAACCGTGGCTTTGGCTTTTTGGGCTACCCCGGCCGTGTAGGCATTTTACCCGAGGTTACTGAGATTACTTTGGTAAGAGGATAGAAAGCAAATTATGAGGTGGGTAGTTTTTAGATATTCCTAGGATAGTGTTTTTCTTTTTCTACTTTTCATATCGAAAATGAAAACACGTATTTATATAGATACCTCGGTTATAGGAGGGTATTATGATGACGAATTTAAGGAGGCTACGCGAGCACTTTTTAAGCGACTCGAAAACAAGGAAGTCGCCTTCATTATTTCTGATCTTTTAGAATTAGAACTTACCGCGGCCCCGTTGCGCGTTCGCCAGCTTTTATCCAAGTTCCCTCGGGGAAAGTTTGAATCGGTTTCGATTAACCAGGAAGTTATGGAACTGGCTGATGCCTATATTAAGGAAAAGGTAGTGGGAAAAACGAGCCTGGAGGACTGCCGGCATATTGCGATGGCAACCATTTATCGGGCTGACGTGCTTGCAAGTTGGAATTTTAAGCATATTGTAAACCTGGATAGAATTAAAGGATATAATTCCGTAAATTTGAGACGGGGTTATCAACTTTTGGAAATCAGAAGCCCAAAAGACCTTATTAATTATGGCAACTAAGAAGAAATCAAAAGTATTTGACGCGGTTAAAATGATGCGTGAAATTCGCGATAAAATAAGTGCTGAAACACAGAATATGTCGTTGGAGGAATTGAAAATATATATCAACAGCAGGGTTCAAAAAGGCGAATTGAACCATTCGGCCCTTAAATAACTATCGCCTCGCCTCAAACACCTCAAAATCCATTAACTCATCTTCGAGTATCGAAATGTGTGTTACTTCAGCACGGTCGGGGCCGTGGTGGCACCATTGGGTAAACCGGTGCAGTATTTCTTCATCGGCTTCGGCCTCTATGTAAACTGTTTCATCGGGCTCGTTGCGCACAAAGCCCTTCACACCTAAAAGGTCGGCCATTTGTTTGGTGCTTGCTCGATAAAATACCCCTTGCACTTTCCCGCTTACTTTAATTTTATAATGGCGTTTCATGCTACAATGCTACTTAATTAGCAAATTCTTTCAGCTTGCCTGATAACAGGTCTTCGTCAATAAGGCCCATACTGCGCCAAACTTCGCGGCCATTTTTGTAAAGGATAAGCAAGGGTATGCCCGTAATATTCATGGTGGCGGCCACTTTGGGGTTTTTGTCAACGTCAATTTCAATCAGGTCAACCTTTTCGCTGTTCTTTTTAATTTGCCTTGTAACTATGGGTTTAAGCACCTTGCAAGGGCCGCACCAAACGGCATTAAAATCTACCAATACCAGTTTATCGGGGTTTTTAATGTGTGCCAGGTAATCATCAAAACTCATACCTGCTTTAGGTGCTTCGCCGTTTGCGGTGGCCACCGGTTTATTGGCGCCCATCCATCCATTAATACCGGTTTCAAGGTTGTTTACATCTGTAAAGCCATCCTTCGAAGCTGCGCTTGCAGCTTTTTTACTACGGCCACCGGCGAGGCAATAAACATAAAGAGGCTTGTTTTTATCCAAAGCGTTTAACTGCTTTTCAAAATCAGACCCATCTATGTTTATGTTTACGGCACCGGCAATGTGTTTTTCTTTAAACTCATCAGGGGTTCTAACATCAACCAACTGCACATTAGGTTTTGCAATTCCTTTTTCAAACTCATCGGGCCCCATATTTTTTACACCCGATGACTGGCTATTGCACGAAGTAAATATCAACGCAATAAAAAAAGTAGCAACAAACGATTTAGCAAACATACACGCAGTTTTATTTGGTTTCAGCAATCATATCGGTTTTGGGTACGTTGGTTTTGGCAATGGCACCGTAGCCCCCCTGCACTTCAACCAGGTTTTCAAATCCCCTTGCTTTTAATATAGACGATGCAATCATCGACCGGTAACCGCCGGCGCAGTGCACATAATAAGTTTCATCGCGGTTTAAATCGCCGGTCCAGTCGTTAATAAAATCAAGGGGCTTGTTCTCGGCATTGGTTACATGGCCACCGGTATATTCGCCGGGCTTTCTAACATCAAGCACCTGCAATTCATTAGCGGCATAACGGTTGGCAAATTCATCGGGGCTTATTGAGTTGACGGTATCAATAGCCTTACCCGCATTTTGCCAGTTGGCTACCCCCCCATCCAAATATCCCAGGGTATTATCATAACCCACACGTGCCAGGCGGCGAACTGTTTCTTCTTCCTTACCCTCATCGCACACAATTATTATGGCCTGGTTTAAATCAGTAATAAGAGCTCCTATCCAGGGCGCAAATTGCCCGTTAAGGCCCACGTTAATGCTATTAGGTATAAAGCCCTTTGCAAACACCTGCGGGTCGCGGGTATCCAATACCAGTGCTCCGGCTTCTTCAACTATCACTTCAAATTCGGCAGGGCTTAATTTTTTTAAACCGTGCGCGTAAACCTTATCTAAACTACCTGCTCCATCCTTATTCATCATCGCATTTTTTGCAAAGTATTGCGGTGCAGGCAAAAGGCCATCGGTAATTTCTTTAATAAACTGCTGTTTTGTTATTGGCTGCAAAGCATAGTTAACCTGCTTTTGATGGCCCAGTGTATCAAAGGTTTCTTTACTCATGCTTTTACCGCAAGCCGAGCCTGCGCCATGCGCCGGGTAAACAATCAACTCATCGGGCAGCACCATAATTTTTGTGCGAAGGCTATCGTATAACATACCCGCAAGGTCTTCCTGAGTAACATCCGATTTAATGGCTAAATCAGGACGGCCTACATCGCCAATAAACAAAGTATCGCCGGTAAATATGCAGTGTTGTTTGCCCTCTTCGTCAATCAATAAATAAGTGGTCGATTCGGGGGTATGGCCCGGTGTATGCAGGGTTTTAATAGTAAGCTTACCTACTTTAAACTCTTCGCCATCGGTAGCCGAATAGCACTTAAACCTGCAATTGGCATTAGGGCCGTAAACTATAGTAGCCCCTGTTTTTTCGGCCAGTTCAACATGCCCCGACACAAAATCAGCATGAAAGTGAGTTTCGAAAATATACTTAATGCGGGCGTTATCTTTTTCGGCTTTGCGTATGTAGGGAGCGGTTTCGCGAAGCGGGTCAATAATGGCGGCTTCGCCGTTGCTCTCAATGTAATAAGCAGCCACAGCCAGGCAGCCCGTGTATATTTGCTCAATTTTCATATCTACCTAACAGTTTTGTTGCCGTAAAGTTGAGCATTTTTATTGGTCTATAAAATTGGTAGAGATATATTTAACCCTCATTGATGAAAATCAGGGAAAGAAGAGGTCTATCGTCAGATGTCAGATAATCACAAATACGGGATTGCTTCTTCGCAGAGCCTCATCGCAATGACGCGCTCTTTTCGGCAAGTTTATTTATCCTTCCAGCTTTGCCACTTCAGCTTCTCCTTATCATGCACATCGGTTGAGGCATAGTATACAGCGCAACGCAAAACGTAAAGCAGCTTTCTATCCTGCACTGTTCCCGATTGCCGATTGCTTTTGTTGTAAAGCTTTTCGGCATCCTTGTTTTTAAGGGCAGCAGTTGAGGTAACACCCATTTGTATTAAATCATCAGCCACCGACCTCTCTACTCCGGGTATTTGGGTTAATTGTTTAATGGCTTCTTTGTATGCTTCTGCGGTCATTATTAAGCGATGGGTGGGGCTGGGTTTTTACCCTTCGTGGTGCAAACATAACTTTTTACGGGTAAGATGCGGGTTTTATAATTCGCCCGTGTTACAATTCAATTCCCAAGCCTGCTCTGGTTTCCCCTTTTGTTTCATCCCGACTTACTCGGGAAGGGGACGGAAGGGGCTAACACACTTCGTGCAACAACCACCAAACAAATGTTGCTCAATCCAAAACTAACACCTAACTTTATATTATATCAAACCGCAACGTGAAACACTTTTTACTTTTCATCTTCATAGCACTTGCGGTTCAATCAAAAGCAACTAACGATACTTTAACCCGCGCACAGGTTTATAATTTTAATGTGCGTGATACTTTTGATTATAAGATTGAATCACAGGATGGAACATTGAATGGCTATCAGGGAATCAACTATGATCTGATATCATTTCAGAGGATCGTGGTTAATGCAGCGCAATATTTTCAACTTGAAGATTCCTTATCTGTAGTGGAAGCCGTTTATGAAACGCCTAATCCAACTTCGCCTGGCGATCTTTTTTCCTTTCGGGGTAATCGTTCCGTAAGAAGCGACAGCACTTCAAATTATGCGGCATTTGATTCTGCTATCACAATTGGCTGTGGGTATAGTTTATGTTCTTTAAGTATTGACACCGGTTATAATCAAAGAACCGTAAACATTTCACAGGCCTGTAGTGGCTTGGGTTGCTACGCCAAAAACTATAGTTACTCAAATAGCCTGGGAATTGTTGACATATATTCCTACGACAGCGATGGTTTTTCCAGTTGGGATTCCTATAGGTGTTCCCTAATCTATTTCCACAAAGGGACCGAAACCTGGGGCACCCCCGCAACCATAGTAATGGGTACCAATGATATTGCCGCTAACAACGCAACAATTAAACTCTATCCAACGATCAACAACGGCCAATTCCAAATAAAAATTACTAACGGAAACAGCACCGATTACCAATTGCTAGTTTACGATTTAACCGGCCGCATTGTAAAGCGGACAACATTAAAAACCGGAATTAACGATGTTGCATTGAGCAATACAAGCAGAGGCATGTATTTGTGGAGTGTTATGAGTAGTGGTGTTGTTTTGAAGGCTGGGAAGTTGGTGGTGCAGTAAAAGCGACTCAAGTCTTAATACTAAATACTCACTACTCAATACTATTGATCCAGCCAATTCACAAAATCATTTGCTTTCTCGCGACTGATATCTACATGCAGCGATTTATCGCATTTTAAATGCACTTCAATTTTACCGGTATCGTGCTTTTTGTAGGTTTCAACCTCATTTATTTGAATAATGCTTTGGCGGTTGGCGCGGAAGAATTTTGCGGGGTTTACCACTTCTTCTATTTCATCAATGGTGCTGTAATCGGTAACCAGCTTTTCGTTACCAGTAGTAATCAAATATATTATAGTGTCCTTTACAAAACAGGCAACCTTATTCTCGGGCAACGGCACAATACCCGATTTATAGTGCGCCAGGAAACGCTCTTTATATTTCTTCTCGGTAGGGTTTTGCAATGTTAGCATCAACTCTTTTAACTGCTCGGCAACACCGCCCATGGGTGCGTTTTGGTAATGTTGTTTAAACTTTTGCATTGCCGCCTGCAGGTATTCTTTATCAATAGGTTTTAGCAGGTAATCAACACTGTTAACCTTAAATGCGCGGATGGCATAATCGTTATAAGCCGTGGTGAAAATTACCGGTTTATCAATTTTTACCTTGTTAAAGATGTCAAAGCTAACACCATCACTCAACTGTATATCGGCAAACAACAAATCGGGGTGCGCATTGGTGCTTAGCCAATTTACCGAAGCCGCTACCGAATCGAGTACCGCCAAAACCTTAATACCCGGCTCAATTTCGAGCAGCATGCGTTGCAGGCTTTTCGCAAGCAACGATTCGTCTTCTATAATTATTACGTTCATATCTCGAGCATGGGTATTTTAACGGTAAAACAATCGGCGCTTTCTTCAACAATTACCGCTCTCTCCGAAAGATAGTGATATAAATTTTTAAGGTTTTCTAAACCCTGCCCGTTGCTGGTTTCAATTGCCTGCTTTTTTTGAACCGGGTTTTTTACCACCAAAAAATTATCCTCGCAAAAAATATGAATATCAAGCGGGGCGCTTTTTTGCGTGGTGTTATGTTTAATGGCGTTTTCAATCAGCAACTGGAGCGTAACCGGTGCAACCCCTTTCGACAAATCGGGTTCCGCAACCTCAAAACGCACATCAATGCCCTCTTCAAAACGCGCTTTTAATAGTTGCACGTAATGCTTTACAAACTTTATTTCAGTGCCAAGGGTAACAAGGTTCTTCTCTTTATTCTCTAACACGTAGCGGTACACTTTGCTCAACTGTTGTAAAAACTCGGATGCCAGTTGCGGGTTTTCGAAAATGAGCGAGTTAAGCGAGCTAAGTGTGTTGAACAAAAAGTGCGGGTTAAGCTGGTTTTTAAGATTATCGTACTGCACCAGCGCTTTATCTTTTTCAAGTTCGGCGGCTATTAATTTTTGCTCCTTCCACTGCCTGAAAAAGTGAAAACCAAAAATGAAGAGAATAACCGATAACACCATAAACAGGTTAACCGCAAAACTTGAATACCACAACTCTTTCGACATTTTAAACGGCATCATCCTCATCAGCCAATGGTAATTAGCCAGGCGGAATGTGATAAGTACCACAAACGTAATAATGAACTGCAGCGTTATTCTTAAAAATATATTCCGCTCAAAGGGATAGCGGCGGTCTAAAAAATCGTCAATAACTTTTACGGTAATACCAAAAAACAAAATAGCCACAAGCCCGAAAACGCTTAATATAAAGTGCCACATAAAGGTCTGCTCAGGGAAAGCAACAACGCGCACAAAGGTGAATAGCACATATATTGCTATAAACACCCCGAGGCCAATTTTCGTTTCCCTGTTTAATCTCATTTTACTATATCCGCCTAAGCGGGATTAATTATTGCTTAATAATTTCGCCGTCTTTCATTTCAATTACCCTATCCGATTTTGACGCAAACTCTTCATCGTGCGTTACTGATATAATAGTTTGGCCCTTCGATTTTGAAAGGTCTTTCAATATATCAAAAACTATATTGGTATTGGTTGAATCGAGGTTGCCTGTGGGTTCATCGCCCATAATAATGGTGGGGTCGTTAATAAGGGCGCGAGCAATAGCCACGCGCTGCTGCTGCCCACCCGAAAGTTTGCTCGATAGTTTACCGGCAAACTCCTGCATATCAAGCCACTTCAGTTTTTCGTAAGCGCGGTCTTCAATTTCGCTTTTCGAATACTTACCTAATTTTTCGGCCGGTATCATTACGTTTTTCAAAGCACTAAACTCGGGCAGCAAAAAGTGAAACTGGAAAACAAAGCCAATATGCTCATTACGGAATTTTGCCAACTGGTTTTGCGTTAGCCCGGTCACCTTGCGATTGTTAATGTGTATCTCACCGGTGTAATCGGTATCGAGAGTAGAGATTAAATACAGCAGCGTTGATTTACCGCAACCCGACTTACCTACAATCGATACAAACTCGCTGCGCTTTACCTGGAACGACAAATCCTTCAACACATGAAACTCCTCCGGCTCGTAAAACGATTTGTTGATTTTAATCGTTTCAAGCACAACATCCCTCGTCCCCGTTAAAGGAGCCTCGAGCACAACATCCGATTTTTGATTCCCGAAATTCATAAGTTCTTTTTAAATGC
The DNA here is from genome assembly GCA_903861145.1 of uncultured Bacteroidota bacterium. Taxonomy (GTDB): domain Bacteria; phylum Bacteroidota; class Bacteroidia; order Chitinophagales; family LD1; genus Bog-950. The sequence goes on along the minus strand of CAIOTH010000033.1, from coordinate 99,953 downwards.
CATCTAACACTAAGGACACAAAGGTTAAACACGGAGTTCACAAAGTTTAAAAACAAGGTTTACAAAGTGCCGTTAATTATTCTTTTTACTCCATCCTTTAAAAGCACAACATTAAAATTTATCAATAGCCCCAGTTTACAATTTGATAATCGCAGATAGGTTAATATTTGCGCCATGTGAACATCACTTAAACCTTCCGTTGATTTGACTTCAACTATAAGTTTACCACCAACCAGCAAATCAATTCTATAACCCGCCTCCAATTTTATTTCATCGTAAACCAAGGGCAAAGGCTTTTCAATTATTACATCAACACCGTTTTTAGCAACCTCGTGTGCTAAACATCTTAGATATGCGCTTTCCAATAAACCCGGCCCAAGCCTTCTGTGCACACTTAATGCCGATTCAAAAACAATTTTCGCAAGTTCGTTTTCGCTGTACTCTTTCATTTCTTCTTAGTGTTCTTTGTGCTCACCTTTGTGCCCTTTGTGTTTAACAGCCTTTAATGTATTTGTATTACCCCCTCAAAATAGCCACCGGATCAATTTTAGCTGCCTTTAAACTTGGCATAAGGCCGGCAATAAAAGTTGTTATCATACCAAAAATAACTCCCAAAGCATAATGATACCAGTGAAACGTAACCGGGTAATGCGTAATACTGATATTATCATTTTTCGGAAACGGTAAATTCATAACACCGTAGCTCATTAAATAGCCAAGCGCAAGACCGGTTAATGCACCCAAAATTCCAATAGTAACCGACTCGGCCAAAAATATAGTCATTACGTCGGTGCCCGAAAAGCCCTGTGCTTTTAATATGGCAATGTCCTTAAGTTTGTTCTGTATAGTCATGCTCATAATATTATAAATACCGAAGCCCGCTACCACCAGCAGCGTAAACGAAACTACAAACGTCATTACATTTCGAATGGTGATTGATACCATAGCCGAGGCGTTCGCGTTCTGCCAATCATCCGCCTTGTAACCGTAGCGTTTTTTAAACTCTTTGGCCATGCCGGTTGCTTCCCTGTTGTCGTTTAGTTTAAGATTAATGTTGGTTACATACTGGTTGTCTTTCCCCATTAGCTGCTGCACGTTATTAAGGCTAACATAACTGCGTATTAAATCAAGGCTGCCCAGCCCAAATTGAAAAGTACCTACCACCCTAAACCTCATCGAAGTTCCGTTGGGGGTGGCGAGTGTTACCAGGTCGCCCATTTGTACGTTCAAACGCGTTGCAAGGCTATGCCCCAGCAAAATACCATTGTTAACGGTTAACAGGTTTTCAATCTTACCGGTTTTCATTTTTACATCAAGGCCCGAAATTTTGGCCTCTTCTAAAATGTTTACGCCTTGCAAGGTGCCGTTAATCTGCACCGGCCCGTTATTATAAAATACCTGTGTAGCAAGTAGCGGAGAAATGGCCTTTATGCGGGTATCTTTCTTTAAATCCTCAATTATTTTTTGCGAGTTGCGCACGTTGGGTGTTATATCCTTTGGTTTTGGATGGTGCACAACATTCATAACCTTACCGGTATCCGAAATCTCATCCAGGATTGAATGTGAGTAATCGGTTTTAATGTCGTTGTAGATATTAATATCAGGTGTGGCCGATAGCAGTGAGTCCTCTAAAAACTCATTAAAGCCGGTCATAAAGCTAATCATCAACACATACATGCCAATACCAAAGGTTACGCCCAGCATAGCAGTAATGGTGGTGCGTTTTTTGGCTAGCAAATGTGTTTTAGCTATCTCGTAATTTACCGGCAGTTTCATACCAAATCCCATTTAACACAAAGAATACAAAAGTTTAAATCCAAAGCTCGCAATGGTTTGTAAAAAATACATCTATTCTAATGGCCGTTTACTATTCTTTTTACACCATCTTTTAGTAGCGTTACATTAAAGTTTATCAGCAAACCCAATTTGCAATTCGATAATTTTAAGTATGTAAGCGTTTGAGCCATATATATCTTACTTAAGCCATCGGTTGCTTTTACCTCAACTATAAGCTTACCACCAACCAGCATATCGATTCTATATCCTGTCTCTAATTTTATTTCCTCGTAAACCAAAGGCAAGGATTTTTCAGTAACAACTTCAACACCGGCTTGAGCAACTTCATAAGCCAAACACTTTAAATAAGAACTCTCCAGCAAGCCGGGTCCCAACTTTTTATGAATCTTCAAAGCCGCCTCAAAAACAATTTTAGCTAATTAATCTTCGGTGTATTCCTTCATATCTTCTTTGTGCTCTTTGAATTTAATCTTTTGTATTCTTTGTGTTAGATGGCCTTTCTCATTATTTTGCCTCAGGCAACACTAACTCATCGCCTTCTTTAACCCCTTTCAAAACTTCAACAAACTCCAGGGTTTCAAGGCCCTTTTCAATTTTTACTTTTTTGTTTCCCGCAAGGCCTTTTATCTCCACTATATCTTCGCCTTGCACTGCATCGCGTGGTATAAGCAGGGCATTATCTTTATTGCCAATAATAATATTAGCCTCAGCCGACGAATGCACAAAGTTGAATTGATAATTATCCTCAAACTCGGCCTCTACTTTAAAGCTTTGGTCGCTTTGATTCATGTTGGGATATATTTTGCTAATGCGCGCCTTGTAAACCTTATTACCGGTTACGTCCATTTTAACCACAACCTCTAAACCCAGCTTTATTTTTTCAATATCAGATTGGTCGACGGACAGTTGTAAAATTTTATGGCCCCTTTCGCCAATTAAAGCTACCTGTTCGTCTTTACGCACCGCCTCGCCCAGCTCTTTACTGGTTTCGTACAACTCGCCATCCATCATACTGGCCACGGCATAGTTGGCTAAATCTTCTCCCGATGAGGTTAGAGTGCTTTGCGCATTTTGCAGGTCAACGGTCAGTTGGTCTTTAGTGCGCTGGTATTGCTGAATAGCTGATTTGAGGTCGTTGGTTGAAACCTCATTGGCCAGTTCGGCCTGGTCTAGCTGCGATTTGGTAATGGCGTTGGCCGCAAACATATTTTTGTTGCGCACATAATTGATAGAATCGTTTTTATACCTAGCCTGGGCCGATTTTATTTTGTTCTTAAGGTCGGCTAACACAGGCGAATTTTCGTCAGTATTTCTCTTTACCAAATCGTAACTGCTGCGCGAAGCACTTAGGCGCGCCGAAAGCGCGTTGTTTTGAACCTTATAAATGGCCTCCCCTTTTTTTATGCTATCGCCATCAACTTTGTACTTGGCAACAATGTAACCATCGGCCAAGGCAAAAACTTTATACTCATTTTTGGGTACAATGTAACCCGAGGCATACACGGCTTCGGTAATTGCCTTGCGCTCAGGCTTTACCGTTTTTGTTTTATTGCACGATGCAAGAATGGCCATGGCCGCAACCATAATAACGCCACAATACAGGATAAATCTCTTTTTCATGCTCCTTAACACTTTTATCAATTAACGGGCTAAAAGAACAAACTAAGGCCGTTGAAAGCAAATGCTAAGTTGCTACTAGTACCATTTATCTTTCGAAACGTTGAATGGGCGGGTTAAGCCGTTAATTGCTAAGGCATCGCAAATACATTGGTACTGCCCGCTTTTTAAGCTATTATTTAGTTAACATTAAACGCAACCATGCGGATTTAAGGGATCATTCGGTTATCTTATAATACAAATTGTTAGTATTAAAAAATACAATGGGGCAATTATTTTTTCTCTATGTTTGCGTAAAACAAAGGTATCCCCCAGGGATTTAGTACCAATACTTTTGGGTATAGGCGTTATTTTACTGGTCTATCAGTTAGTATTTCGACGCGACGATGACAAGCTGGATAGGCGGGGGCGTTCATTCAGCCGGAAAAAGAAATAAGATTCCCTAAGGTGCCTGTGCTTTTCCCCTGGTCAGGTATATCACCCAAACTGTGTTTGGGTTTTTTTATGTACAAAAAAAGCGGCCAGGAGAACCCCGGCCGCCATGGACACAACCATTAAACAGGAGGGAAACTTTATGCCGAAGCAGCCTGTTTCTTTTTAAAAGTATTTTGAAACCAGGTTTGTATGGCAGCCAACAGCGGGTGACCAGTAGTACCCAGGTTTTTAAGATAGTTCACTGCCTCTTCAAAATAACTATCGTATTTATTATCGCCTTTGCTATCAAGGCCGGCTTGTATGGCCTCAAGGCCGTTGGCAACCATGCCTTCTATCAACTCGGTAGTGGGCTCGGTTTCCTCGGCGGTAAACTGTGTTTTGCTTTGTTGCAGTTGCTCGATAATAGCATCAATAGCCTGGCTGTATAGGTCGGCCGTAAGGTTAGGAATAAACTTAAGCGCACCAGTAGCCAGTGCAACAACGTTAGAAATGATAATGAGTACGTAACTGTTCATAAAATTGATTTTTGGGTTTTGACAAAATAATTTGTAATCGTATTATAATACGAAAATGGGAACAATTATTTTACCCTTTTGAGGAAGATATAGGCAGGGTGGGCATAAGTAGGAAGAATGGCGCCGGCCTAAAAAGCAGCAGGGGAGACAACCCCCTAGTTAATTGGTTATCACCCCCTGCCAACATCCACCCTAACAATTAAGCAGACGAAAAACTGAAATTACTTTTGTGCCTTAACGTTTAATTGCAATGCCTGTTTAATGGTTTCAACATCGTTACTTACCGAAGCCAGTTTGGTTTTTACTTCGGTGTTTTCGCGCTGTAAACCATTTATCATTTTTACTAATTCCTGTGTAGCAGAAATATTAAGTGTGGTAAGCGCTTCATAATCCACCGCACGGAAATCATTTACCTCACGGCCGTATACAAAAACTTTGCCTTCTCCTTCAAGTTTTACATTAAAGCCTGTTTCATCAGCTGCGGCTACTTCAACAATTTCGGTTTTGTCGTTGGTAATTAATTTAACGCGCTCACCGGCTTTTAAGCTATTGTGAAGGGTAATTCTACCTGCTTTCATTTCAGCAAGCTGGTAAATATCGGGCACCACATCGGTAAGTTTAGATACTGCGTTGGGGTAAACCTTTTCAACCTCCTGGGCTATTACCTTTTTATATTCCTTGGTACCTTTCGCCATGGTATCAACAAACCGGTAGTCGGTTATTTGCAGGTTCATTAAAGTAGCAAGGTCATCGGTGTTATTAGTGCGCCCAAGCACATGTTTAATACGTGCATCGCTGTAGGCATCAAACTCAGTAGCGGCTATTCGGGAAGATGCGTAGATGGAATAACCGTTATTACCCGAACTTGAACCGGTTGTACCCGAACTGTTTAAAAAGCCGTAACTGATATTATCGTTTTGCGAACCGTTTACAACCAGCGTCGCCTGGGTAGGTGATGAAGTGCCAATACCTACACTTCCGCCACGTGCATTAAGTACCAACGGAGCCTGGCTTACCCCATATTTGACCGATTGAATGTACGATACCCCATTCGATTTATCAGCCCCCATGTATAAGATATAATCCGATGTGCCGGTACCGGTCAACACTGAAAAACCATGGCTGGCCCCTTCATTACCGGAGTATAAAGCCGAAGTGTTTACCACACTAAGCGTTTGCACCGGTGTTGAGGTACCAATGCCCACCTTTGAAGCGTTGCTACTTACACCACCCAAAATAATTGAATTTGCCTCGTTAGCAACGGCTGCATAACCTATGGCCACGCTGCTACTATCACGTACCACGGCATCAAACCCCAAGGCTACACCATAGTTGGCAAAAACACCAGCGCCATTACCTATTGCAATAGCATTACTAATGTTACTGCCATTCACATCGGCGCCGGCGCCAATGGCAATGTCGAAATTGCCGGTAACGTTACTTACCAATGCGTAGTTACCAATAGCCGTGTTATTAGAGCCCGTAGTATTTTGCCCCAGCGCCTGAACGCCAAATGCATTGTTATAATTGCCGGTAGTGTTAACGCCCAATGCCTCGTAACCCACTACTGCGTTTTGGTAACCGGTGGTATTAGCGTATAAGGCGTTCGCTCCAAAAACCGTATTTTGATACCCCGTGGAATTTAACGCCATTGCCTGGTAACCGCCTGCAACATTGTTTACGCCCGTGGTATTAGCTTCAAGGGCATTTACACCTATTGCAGTATTGTTGCTATCGCTTTGGCTGCTAAACAAGGCATCGGTACCAATACCTACATTATTATATCCGGTAGTGTTATGCCCTAATGCATCGGCACCCATGGCTGTATTATTTTTACCGGAGGTGTTAGAGAATAATGATTTGTACCCCGCAGCCGAATTATATCGGCCCGATGTATTGTTTATCATGCTTGTATAACCTAACGCCGTATTGCCGCTATCGGTATTAACCTGTAAGGCAAATGAGCCCACCGCTACGTTGTTTGACCCACCCGTATTAAGCACCATGGTACCGTTACCCACGGCTACGTTTTGATAACCTGTAGTAAGGCTGGCTAATGATTGGTACCCTAAAACCGTATTATTATTACCGGTTGTTACCGCACCCAAAGATTGAAATCCCAAAGAAGTATTGGCTATTGCGGTACTATAATCCAGGTACCCCGATTTGTAACCATCCACTTTTATTTCAAAAGCTTCAGCATCGTTGGTACCTAAAAAGTCGGTACCAGGTGTTGTGCCTGCGCTGCCGGTTATACCCCAACCACCTGCCGTACCCGCAACGCCGGTGGCACCGGTTGAACCAGTACCCCCGGTTGTTCCTACAGCGCCCGTTGCACCGGTTGCACCCGTTTGTCCCTGTGTGCCCTGGTTACCCTGCGAGCCCGTTGGCCCTGTAGGCCCACCACCCGAACCAGTGCCACCGGTTACGCCGGTTGCCCCGGTTGCGCCCTGGTTACCTTGTGTACCTATTGCCCCATTAACTCCGGCGCTACCTGTTGTGCCGGTGGCACCTGCGTTACCTGTTGCGCCCGTAGCTCCGGTAGCTCCACCCGCTGGTCCCGTGGCACCCGTAGGGCCGACTAAACCGCCCAGGGAGCCAGCTGATACCCAAGAGCCATTACCGGCTGCATCGCTTTGCAATAAGTAGCCGTTTGTAGCACCACTGGTTACCTGTATGTTGGTAACACTGGCTGTGCCGGCTACTTGTAATTTATACCCGGGGTTAGTTGTACCTATACCTACATGTACTGTATCGGCACCTGTGCCACCTAATATAATTACGTTGCCGTGGGTGGTGCTTGCATTATGGCCTATAACCACCGCATTGCTTCCGCCACCTGTTATGCTACTGTTATACCCAAGGGCCATATTGTTGGTGCCGCTGTTTACTAAAGCGCTTGGGCCTATTGCAACATTGTATTTATCGCTTGTTGCACCGGCTGTAACATTGGCATTATAACCTATGGCCGTATTGTAAGACCCACCGCTTATACCAAATCCGGTGTTATACCCCAGTGCGGTGTTGTAAGTACCCACGGTATTATTAGTCAAAGCCTGGTAACCAACACCAACGTTGCCATCTGCCTGCGTGTTTAGCAGGGCGTTGTACCCTATGGCTATATTATTGTTTACCGTTGAACCGGAGCTTGATTGCAAGGCATAATAACCTATAGCCACATTATTTGAACCGGCTGATGGAAAGTACATGGAATAAGCGCCCATTGCCGTATTGCTGCTACCCGTAGTATTATACCCGTTCGAGAAAATTCCATAGACGCTGTTAAATCCACCGCTGGTATTGGCCTGCATAGAATAATCGCCAACAGCAGTATTACCATATACTAAACCTGTTGTGGCAGTTAACGACCTATAGCCAATGCCGGTATTGCCCACACCCGTGGTGGTGCTAAACAAAGCGAGCGTGCCCACCGCAACGTTGTGATAGCCGCTGGTGTTATTGGTAAGGGTACTATCGCCAAATGCATAGTTATCATAACCGGTGGTGTTACCGGCAAGTGCATAGTAGCCAAACGCTGCATTACTTATGCCGGTACTGTTTTGCAATGCCTTGTAACCAAACGAAGTAACATAAGGCGAGTTAAGCCCGATGTAACCCGATTTATAGTTATTTACTTTAATTACGAGTGCCTCCGAATCGGTGGTGCCAATAAAATTGGTGGCCGGGTTAGTACCGCTATTGCCATTTATGCCCCAGGCATTGGCAGCGGTTGAGGCATTTACCCACGTGCCGTTACCGCTTGCATCGCTTTGTAAAACATCTCCGGCAGCAGCGCCGTGGGTCATACGGAAATTGGTAGTGCTGGTAGTTCCAATTACCTGTAATGTGTAAGCCGGGGTTGCAGTCCCTATTCCTACATGAACGGTATCGGCGCCTGTACCACCCAGCGCAATGGCATTACTTTGCCCTACTTTTGCATTATAACCAATGGCTGTGGCATTAGTTAGAGAGGCCGAAAGAACATCGGCCGAATCGCCAATAGCTGTGTTGTAGTCACCCGTTGAATTGGTAGCCAAGGCATAATTACCAAGCGCTGTGTTACCAATTCCTGAACTCAACTTTGCCGCCTGGCTACCTACGGCAGTGTTATCGGAGTTTTGCCCTACATTATATAAAGCATAAAAGCCTACTGCGGTATTATTTGAACCAGTTGAAGAAGCTACCATAGAGTTCACTCCCAAACCGGTATTATTGGAGCCTGAACTCATAGAGTACCCTGAGGAAGTGCCCACCAGCGTATTACCACCGCCACTAGTCAAGTGAAGCCCCGCCTGGTAGCCCAGGCCGGTATTATAGGTTCCGGTAGTAACAACATTAAGAGTTTGATAGCCAACTGCTGTATTGTTGACTCCCGAGGTAATGGCATTAAGCGTTTGATAACCCAATGCCGTATTAGCGATGTTAGAATTGTAATCAATATATCCCGCCTTTACATTATCCACTTTTATTTCGAGTGGCTGGGCATCGGCAGTACCTATAAAATTGGTACCCACGGTTGTGCCTGTGTTGCCCGTTAAACCCCACGCATTTGCTGAGCCTGCGGCACCGGTAGTGCCGGTGGCTCCTGTTACGCCTGCTGTGCCATTATTGCCCGTGACTCCTGCAACGCCCGTTGCCCCTGTATTACCTGCGCTGCCATTGTTACCGGTAGCACCCATTGCTCCGGTAGCCCCGTTATTTCCATTGTTGCCAGTAGCACCAGTTGGACCGGTTGCGCCGGTAATGCCATTATTGCCTGTAACTCCCTTCTGGCCCTGTGAACCTGCAGCCCCTGTTGCACCCTGCAAGCCCTGCACACCTTGTGTGCCCTGTGCACCCGTTGAACCTGCATTACCCTGCAATCCAGTTGGGCCGGTAGCACCCTGAACTCCTTGTGCGCCTTGCGAACCTTGCGAACCTTGTGCCCCCTGCGGGCCTTGTATACCTTGTGCTCCCACCGAACCGGTGGCACCTTGTAACCCCTGAGCGCCCTGCGAGCCGGTAACACCTGCATTACCCTGTGCGCCTGTAGCGCCCGTTGCGCCTTGTGTACCTGCTACTCCCTGCACTCCTGTTGGGCCTGTGGCACCTCCTCCTGCACCGGTATCGCCGGTGGCACCCGTTGGGCCCGTTGGCCCTGTGGCACCACCGCCTGCACCGGTTACACCTTGCGTGCCGGTTGTGCCGGTGGCACCGGTAACACCAAACCCTGTAGCACCGGTGGCACCGGCATCACCGTTATTACCAGTGGCACCCGTGGCACCGGCTATACCTTGTACCCCTTGCGAACCCGCATTACCCTGCGCACCTTGTGCCCCTTGTGGGCCCTGGTTGCCCTGCAAACCGGTAGGGCCTGTAACGCCCTGAACGCCCTGCGTGCCGGCATTACCTTGTATACCTTGTGCCCCCTGCGCGCCTTGTGCGCCGGTTGGGCCCTGCAAACCTTGTATGCCCTGTGCACCCGTTGCACCGGCAGCCCCGTTGCTGCCATTAGCACCTGTTAATCCTGTAGCTCCAATAATGCCTTGTGGGCCGGTGCCTCCCGTGGCACCCGTAGCGCCGCCACCAATGCCAGTGGCACCTTGTACACCGCTGGCACCTGTTGCGCCATTTAAACCTGCATTACCCTGCGGCCCGGTTGGGCCGGTGGCCCCGTTTAGCCCGTTGCTGCCGGTTGACCCTGTTGTGCCCGGGTTTCCGTTTTGCCCGGAGGCGCCGGTTATACCGTTTATACCGGTGGGCCCCTGTGGGCCAATTGAACTGTTGCCCGCAAACAAAGCGTAAGGCACACTTAATAGTTGCGATACTCCCATATCGGTATAAGTGCCCGAGTGGTTTATTTCTAACTCAACCTGTAAATATTTGGCACCTGTGCCCCAATCAACAGTGGTAAGCGATGATATGCCGCCAATTTCTTCATTTACCAATCCAAACTGGTTGGCAGTATCATTGTGTATTTCCTGAAAAACAACGACGCCGTTAGACGTTTGGTCGTGAATGGTGAAGCGCAGCGATACCGGGGTTCCCAAAGGCACGGGCTGCCCCGAACTGTTGCGAACTACTGCCTGGTAATTAATTTGTTGAGGCGCCTGGGCCATTAAATTGCTGAGTGATAGGCAAAGCAATGCCATCAACAGCGGGAGGATTTTCTTATTCATATACTTTTGTTAGGGTGGTGAATAAAAATCTACTGCTATTGTTAAGGCTTTTTTGCTTTTAGCCTTAATAACAACACAAAAGTATTCAGCCGGAAGCTGAAAGCACTTTACAAAAGATAATTAGCGATTTTGGGATACTCTTTTTCGTATCCGCGATAACGACACCGGTGTAATACCAAGATAAGACGCAAGGTATTTAAGCGGCGCGCGTTCGATTAAAAAACCACGGGTATCTAGCAGGCGCTGGTAGCGTTGTTCGGGTTTTGTTCTGGTAAAATCTTCAATGCGCTCAATGGCAGCCAGGTAACCTTCTTCTAAAAGATCAGCATATAGGCGGGCATATAAAAGGTCAGATTTGCTCCTCGATTTAAACGCTAAAAAGTCCATAACAAACAATATGGTAGGTTCAACAGCCGCGGTCGTTTCGCTTGCGGCCCTTCCTAAAAAAAACGATGAGTAGGGCACTGAGGGTTGCATTTCGGTAGCAAAAACAACAGTTACTTCTTCGCCGTTATCGTTAACAATGTAATTGCGCATCATTCCTTCAATTACCAGGCCGGCCTTACTTGTTTTTTCCCCTTCTTTTATAAATATATCGCCTACGTTAAGCATAACAATTTCACCAAGGCTTAGCACGTCTAAAATGCGGTCTTCGGGTAAATAGGGGTATTTGTCTTTTATTTTTTGAAAAAGTTCCATTGCTCTGGGGGATTTTGAAACGGAAAATAAAGCAAAAAGCTTGTTAAACCACTGTAAAAAAACGACACTTAAATTGTTTAAACACACTCAAAACACCGGCTTTCTTAATTTTTGGGGCTCAAAAGTATATTTAAGGGATAAAGCAATACAACGGTAGTCAATCTCATTTGGTATTATATGCGATGACAAAACCGCAATGAATGATTACTATTTCGTTTCTGGTTTAATTAGCATAAATACCAAAACCAATCTTATTGGCGTATGCTTACCATCTCACTACCATCCACTTATTGCATTAACTTTGCAATACCAAGATAGTCCTCACTTCTATCCGAGTTAGTGCATTTTCCTTGCCAGCCCCCCGCCGGTAACCGAAAACGCGAATGTGTTGAGAATGAGTTTTTGAATTAAGTGAGCCACTTTAGTTTTGAAGTAAAATATTAAACCGGTTTTGTCACCCATGAAACCTACCCTATTTGCCCTCATTTTTTGGGGTTGCATGTGCTTGGCATGTGTAGCCATTGGAATGGATAATACCCCCGCCGAAGTATTTACCGGTTGGCATACCTCGTTAGTTGATGATGATGATACAGCTCATCAATACACCACCCCTCCCAATATTAATACTAAAAGTACCGCACATCATTTAGTGCCACAACCCAACGCCAGGCTTAACTATACACAAATTATGTTTGAGCATACCCAGGTAGACGGCGCGGATGCTTATGTGATTGAAGTAGCTGAAGCGAATGATGCCAATTCGTTTTTGCACTGTGTGGTAGGGCATAAAGATTCTTCGACGGCTGTTATGCTACAGGGTTTTGAGTTTGGCAAGAAATATATTTGGCGGTTTACCGGTTTGTATAATAACAAGGAACTTGGTTGGAACGGCCCTTACCGGTTTGAAATATTAAGTAGCCCGTTTGTTGACAAAAAATTATTCCGGGTAAGAGTTTTACAAAACGATTCGCAGTTAAGCAACGGTGGGCTGGTAATACTTGATGTTAGCGGCACTATTATCGACCCAAAGGGAAATTTTGTTTGGTTTTTTCCGGAAAAAGCGGGCACCGAAAACAGCCGGACCGTTGAAAGTTTTGTAAACCTGCAAAATCACGATATGCAGTTTACACCTACCGGTACCATTACCTCGCTGGTTGGTAGAATGCCACAGGAAAGAGATTTGAACGGAAACGTTACCTGGCAGGCCCCTCCCGGCAATTTGGGGATGAACGATTCTTTAAACCCCGGCCAACCATACAACTACCACCACTGTTTCAAGAAACTGAAAAACGGGCATTACATGGTAATTGATATGGAGTATTTTATCCTTGCCGATTCGTTGACAAAAAATTGGCGTGCAGCCAATGCCAGCAACCCTAACAAAGCGGCCATCAAAAACCTTGTGGTTGCTTCGGAAATAATAAAAGAGTTTGACCGCAGCGGCAACCTGGTTTGGAGCTGGAATGCCAGGGATTATGTGGCTACCGTGCCAAAACCAGGTAATTTACCCGGCGAGCCCGACCCAACATGGCTTGACCACAGTACCATTGGCCATATAAACGCTTTTGATGTAGATGAAGATAGTGGCTTTGTGTTTGCAGGGTTTAGAGATTTTAACCGGGTAATTAAGATTGATAAGGCCACCGGTAAAGTGGTTTGCGCCTGGGGCGAAGGTATGCGCTACAACGGCGAACCTAACGGCGATGGATTTTTTATCAAGCAACACGGGGCCCAATTGCTGCACGACCGAAACCTTGCGGTTTTCAACAATAACTACAAGTTTGGGGCAGGCTGATAGTGCAGTATCGCAGGTGGTAATATTTACGCAACCGGCTAATGGCACAAGTAGCAGCATAGTTTGGAAATTTGATTGCCGGTTTGAGGGCACCGGTAATTTAGCAAAAGCATACGGAAATGTGGACGAGCTTAAGAGCAGTAACCTGCTGGTAAATATGGGTGCAATTAACCGTGTTTTTGAAGTTACGCGCACCGGGCAAGTGGTTTGGAATGCAATGATTGAAACTTACGACCCGCGCGATTCGACGTGGCGTAAATTTCCCGTTTATAGAACGCACTATACATCATCGCTTTATCCGTGCTATTTTAGTATACAAGCGCTTAAGCCATTAGCCGAGGGAGCGCACCAATTAAAGATTTTTAATGACGGCAGCGAAGACGATGATTATGTAATCGACATTTCAAGCCATGCGGGTAAAAGGCAGTTTGCCACCGGTATGGTTCATACAAAGAAGTCGGTGAGTTATGACATCGACGCCGATATGTTGCCTGCGCAGGTAACCGTAACATCAAAAACCAATCCTGCTTTTATCAGGGTAGTGGATGTTAAGTAATGGCCGGTTAAACTGCTCATTTTGTTATATGGGAGCTCAATAACTATGACGAATGGCATATTCTACAACGAACTTAAAATCAACATCTTATTATACAACTTTAATCATAACAATATTAACGTAACCTAACATTTAGATTTGCGTTTATACTACCGCTATGTAATTTACTTGTGGCAAAATGCCGGTTTGGTTGCTTATTAAAAATGCCTTTATGGGCATGTATAAATAAAGTCTCCCCTGGTTTATGTTTTAAGAAATACTAACTGGTAGTAGCATTTTTCGATACTGATTTTATCACCCATGAAATCAACCCTTTTGGTCCTCACATTGTGGGGCTGCGCAATATTTTTGTGCGCCGCCAACACGCCCGGCTTTTACAAAAGCTACCGGTACGCCGGCGCTACAAACCATGCGCCCGATGACACCGGTAATATAACAACGCATACCCTGGCCCCGGTTGAGCAGCAGTTAACTTCACACCCCGGTGCTAAGCTTAATTACACCCAAATTATGTTTGAGCACCCACAGATTATTGGTGCTGAAGAATATTTAACGGAAGTAGCAGTAGATACCCCCGGTAATTTATTTAAGCAGGTTTTGGTTGGCAAGCGCGATGCGTCAACAGCTACGATGCTGGACAATTTTGAGTTTGGTAAAAAGTATACCTGGCGCTACTGTGGCTTGCACAACGGAAAGCAACTTGCCTGGAACGGGCCCTACAGTTTCGAAACACTTAGCAATCAGTTTGTAGATAAGGATCACTTTAGGGTGCGCGTTTTGAAAAACGATACCGCCCAAAATGCAGGTGGCCTGATTGCGTTGGATATGTCGGGCAATATAGTTGACCGTAACGGCAACTATGTTTGGTTTTTACCCCATGGTAACAATAACGGTAATGAAAACATGCAGGGTTTTGTTACCCTACGCAATAATAGCATGCGCCTTACAGCGGCAGGCACCATTACCACAATAACCAACCGCCGTGCCATGGAAAGAGACCTTGCAGGCAACATAATATGGCAGGCGCCGCTACAAAAAGCACAGGGGGCCAAAAGCAGCGATATCTATAATTATCATCACTGTTTTAAAAGGCTGGCTAACAATAACTACATGACCCTTGACCTGGAGCAGCTACCGGTAAGCAACGCCGCATTAGGTAAAACCGATACCGGTATAACCTTAGTGCCATTTGATATTCTAAACGAATTTAACGCCACCGGTAAGCTTGTTTGGAGCTGGCATGCCAGGCCTTACTTTGATTCGATGCCATTGTATGCCCATGCCGGCAATAAAGATGCCACAATGTTTAATAACGAGCCGGAAGCGCATATGAATGCTTTTGAGGTAGACGAAAACGGGGGTTATGTGTATGCGGGGTTCCGCAATATTAACCGGGTAATTAAAATTGAAAAAAGCACCGGTAAAGTGGTTTGCGCCTGGGGCGATAATATGACCTGGAACGGAATGCCTAATGGCGAAGGCTTCTTTTTCAGGCAGCATGGTACCACACTTTTGCATGATGGCAGCCTGGCTGTTTTCAATAATAATGCTAACCCGGCCACTACCGGTGAACACAGCCCCGCATCGCAGGTGGTGATTTTTACACAACCAGTTGACCGTGTGCCCAGCGCCATTGTGTGGAGTTTTGATTGCACGTTCGATAGTATTAATAACACTGCCGCCAAAAACGGAAACGTTGATGAACTTAAAAACGGCAACCTGCTGGTATGCATGGGCGCGGTTAACCGGGTGTTCGAAATAACGCGCAACAAGCAGATAGTATGGAGCGCGCAGATAGAAAACCGAAATGCCTTTGATTCGAGCTGGCAGAAGTTTGCCGAATACAGGGCGCATTATACCTCATCACTTTATCCTTGCTACTTTACTATACAAACGGGTAAAACCGCGTTAAGCAAAAAGCAGTCATCAGCACAACTTAAAATCTTTAACGATGGTACAGAGGCTGATACTTATAATATTGATATAACCGGTGTAACCGGCAACTACAAAAAACAAATTACTGCGGGCGTTTTATTGGCAAAAAACTCGATTAGCCTAAGCGTATTAGTACCCACCGGTGGCGCAAGGGTTACTGTAACTTCAATTAACAACCCGGCTTTTAAGCGCGTTGTGATATTAAAATAAACCCGGATAAGCAGGTAATTATTTATGGCGGAAATACCCCGCAATATGGTTATCATTATACGCTTAAACAATTACAGGCATGAAACCTGAGTATAAACGCATCCTTTTCCAGGTAATATTTACGCTTATAGCGCTTGAAATTGTACTCAGAATTTTTGGGGTACTTTCAACTTTTACCGAAAAGCTGGGGCAGGGTTATGTATCATATTATAACAAAACCCTGCCAAGCTGGTATCACACCTGGCCCATTAACAAACCCATAGTATATAACGAGCCCGAAATTAATTGCAGCTATCCCGCCAACAGCTTTGGCCTGCGCGAGCGTGAAATACCGGTGGCAAAAAGTGATTCAACTAAGAAACGCTTGTTTTTTATTGGCGATTCGTTTACCGAGGGGGTTGGGGTTGAATACCCAAATGCCATGCCCCGGTGGTTCGAAAAAAAGCTTGATTCGGCGGGTTTGAACGTAGAGGTTTTTAATGCCGGGGTTTCGGGCAGCGACCCTTTATATGAGTATATGCTATTGCGCGATAAGCTTTTACCTCTGCACCCCGATATGGTTATTATGAGCATTAACGGCACCGATATACAGGATTGCATTTACCGGGGTGGCATGGAGCGCTTTAATGCCGATGGCACTACCGTTTACCGCAAAGGCCCCTGGTGGGAACCGGCCTACCATTACAGCCGCTTGTGCCGGCTTTTTATTCATTATATACTGCGTTATAATAACATCTTAACCAGGGGCGAAGTTGCTAATGCCGAAACACAACAGGCCCGGTGGCAAATACAACAGTGCCTGTACGAAACACAGCGTTTTTGCCGTGACCATAACATTCAATTTGTTTGTGCGCTACACCCCATGCAAAGCACTTATAGAAAGAAAAACAAGCCGGAGGATATTAAAGCGCTGTCAGCGCAACTATCAACCGATTCGGTACAGTTTATTGATATGTACCCCGATTTTGAACCTGTTATTACAAGCGATAACTGGCAACAATATTTTTTGAAATTGAACGGCCATTTTAACGCCACCGGTTACCACCTTTTCGCTGATTTGCTTTTTGATGATATTAATAAACGGTACCCGGGGTTCTTTAAATAACCGGGGTTTATTGTTTTACCATTTTGGTATATAGTGACCCCGCCGCTGTTCGGCATTCAAGCAAATAAAAGCCGGGGCTTAGGTTTGATATATCTATATCAGCATTATGAAGCCCGGTATTTAACCGGCCCAGTTGCAAATGGCTGGTAGTGGTTTTGCCCGTAATATCTTTTACATAAATATCGAAACCCGCGCTTTGCGCTACGTTAAGTTGCACAGTTACTTTATTGCTTGCCGGGTTTGGAAATGCAGTGAATGACGAGAGGCTGCTGAGTTCGTTAATACCACCCACCGGATAGGCTGCGTCGCAGGAATCGGCTACAGTCCACCCCCATCCGTTTGTAACAGCTTGTTGCGCTAAATTGAAAGCGGGCACATCGAAATAAACTTTTTGATTGTGCTCAAAGCAAGTAATGAAATTATCAAGATGATATTGCCATCCTGTTAATTGCTCGTATGGCCCGCAAACAAATTGACCATTGCGATAATAGGGATAAATGGCATCGGCTATATTTCCAACTCCTTCTATCCAGCTAATTTCGTTACTATGCGCGCAGGTATCGCAGGTTAAGTGGTACTGCTTGCGCCAACCGGGTATAATATTAACGCTATCAATAAAGCTTAGTTTGTATAAACCGGTTTCCCAATAACCGGGGCCAAACGGAGATGGAAAAGTAATGGACATTGAACCACCGGGTTGCAAAGAGAAATTATAAACCAAAATTTCGTTGGCACTGTCTGCAGGCAAATAATATACTTTCCCGCTAAGTGTATCTTCCCGAATAAAACCCATCAGGCAGCTATCGCCGGCGTAAAATGGCCAACCGTTTAGTTGGTTTAATAGCTTATAGGTTATGTTGTTGTAAATAGTATCGCCACCTGTATAAAGAATGCCGCGCGAATAGGGATCGCCGCAGGCATTTAACGAGCGCCAGTTGTTGCCGTGTGGCGGCGGAGCTACACCACAAAAATTAAACGCATAATGCCATATATTAATGCTATCGAGCAAGTGATGATAAGTAAATGGTGGTGGTGTTATGGCCGGGCAAACGGTATCGGTAATTGGGCTGCCGGTGTTTAGGTTGGCTTGCATGGAGCTAAAACCGGTTAACGCAGTGTTGTTTAAAACCAAAGTATCGAAGGTTAAAGAAATGGCATTTTGTTGCAGTGTTACCGAATCGTAATGACAGGTGGTATTGCCCAGGGTATCGGTAGCAATAACCTCGATATAATTACCGGTGGTGTCGTACCCGTAACCAAAAAGAGTATAGCCTTTTCTGAATGCGCCAAGTGCAACACCACTATCGGTGCCGGCAAGGCCGTAGGTTTTAGCCCAGGCAATGTTGCCCAGCGAATCGGTTTTGAGAAGCAAATTATCTGTTCCGTTATACGCAGGCCCCGAAGCCGAGCCATAGGCTGCAAAACCGCCATCGGCGGTTTGCACCACTGATTGAAAGGCCCCGGCGGTTAACTGCGCACCGGTATACTTCTTAGCCCAAACTACCACACCGGTTACACTGATTTTAGCCAACATTAGGTTGCGACTGATGCCGGCAACGCTTGAGTCGGCGTACTGGCCACATACTAAAACCTGGCGGTCGGTAGTAATAATAAAGTTGTTTACCACAATACCATGCGGCACAGGGTAACTGCCAGCCCAAACCAAATTAGCGTGGTTATCAAAGCGCAGCAGCCTGAAGTCGGGTTGATTACCAATGCCGGGTTGGCTGTTATTGCAGGCTATAATAAAGCCGCCGTTGGCCAGTGGTAATATTTTTTGGTTATGGTCGGTAAGCGATGGGCCATATGCCACACCGCCAAGGGGGGTGCTGTTTTTACTAACGTGCATAACCACAACGCCGCCGGGGCCCATACCGGTTACCACGTAAGTGCTATCTTTTAACTGCACAATACCACCCGCAAAATCGTCGCCCAGGCTATCGTTTAAAGTAACAGTTTTCAGGGTATCGCCGGTGGGCGTAAAAGCCATAAGGCAGTATACTTTGTTACCATTTTGTTGGGGCATGTACCCGCTTGCAACCAGTTTGTTATTGTAGTTTAAAAGCAGGCCGGTTGCTGCTGCGCTGCCGGTATAATTCATTAGCTGTGCCCATTGGGTAACTACACTATCGTTAGCGCTTAAAACGTATAACATTGAGTCGGCAGCGCCGGCCAGGTAAAAACCGCTGCTTGTAGTTAGTGCGGTGTTTACGGCGGTGTGCATGCTGCCCATTTTAATGGTGCGGTAAAACTGCCCCTGGCTAAAAACATACAGGCAAAACGGCGTTAGGAGTAACAAGAGGAGTAAGTTCTTTTTCATACGGGGCATTGTGTTATAAATATAAGTGGTTTTGGTTAACTGTAAGTTCCTATCAAATAACAGGAAAGAGACTGTGCCTGTAATAAACCTGACTTCAGAAATGCACAGGTCGCCTGCCTTCTCTGCATCCACAATTTGTTAAAACTGCCCCCATCTTATTTAATAAACCTAACCACCAGTAGTCATATAAAGCATCAGAGTGTGAAATCAAAAAGGCTTTCCTATATTTGATTTACACCTCATTTAAAAAATATTTAGGCATGAAAAAACTTATATCCTCATTAACCATGTTTATGGCTGTATTGTTGCTGGGCGCACAATCTCCGCAAAGCATGAATTACCAGGCCGTGGTGCGTAATGCCAACGGCTCGGTTGCTGCCAACCAATTGGTAAGCTTCCGTTTTCAGATACATGATAGCACAGCCACCGGCACCGTGGTTTACCAGGAAAGTTTCCAGGTAACAACAAACGGCTTTGGCCTTGCTACGGTTGCCATTGGCAGCACGGGCAATTTAAGCGTAGTTAACTGGGGCGTAGGCGCCAAATTTTTGCAAGTGCAGCTTGACCCTGCCGGCGGTACCAGTTATGTTGATATGGGCACTAACGAATTGCTGAGCGTGCCTTATGCGTTATATGCAGCCAATGCAGGCAGCACGGGTGCACAGGGCGCACCGGGCAATACCGGTGCTACAGGCCCAACAGGCCCCAGCGGAAGCAATGGTAATAATGGTAATAACGGTGCCACAGGTAGTACCGGTGATGTTGGCCCAACGGGTAATGTAGGCTCAACCGGCCCGGGTGGCGGCCCTACAGGCCCCCAAGGCGTTACAGGCGCAGTAGGTAGCACAGGTGCAACAGGCCCAACAGGCTCAACCGGCACCGGTTTACAAGGTGCAACAGGCGATGTGGGACCTACCGGTGCTACAGGTAGCGGTGGTGGTGCTACAGGCCCAAGCGGTAACAATGGCACTGCGGGCGCAACAGGTGCAACAGGAAGTAACGGTAATAACGGTGCAACAGGCGTAACTGGCCCAACAGGTAGCCAGGGTGTAACCGGTGTTGGTGGCGGTGCCACAGGGCCAACCGGCCCAACAGGTGTTACCGGCGCAGGTGGTGGCTCAACAGGCCCAAGTGGCAATAATGGTAACAATGGCGCTACCGGTGTAACAGGCGCTACGGGCCCTAGTGGTAACGATGGTGCTGTAGGCGCTACCGGGCCAACAGGCACAGGTGGCGGTGGCAGTGCGTGGGGACTAACAGGCAATACCGGCACCAGCGTGGCTGTTAACTTTATTGGAACGGCAGATGCCAATGATCTTAAGTTTGAAGTAAACTCGCAAATAGCCGGTTTACTTAATGTTAGCAAAAACGAAACCTACTTTGGCTATGTAGCAGGTGCTAACAATACCGGTGCCTATACCACGGCCATTGGCGATTCGGCACTTTGGGCAAACACCCATGGTGCGGGTAATACTGCGGTGGGTGCAACTGCGCTGCATTATAATATAGGCGGTAACTTTAACACTGCTGTTGGTGTAGCTGCTTTGGCATCAAACACTACGGGCGGCAGTAACGTGGCTAATGGTGTTTTTTCACTTAATAGTAATACCAGCGGTTCTAATAACGTAGCAGCGGGTTATCAATCGCTTTATGTTAATACCACGGGGCACGATAACGTGGCACTGGGTTACGCGGCGGTTAGCAAAAATACAACCGGTTTTCAAAATACTGCAATTGGCTCGGGCGCGCTTAAAGGCGATACCACAGGTTACAGTAACGTGGCAGTAGGTTATAACGCACTTGCAACCAATGCAGGTGCCCATTTTAACACTGCGGTGGGAGTTAGTGCCGACCTGGTGGCCGATAGCACAAGCAACGTTACGTTATTGGGTTACGGCGCTACTACAGCGTTTGGCAACACAGTGGTGTTGGGCAATAGCTCGGTGGTTGCTGTTAAGTGCAATACCCAAACTATTACAGCGCTAAGCGATATACGCTTTAAGAAAAATATTAGCGATGAAACTCACGGACTTGACTTTATTATGCAGCTACAACCAATTACTTACAATTTAGATGTACGTAAACTGAACGACTTTACTTACGGCAGCAAAGCCAACGAAATTTTTAAAGGAACGTTTTGGGATAATGCTATAGCTACTAAAGAGCACGTTTTATACAGCGGCTTTAGCGCACAGCAGGTTGAAGAAGCTGCGCAAAATGCAGGTTACGATTTCTGCGGATTGGTTAAACCGGCTAACAGTCACGATACCTATAGCCTTAGCTATGGCGATTTTGTAGTACCCTTGGTAAAAGGTATGCAGGAGCAACAAAAAATGATTGACGAGCAAAAAACCATCATCGAAAAACAACAAAAACAAATTGACGCACTTCAAAAACAAGTTGAGCGATTACTTGTAAGATAACTTGCAAGAGAAACTTAATCCCCGCACCTCTGTTAATGACAGCAGTGTGGGGATTTTTTATGTACGGCACCCACCAAATAAAACCGGGGCATTGTAAAACACCATTTTCGTTGTGTAATATCTCTGTTAAATAGAATTGTTTTTTAATTCAAACCGATATATCTTTATGCCACTACAAACCGCCCGCTATGAAAAAGAGAGCTACGCAATCTTCTGTTATCGTTTCAATCGTTTTGCTTAGCCTGTTACCGGGCCTTAATATGTTAAGCGCTCAAAGCAACACTGGTTTTGAAAGCGGCACTTTTGCGGGTTGGACGGGTACTTTCTCTGCTCATCAATGTTCGGGTACTTACTTGCTGGGCCAATGTGCAGGTTGCGGTGATACAAACCCTTTAGATAGCGTTGGCTTTAACCAGGGCCCCAATAACGACCCCGCCAGCGATCCAACAAACGAATATAGCCATATCATAACCACAACGGCCGGCGGTAATGACCCCAATCTCACGAGCCTTGGCGCTACCCTACCTATGGTTTGGCCGGGTGGGGGTAATTACTCGTCACGTATGGGTAACATGTGGCAAACTGTAGGCAGCGATGCCACCGGTGATGGTGAAACTACCTCGTACTCCTTTTTGGTTACCACAGGCAACAGCAATTTCATTTATCACTACGCCGTGGTTTTAAATGATGGGGGGCACGCTGCAGGCCAGCAGCCTTACTTTAATATTGGCATGAAGGATAGCAGTGGCAATGCCATACCGGTTGCCGATTACCAGGTTGATGCCACCACGGCAGCCACCATTGGCGGGTTTAACAATATTTTAGCCAGTAACGTTTTTTGGAAACCCTGGACCAGCGTTTTGGTGCCATTAAGTGCTTACATAGGCCAAAGGGTTACGATCACTTTTACAACACGCGGCTGTTTGCCATCAGGATGCGCAGGCTCACATTATGCGTATGCGTATATTGATGCTGAAACCTCGCCGCAGGGTATTAGCGTAAGCGCTACCGGTGGTTGCGCGGCGCTAGGCGCAATGCTAACTGCAGCACCGGGCGGAGCAACTTATAGCTGGGCGGGGCCCGGAATAGTTGGCCGTAGCGATACCAAT
This sequence comes from uncultured Bacteroidota bacterium, assembly GCA_903861145.1. Classification (GTDB taxonomy): domain Bacteria; phylum Bacteroidota; class Bacteroidia; order Chitinophagales; family LD1; genus Bog-950. Next base: position 77,279 of record CAIOTH010000033.1, on the reverse strand, counting down.
AGCATTAGCATTAACCAACCCGGCGATTATAGCGTAACCATAACCACGCTGGGCAATCAACCCGATACTTTTGTACTAGATACACTGATACCAGCCAATTTTAATTCACTGCATGCTAGTTTTTCAATAACCGGTGGTTGCGCAGGCGGAGCTACACAGTTTAATGACCTTTCAACTCCATCGGGAACTATAACAAGCTGGGCCTGGGATTTTAATAACGATGGCACTACTGATAGTACGAGCCAAAACCCTACCTATGTTTTTGCAAGCACCGGTACTTATCCCGTAAAACTAACAATAACATCTGTGGCCTGTTCGGCCGATACCACTATTAATATAACCATAGCCAACGGGCCGGCACCAACTGCAACGTTTACGGCTATGTCTCCGGTATGCGAGGGTCAAAACTCTACCATTACGTATACCGGAACCGGTAACGCGAATGAAACTTACACCTGGAATTTTGGCGGGGGTAATGTGTTTTCGGGTAGCGGTACCGGGCCTTTCCAGGTAAATTGGATTTCATCGGGCACAAAGAACATCACCTTAACCGTGGCTAACGGGGGGTGCACATCGGCACTGGTAACAGTTCCGGTAACTGTAAATGCAATACCGGTTTCTGATGCAGGTACTAATGTTACCATATGCGGCGATAGTAGCGCAGTAATAGGCATAGCAGCAACCTCGGGTTATGCTTATTCATGGAGCCCTTCGGTAGGCCTAAACAGTACCACGGCTTCGAGCCCAACGGTTAGTTTATCTGCAACCGGTAGCAATATTGTTACACAAACCTATACCGTAATCACCAGCAGCGATGGTTGCCAAAGCAATGCTTCGGTAACCGTAACCGTAAACCCGGTGGCTAATGTATCATTCAGCCTGACTGGGCCACTTTGTAATGGTGGTATTGATACTATTCATTTTACAGGTAATGCATCGGTAGGTGCTACTTTTAGCTGGAATTTAGATGGTGCCAATATTATTAATACTAGCCAGGGTGGCTTTACGGTAAACTGGACGGGCCCTCAGGATACGGCGTTTGTTGCGCTTACCATTTCGCAGTTTGGTTGCGTATCTTCTTTTGCCGATACTTTTGCCCTGCCAATATGTACCGGAGTTGAGCAACTGCAAACCGGCGGCATCAGCATTTATCCCAACCCCGCAAAAGATGATTTTACTATTGAGGTAAATCAAGGCATACAAAACGGGCAGCTCGAAATTTACAATGTGCTGGGCCAGCGCGTTTACCTGGGCGAGATAAAAGATAAGCCTTCGGGTTTTAGCCAACAAATACACCTTGCCGCAGCTACGGGAGTTTATGTAGTGAAACTGAGTAACGGCGAGAGGGTTTATACAGGTAAAATGGTGATGGAGTAAGGCCTCTTTACCCGACACTCACCTCCTATTTCGGGCCCCTGAGCTTCCATAACCACATTTAATGAGTAATTAGCTTTTCCAAGCCCGCGAAGGGCGAGAAAAGCTAAGAGGAGTTGTGCAAAAACTAATTCCCCCAAATACAACCTTATTGCTTAATTTTAAATCAATACAAGGACACTATCAACTAAACCCCCGTTGATATGATGAAACTTTACCGGCAGTACGGGCTTAAGCCAATTCATTCAGTAATGATTGTAGTTGTTATGCTTGTGCAGGTAATGGGGCTTAACGCACAACAGGCTTCAAATACAAAGGCTCTTCCCAAGTTCAACTTTAGCAATATTGATATTTTTAAATCGGCGGTATTTCTCGAAAACCGGAATATTGTTGAGCCTTATAAAGGCAGGCAGGTTTTATACTATACCAACCATAATAAAGTAAACGCCTTTTTTACCGAGACCGGCGTTATTTACAAAATACAGTGCATTGATAAAAAGGAGCAGGAAGAGTTAATTAAGGAGAAAGAAAAAGAATACCGCAAGCATAAGGGTGCTGAAAAGGAAGAAGAAGGCCGTGTGCCAATTAGCACCAGTATTATAACGATGGATTTTGAGGGGGCCAATCCGCATCCGCAAATTGAGGTAAAGGAAAAAGGCGAGGGTTACTACAATTACATTAAGCGCGAAGGTGCAGGTTACAAAAACCTGACCACCGAGGGCTACCAGCGCATTGTTTACAAACAGCTTTACCCCGGTATTGATGTTGAATATTATTTCCCCGACAAAGGAGGGATAGAATATAACCTAATTGTTAGCCCCGGTGCTGACCCGGCACAGGTTAAGATGGTTTACAGTGGCATGCTTAAAAAGGTGTTTAAAAACGCCGACGGTGATGTGGTTGTGCATACACGTTCGGGAGATTTGGTGCAACATGCTCCGGTAACCTATACCACCGGTGGGGTAAAGGTGGCTTCGCAGTTTTCTGTCAGTAATAAAACGGTGCAGTTTCAGTTTCCGCAGGGATATGATAACCGGCAGGCTATGGTGATTGACCCCTGGGTGGTTGTGATGACCCAGCTACCTCCTGAAAACGTGGGCCTGCGTGTTGATTATGATTACCTGGGCAATTTGCTTGTTTACGGTGCAGGGCCGACATACGACCAGGATATAAGCACGTATTTCCAGGTAGCAAAATATAGTTCGGGTGGGGTTTACCAGTGGACGTTTATGGGTAATGTTACATCAGTAGGCTGGTCGACGATTGGTGTGGGGTGGAATGAAATTGGCGGGTTTATTACTGAAAAAACAAGTGGCAAAAGTTATATGAGCCCCGGTTATGTGGGCAGCGGTTCGCAGATTGTGAGGATTAGCGCTGCAGGCTTGTATGATAATTTTATTTCGGTGGTGAACAGTAATTTTCAGGAGGCGTGGGGGTTTGCTTATAACTGCATACAGGATAATGTGCTTGCCCTTGGCGGCGGCACTAACAGCAATTTGAACATGGGTTCAATTAACCCTGTTACCGGCGTGGTTAGCACGGCCAACATAACCGGTATAACATCGGGCGATTTCCAGGATATTTTGTGCGGCACTTATGATACGGCAGGTAATTTGTACGTTATTATTAATGACGGGCTTGGCATACTGCCTTACACCAATACCATTTATAAAGTTAACAGCACCTACAATGGCTTTGTGTGGAATGCCAATTCAACCTTCACTCCTTTCCAGGAAGTGGCGAACGACCCTTATTGGGGCGCTGGTAATTGGTTTAACGGGCTGGCATCTAACAGTAATTACCTGTATTACTACGATGGAACCAATGTGGCGGCTTATCAATATGCTAACGGTGCCATGGTGGGTACATCATATGCCATTGCGGGTTATGTGCAAAAATACCAGGCCGGCATAGCGGTTGATAATTGCGACCATGTTTATGTAGGTGGCCGTGGGGTAATAAAAACCTTTACGTTTAACGGCGCCACGTTTACGCCCGGTGCAGATATACCATTGGGAGTTGGGTTTGCAGGAGATGTGGTTTTTGATGTAAAGTATAATTCGAGCAATAACCTGTTGTATGTAACCGGCGATAGCATGGTGGGCACCTATATAGCCACACTTAGCACCAACTGCTCGGTGGTGCAGGATTTTACGGTGGCTCATACCACTACGTGCAACACGGCTACTGCAACCGTAACGCCATCGGCTAATTTGAACCCGGTAGTGTTTAATTATGTGTGGTTAGATGCCAATAATAATGTGGTTAGCCAAAGTACTTCATCGGCAAGTGTTACCAATACTGCAACCGGTTTAAGCCCCGGTACCTATTACGTGCAGGTGCAGTGGAATACCGATTGCGGGGGCACCGCTGTTACCGATACGGTGCACATACATTGTGGTAGTGATTCCATTTCGCCGGATACTACGATTTGTAGAGGCAATTCGGTGCAGCTTTCGTTAACAGCTTCGCCAACCGGTGGAACTTATGCGTGGACACCGGGTGGCTACAATACTGCCATTATAAATGTTAGCCCTACAATCACCACCACCTATATTGTTACTTATACGCCGCCAACCGGTGCACCAGTTGTTGACTCGGTGCATGTTACCGTTTTGCAACTGGCTACCGTTACTGTTAACGATACCGCCATTTGCAGGGGAGATACAGCAACTTTATCGGCAACGCCCTCTATGGCCGGCGGCACTTATAGTTGGTTGCCGGGTGGTGAAGTAACATCTTCAATTATTGTAAGCCCGTTAGTTACATCTACTTACCATGTAACCTATACCGCACAATGCAATGCACCGGTTGATTCGGGGACGGTAACGGTTCAAACATTATCGCTTACGCCGCATAGCGCTACGGCTTGCCAGGGTAGTGCGGCTAATATTTCGGTTACGCCGTCTACCGGTGGGGGTACTTATTTATGGATGCCGGGAGGATATAATACACAAGCTATTAGTGTATCGCCGGTAAATGCCGGTTCACACACTTATACAGTAACCTATACGCAGGCTCTGTGCACGGCTGTTGATTCGGCGTTTGCGGTGATTGATTCGATGCCCACATTGGCTATTGCGAATGATACTATTTGCCAGGGAAGCCAGGCGGCACTAAATTCGGTTGCTTCATTACCGGGTGGAACGTATAGTTGGGCACCGGGAAATTTTGCAACGGCCAATATTGCTATCAGCCCAACGCAAACTACTACTTACCGCTTATCTTACAACGTCGCTGGATGCATGGCCATTGATTCCGCAGCGGTGGTGGTTGACGCTATGCCGGTTTTGACTATGACCGGAGATTCGGTGTGCTTAGGTAACCAGGGGCAAGTTTCGGTATCAGCCAGTATCGCGGGTGGCAATTATTTATGGACCACCGGTGAGACAACTGCGGCAATTAATGCTTCGCCAACGGTTACAACAGCTTACACCGTTACCTATACTGAGGCCCTTTGCGTGGTTAGCGCCAGCACCGGCATTAACGTTATGCAACCACCAACGCTTACGCCGCATGGCACTACGGTGTGCCAGGGAAGTACGGCTAATATTTCAGTTACTCCATCTATTACCGGTGGCAGTTATTTATGGGCACCTGGCGGATTCAATACGCAGGCTATTACCGTAGTACCAATTAATACCGGTAGTTACGAGTATACAGTAACTTATACGCAAGGATTATGCACAGTAATTGATTCGGCTGCACTTTTGGTTGACTCGATACCGGTTTTGGCTATTGCCAACGATACCATTTGCCAGGGTAGCCAGGGTTCTTTACAAGCTGTTGCTTCATTACCGGGCGGAACTTATAGCTGGGCACCGGGAAACTTTGGCACCGCTAATATTTCAATCAGCCCAACGCAAACTACAACTTACCGGTTGGCCTATAATTTGGCGGGCTGTATAGCTGTTGATTCGGCGGCGGCAGTGGTTGACCCTATGCCTGTGTTGACTATGACCGGAGATTCGGTGTGTATTGGTATGCCGGGGCAGGTATCGGCTAGTCCGTCAGTAAACGGTGGCACTTATTTATGGTCTACCAATGACAATACGGCCAGTGCTACTATTTCGCCGGGGTCAACAACTTCGTACACCGTTACTTATACTGCAGCACTTTGTGTAGTAAGCGGAAGCGCAACAATAACCGTGTTGGCGCTCCCAACACTTGCTGTAACCGGTGATACCGTTTGTTCGGGTACAGCGGTTAACCTTACTGCAACCCCAACATATGGTATAGGCACTTATAGCTGGTCGCCGGGTGGATATCAAACACAAACCGTATCGGTAAGCCCGATGTTAAGCACCACTTATACGGTTACATTTACTATGGCAGGCTGCGGCATAGCGGTTGACAGCGCTATGATTAAAGAATGGCCTATTCCTACTGTTACTACTACAGATACTGCTTTTTGCAATGGATTTTCGGGAAGCATTAGTGCAACGCCTTCGGTGCAAGGTGGCACCTACCAATGGGCGCCGGGTGGTGGAAATACCCCTGCAATAACGGTTTCGCCGGGAGCTACTACGGTTTATACGGTTACTTATAACGCGCATGGTTGCATTGCAACCGGTAATGCCACAGCCACGGTACATACTAACCCAACGGTGCAGGTTACCGGCACTAATGCTACTTGTGGTGTACCCAATGGTATTGAAGTTGCGCAGACAACATCGGGCGCAGTGCCGTATACTTATTTATGGAGTAATGCCGCTACCACCGCTACCATTAACCAACTGGCGGGCAATCAAGCTTACAGTCTTACGGTGCTTGACACATACCAATGTTCGGTTACCGGTTCGGCGTTTATCAGCCAGGCAACTGTAGTTACTGCAGCGGCTACCGGTGTTAATGAAAGATGCCCCGGTTATAGCGATGGTTGGGCGGGCGCTACTGCTGCCGGTGGATTAACGCCTTACAGTTACATTTGGAGTAACCAGCAGCCCACTACCAATATTTCAGGCCTGGCACCGGGTAATTATGTTGTTACCGTAAGCGATATTACCGGTTGCACAGCTTCGGCACAGGTAAGTATTTTAGATGCGGCGGCTAATACCTTTAACGCTACGGCACAACCCACCTCGTGTTACGGGCCGCAATACCAGGATGGTTCGCTAAGCGTGGCACCGGTTACTATGCTACGTTCGCCTTACCGGTATGCATTAAATGCCGGGGCATATCAAAGCAATGATACGTTTACCAACCTTGCTTACGGTTTTTACAACGTAACCGTGATGGATGATTCGGGTTGTATTGTTACCATTAATAACATTGATGTGCCAGAGGCGGCGGAGGCTTACCTATCTGTAACTCCTGCCGATGCTACCGTTAACTTAGGACAAACAGTTACACTGGCTGCCAATTTAGAGCCTTACCCGGTAAGCAGCATAGTTTCGTATTTATGGAGCCCCGGTGAGTTTTTAAGCTGTGTTACCTGCCCTAACCCTGTGGTAACGCCTTATTCGTCCGTAATGACTTATACGGTTGCTCTTGTCTACAATGATCATTGCACAATTGATGCCGCAGTTACGGTGCACATGGATGACAACCCCGATGTGTTTATACCTAATGTATTTACCCCTAACGGCGACGGCAACAACGATATATTTTATGTGTATGGGCCGAACATTAAGCAGTTCAACATAAAAATATTTAACCGGTGGGGCGAAAAGGTTTTTGAAAGCAACGACCAACAAACCGGTTGGGATGGCCGCTTTAAAGGCATTATGCAGGAGCCCAATGTTTTTGTTTATGAAACCTACATAGTTTTGCTTGATAATACTACCTTCCATAAAACGGGCAGTGTTACGTTGGTTAGATAGGTTTTAGTTTCTAGTTGAGGGAGTGGTGCGGCGGGGACGCCGACCACGAAGGGAATTACTCTACCTTAGAATCAGTCTTATTTTCAGTTATAGCAGCTGTAATAATGCGGGTAATCTCAATTACCTCTTCCTGTCGAAAAGAATAAAACAAATTACAAGGGCTGTTCGTCCTGGATATAAATTCGAATGATTTACAATCAATAAAAGAAATTTCAAAAATCTGCGCCCACTTTTTTGTTGTTATTTCTCTAAATTCAGTAATAGGATAACTCGTTTGACCCAATATACCTTTCAGTATTATTTTCTCCTTGTCGACCAGTAATACATTGTGAGAAATAGCCTGATAAATACAGCCACTGCCGAAGACTATAAAATATAGTTCAGCCCAAAGTGGTCGTTGGTTATTTGAAAAAAGGAAGTCGTACAAAAGAAAAAGACCAAACATTAAGATACCTATACCAAAAAAGAAAAAGATCCATTTAATAAAAATCCAATCCTTCTTGGTTATGTACACTTTCATTTAGTAGAATTAAAAACAAATGCCTGGCTCAAAACCTTGAGTGGCAAATATTTCATCTAATATACCGATTTATTTTTCTTTATGTTATCCGACAACGCTCTCAAATACAAGATTACTTCTTCGCAAAGCCTCATCGCAATGACAGCCTTTTGTTTTGAACAGCCGATCATATTGCCCAGAAAGTTATTGACACCCCTTGTGTGGTCTTATATGGTTTGGTATCTTCGTAAAATAATACCAAATAACATGGTATTGGTTCTTTGAAATTTTGGTAGTTGAGGAAGTTTTCCTGTTCAGGATTATAGATAAAGCCATTCATTTTTTAAATGCCAGTTAACTTTTGCCCTGCAAAGGTTGATGAAAACCAGGTACGTTTTTGTTCCTAAACAATAGTTACGTTAAGATACTAAGTGGTTATAATCAACCTTTTATAAATAGTGATTTATAGCTTGATAAAGGAACATTTGAACCAGCACTTACCGTTGGAACCGATTTAACAGTTACAGTAGTATTTGCTGCAGCACTGCAACCTTTTGTATCAGTAACAGTTACGGTATATGTTGTTGATGCTAATGGACTAACCGAAGGATTGGCAGTTGCCGAAGCGCCGTTATTCCATGCGTATGATAAAGTGCCGGTGCCACCGCTACCGGTAGGGCTACCGCCAATTGTAATGCTTGAACCTGAACAAACACTTTGTGCTGAACCTGCACTTGCAGTTACAGCAGGATTAACTGTTACGGTGTAAGTTGCCGTGCCAGAACATCCGAAGTTATCGGTAACACTTACGTTATAAACATAGCTACCTGCCGTATTTGGATTAACTGTTGCAACTGCGGTGTTTGTTGGTGTGATGTTTGTTCCACCCCATGAATATGTAAACGGCGTTGTGCCATTAGTTATGTTGGCAGTAAGGTTAACGCTATTGCCCGTTCCTGCGCACCATGATGCTGCACCGCTGTTCGTGATATTTACAACCGGAGCGTTATTGGTAACGTGTACACGCATGCTCGCGCTTGCGCTGCACCCGTTTCCATCGGTAACAACTACTGTATAAGTAGTATCAACCAAAAGGCCTTGAGAAATTGGATTTGCAATTGTTGTTGAAGATAAACCTACAGATGGCGACCAGCTATAAGTATAGCCACTGCCGCTTCCGCCACTGGCAGTTGGAGTGCCACCTATTGCTAACCCGGTAGGGCTGCAACTTGGTATAGTAAGATTACCACCTGCACTGGCAACCGGTAAAGCACGAACTACAATATTTACACTGGCAGTTGCGCTGCAACCTTTTCCATCGAATACAGAAACCGTGTAGGTAGTAGTTGTTGTTGGGCTAACAGATGGGTTAGCAACTGCAGCAGCACCGCCGCTCCAGTTATATGTATAAGTGCCTGTTCCGCCAGAGGCTGTTGGTGCGCCACCAATGGTAATTGTGTTTCCGCTACAAATAACGCGTGGGTTACCTGCGCTTGCCGTTGGCGATTGATTGACAGTAACTGTAGTTGTTGCCGTGCTGATACATCCTACGGCATCGGTAACTGTTACAGTGTATATAGTAGTTGTTGTTGGAGTAGCTAAAGGGTTTGGAGATGATGGGTCGCCCAAAGAACCGGCTGGTGACCAAGCGTAAGTAAATGGCGAAGCCACACCGGTACCGGTTGGTGAACCTCCAAGGGTTACACTGCCACCAGTACCTGAACAGAATGAACCGCCGTTACCTGCATTGGCAACAGGGCTTTGATTTACCAATACAGTAACGGTGCCAGAATCCTGACATGCATTAAGGGTTATAATTACTTTATAAGTACCAGACATTGCTGTGGTAGCCGTTGCACTTACTGTTGGATTTTGATTTGTAGAACTGTAAGACAGAGGGCCGCTCCACTGATAAGTAGCGCCAGCTGTAGTTGCAACACCTAAAGTAAGCGCTGTGCCTGAACATACAGGGCTATTGCTTGAAGTAGTTGCAGGGTTTGGCCCGTTAGGGTTAACCAGGGTAACAGGGCCTGCTGCAGCCGAATTACATCCGTTTAATGTTACTACTATATTAGAGTATGTACCAATGGTAAGGCCGGTGATGATAACCTGGCCGCTTCCGTTAGCTGTGATGCTTACCGGAGTTTGTGCTGTTCCATTCTTAGAATAGTTTACAGTATAAGTTGAACTTGCAGTTAAGCCATTTAATGTAACCGAACCGCTGTTGCCACCGCAGGTTGCAGGATTGGTACCCGTTGCACTGGTAATAACCGGTAAAGGGAATACAGTTACCGACACACAAGCCGGAACGCTGGTACAAGCTGCAACAGTTTGTGTTGCACAGTAGCTTCCGCCCATGGCAACGGTTGCACTATTGGTTACTGTCGGGTTTTGAGTTGTTGTGCTATAGCTTAATGGGCCTGTCCAGCTATACGTTGCGCCACCGGCGCCGCTTGCGGTTAGCGTAATTGTTCCGTTTTGACAAACAGGACTGTTGCTACCCACAGTTGGAGCAGCAGGGTTTGAAGGATTTGCTAAAGTAATAGTGCCACTTAGTGGTGCAGAAGGGCAACCGGTGAGGGTTACTACTATATTAGTGTAGTTTCCTGCGCCAAGGCCGGTAATAGTTAACTGGCCGCTTCCGTTGGCAGTAATGTTGCTTGGTGTTTGAGCTGTACCGTTAAGAGCATAATTTACCGTGCAAGTTGCACTTGCAGTTAAGCCGGTTAAGGTAATGCTGCCATTAGTGCCACCACAGGTTGTTGGGTTGACACTTGATGAACCGCCGATAACCGGTGTTGGGTTAACTACTACTGTAGTACAAGCCTGTGGACTGGTACAATTTGCAACGGTTTGCGTTGCGCAATAGCTACCTGCGTTGCCTACGGCAGCATTTGCTATTGATGGATTTTGATTGGTATTGGTGTATCCCGATGGGCCTGTCCAGCTATAAGTTGCGCCGCCTGCGCCGGTTGCTGTTAGGTTAATTGCATTACCAGAACATACCGGTGTATTGCTGCCCACCGTTGGAGCGGCAGGTGTTGATGGATTTGATAAAGTGATAGTGCCTACCGTAGGAGCCGAAGGGCAATTGTTTAAGCTTACTACTATATTAGTATAAGCGCCGGCATTTAAACCGGTAATGATTACCTGGCCGCTGCCGTTTGCCAGTAAACTAACAGGGCCTTGCGATACACCGTTTAATACATAAGTTACTGCATAAGTTGAACCGGCAAGCAATCCATTTATAGTAATGGTGCCCTGGGTTCCACCGCAGGTGGTAGGGTTTGTGCTTGAAGTTGAAGTGATAGCCGGTGTGGTGTTAACTACAACAGTAGTACAAGCCGAAGGGCCGGTACAATTTGCTACTGTTTGCGTAACACAATAACTACCCGCCATACCTGCGGTAGCAGATGCGCTAACCGTTGGGTTTTGAACTGTAGTGCTGTAGCTTAATGGGCCAGTCCAGCTATACGTTGCGCCACCTGCGCCGGTTGCTGTTAAGCTTAAAGTATTTCCGGTACAAACAGGACTATTGCTACCCGGTGTTGGTGCCAGTGGCGATGCAGGATTTGAAAGGGTGATGGTGCCGGAAACCGGTGCCGAAGGACAACCGGTTAATGTTACAAATATATTAGTGTAAGCTCCAATGCCCAGGCCGGTGATTGTTAATACACCACTACCGTTAGATGCGATGCTAACCGGGGTTTGTGCTGTTCCGTTTAAGGTATAGTTTACAGTATAAGTTGTGCTGGCAGTTAAACCTGTGAGCGAAATTGTTCCGTTAGTACCACCGCAGGTAGTTGGGTTAGTGCTTGATGATGACGAAATAACCGGTGTAGGGTTAACAGTAACCGTAACACAAGCCTGAGGCGAAGTACAAGCTGCCACTGTTTGTGTAGCGCAGTAGCTGCCTGTCATGGCAGTGGTAGAACCTGTTATTGTTGGGTTTTGATTAGTTGAAGAGTAGCTTAAAGGGCCGGTCCAGCTATAAGTAGCGCCGGCAGTTGTTGCTGCGGTTAAGTTAATGCTGTTGCCTGAACAAACCGGGCTGTTACTGCCAACTGTTGGCGCTACCGGTGTTGAAGGATTAGATAATACAATTGGGCCTGCAACCGGAGCTGAAGGACATGAAGTACTTACCAGTGTGGCTATAATATTAGTATAAGAACCTGCACCCAAACCGGTAATGATAACCTGGCCGGTACCGTTAGCTGCTATGGTAACAGGGCCCGTGGTTGTTCCGTTTAGTTTATAGGTTACTGAGTAATTTGCAAGTGCAGTTAAACCGTTAAGCGTAATTGTGCCCTGTGTTCCACCGCAAGTTGTTGGATTGGTGCTTGAGCTTGAACTGATAACCGGTGTTGCATTAACCGTTACCACAACGCTACCCGAGGCAGTAGATGTACAACCTGTAACCGTTTGGGTTACGGTGTAAGTACCGCTCATGGCAGTTGTTACAGCAAACCTTGTTATAGGGTTACCTACGTGAGCGGTAGCGCTGTCAGGATAAAACCAGTTAAATGTGGCACCGGCAGTACCGGTTGCAGTAAGCGTTAATTGATTACCTGAACATATAGGATTAGGTGAAGCCGCCGCTGTTGGAGCCGCTGGAGTTTGGTTAACCGTTACAGTAACACACGCTTGAGTTGAAACGCAGTTTGCAACGGTATCCGCCACGCAATAGCTACCTGACATGGTAGTTGTAGAGTTGGCAATAGATGGGTTTTGAGCAGTTGATGTATAGCTTAAAGGGCCGGTCCATTTATAAGTTGCGCCGGCTACGGTTGATGCCGTTAAGTTAATAGCGTTGCCCGAACATACCGGTGAGTTGCTGCCTACAGTTGGCGCAGCAGGGTTTGATGGGTTTGAAAGAACAATTGGACCCGCCACCGGTGCAGCAGGACATGATGTACTAACCAACGTTGCTATAATATTAGTGTATGAGCCTGCACCAAGGCCGGTAATAATTAGCTGGCCACTTCCGTTAGCAGTAAAGGTGAAAGGGCCGGTTGCTACGCCACCTAAACTATAAGTAACTGAGTAAGCAACGTTAGATGTTAATCCGTTTAAAGTGATGGTGCCCTGGGTGCCACCGCAGGTTGTTGGGTTGCTGCTGGCAGTTGAGCTAACCGCCGGTGTTTGATTAACCAATACAGAGGTACAAGCCTGGCTTGATACACAGTTTGCAACAGTATCAACCGCACAGTAGCTACCAGACATTGCGGTTGTTGAACCGGCAATTGTAGGATTTTGCGCTGTTGAAGTATAGCTAAGAGGGCCGGTCCAGTGGTAAGTTGCGCCTGCTATTGTTGATGCTGTTAAATTGATAGCATTACCCGAACATACCGGTGAGTTGCTACCTACTGTTGGAGGTGAAGGGTTGGCAGGATTGCTTAATACAACAGGACCCGCAAGGGTTCCGTTGCTACAACCGGGAATTGCAGCGATAAAAGTAGAATAGCTACCGGCAGCCAAACCGGTAATGATTACCTGGCCACTACCATTTGCTGTTAATGATAGCGGAGTTTGAGCAACGCCGCCAAGGCTATAAGTAATAGTATAAGTATAGCCAGATGTTAAACCACTTAAAGTAATTGAACCTTGTGAGCCACCGCAAGTAGTAGGGTTGCTACCTACAGCACCTGAAATTGAAGGAGCCGGATTAACTGTTACCGTAGTACAAGCCTGTGGCGAAACGCAGCTACCCAATGCAGTTTGTGTAGCACAATAGCTACCCGACATAGCAGTAGTTGCGCTTGAGCGAGTAGGATTTTGAACCGTGGTGCTAAAACTTACCGGGCCGGTCCAACTATAGGTATTGCCACCGGCACCCGATGCAGTAAGGCTGATAGAACTGCCGGTACAAACCGGGCTGTTACTGCCTACAGTTGGCGCGGCAGGTACCGAAGGGTTTACCAATGTAAATGGCCCAACAGATGCCGATATACAATTAGACGACACCAACGTTACCGTTATAGCCGCATAAGTACCCGGCGCAAGGCCGGATAAAATAATTTGCCCGCTGCCATTTGAGGTAACGCTTAAAGGCGTTTGGGCGGTGCCGTTAAATGTGTAATTAACCGTATAGGCAACACTATTATTCAAACCATTTAATGTGATTGAACCATCGTTGGTAGTACATGTGCTTGGATTGGTACTTGAGGTAGACGATATGACCGGTGTTTGGTTAACCGTAACAACCTCGCTTGCAGTGGCGGTACAACTTTTCGAATCGGTAATGGTAACTGCATATGTACCCGTCATGGCAGTAGTAGACGCTGTTCTTGTAGGATTTTGAAGGGTGCTGCTAAACGCGCTTGGACCTGTCCATGAATAAGTATAGGTAGAAGTACCACCGGTTGGCGTAGAAGTAATACTTATAGTACTACCGCTGCAATATGTAGTTGTTCCGCCCACTGTTGCACTAAATGCCGCATCTACGGTTACAGATACACTTGCAGATGCCGAGCACGACTTGGTGTCGGTAACTGTTATAGTGTAGGTACCCGTGTAGGCCGTGGTGGCAGACGTTCGGGTAGGGTTTTGTAAGGTACTAGTAAATGTAGGGCCAGACCATGAATAGGTATCGGCACCTGTTCCACCAGACGGCGTTGAGGTCAAACTAATAGTAGTACCAAAACAGTAATTACCCCCACCTCCGGCACTGACGGTTGGCGAAGGATTGACTGTAATGCTTACGGTAGCCGAAGCCGAACAGCCGTGTGCATCGGTAATTGTTACGTTATAGGTGCCCGCCTGCGCTACAGTTATAGCAGCGCGGTTAGGGTTTTGAACGGCAGAAGTAAATGCACCCGGCCCTGACCAGCTATAGGTATATGGACTTGTACCACCTGTTGGAGTTGAGGTAAGGTTTAATGTGCTACCTGAACAAACCGTAGCCCCACTCGCACCTGTACCAGCAGCCGCAGTGCCGGTTTGATAAATTACCACCGTATCAAAATATATTATGGTAGGACAGGTGGTAGCTGAATCGTATGCCGATACCGAGTAGATACCACCGTTAGCCAACGTAACGTTGGAAATAGACGGATTTTGCAAAGTACTGGTAAAGCTGTTAGGGCCGCTCCAATGGTATTTACCCGTTGCTACTGTGCTACTGGTAAGATTAAGAGTTGCACCAGTACATAAAGGCCCGTTGTTACCTACGTTGGTTAACACCGGATTTACTTACACTATATTAAAGCCGAGGGTATCGGTAATACTTTCGCAGGCATCGCCGTTGATTACCCGACGGAATTCGGTAGTAACAACTGAGTCGAGAGGGCCGGGAGAATAATTTTGGCTAGTTGCACCGGGGATGTTAACCCAGGTAACACCTAAGTCAACGCTTTTTTGCCATTGGTAGTTAAATACTAACGGAACCGAGCCATCAGGATAAGCGCCTGATGTACCGTTTGTTTGCAACACGTTGTTACGAATAATGCGCGGGATATTATAACTAGGTATGCCGGCAGTAATTGTAGTAGGTGCGGAACCGCAGGTTACAGTTTGGGTGTGCGCACTGGTAATATCATTACCCGATAAATCGGGAGGGTTAGCCATTGAGATAAGTATTGGCTCGTATATAGTAGTAGCGCTTGATTTGGTGCTGGTTAAGGTTCCCTGAGTTAAAGGGAAGTTGTTAGACTCGGAAGTCATTGCCAGGTAAATACGGCAGTTGGCAAACTTGATACCCTTCTGCCCTATCGGGTCGTAATCGCTTGAGGTACCTCCGAGATAAGAGCTATAATCAAGGGCGGTTCCATCGCCGTGTATTTTAAAGAAGATACCATCAGAGTTGGTAGCATCGTAGGTAGCATCCTGAACGGGAAAGTTACCTGCGGGAACCGGGATGTTCTTACTGGTAGAATAACCCAGTACGTAAACATCGTTATTCTGGTCAAGGTTAAGACCCATCATGTTTGTTTCATCAACGCTACCACCAAAGTAAGTTCCCCAAGTGGTTGAAGCAGCGGAAACAGGGAGGGCACAAACAAAGAAATCGGAAGCACCACCGTTGTAAGTCACATCATACGAGCCGGCGATAATGTTAGCCGAAGCCAGACTACTTGTAAGACCACCAATAACGAACGAAGTTTGTTGTTGGTTGAATTCCATACAAAGGATATTCGTAAAATCGCTGGCAGTTTTACTATTAAAGTAACGCGACCATTGACAAGTACCCGAAGAGTTAAGTTTTAATAACCAGCCATCCTGAAAACCAACTATTGCATTTTGGGTAGACGGGTTGTTAAAAGAAACACCGGCAGTACCTTCAGTGCTTCCACCTATATATATGTTACCCGAGGCATCAACCAGGGCAATATTGAAGTTATCGGAGTTGTTACCCGACGAGGTAATTTGCTTTTCCCACGAAATGGTTTGGAGGTTGCTGGTAATACGCAACACGTAACCATTTAAGTCGCCGGTTGTAAGTTTAGAGGTACCTGCAGGGATTGTAGTGACGGGGATATCACCATCGGCGGTGTTTGTTTTTTCGGTAACATAACCTACGGCTACTAAATCAAAATTACTTCCGCCGGTTGATAATAAACGCAAGTCGAAAAGTGCGGGTTCGCAATCGTTGGTTGCAGGGCCTATTTCGCGCACTAAAGCGCCGGTACCCGCTGCAGATACTTTTGCAATGAAGGCCTGTTGGTGGATAACGTCGTTACAGCTACGTTGGGTCCAGGTGGCCTGGCCGGCAAAACCGGTACCATAAGTTGATTGAAGGTTACCGCTGGTAGTACCTGCTATATATAAGAAGCCATCAGTACCAATAGTTAAAACGTAAGGGATATCGGTACTTAAGCTACCGAAGTAGGTTTGCCAAACGCGGGTTCCGGTATTGCCCGGTGTAGCGGGTTCCTGGTATTTACCTACAAACACGTTAAACTGGCCCGAGTCGATTAACTGGAATTCGCCGGCGGTAACTATTAAGTTTTGAGCGGCCTTACCTGTTACATATATATTACCTGAAGCATCAACGTCGATACCGTGGTTGTGACCATCGGCAGATGAGTTGTTGGTTACCCAGGTTGCCCAACGCATTACAATCGGGTCAATAACAAGGGTTTTGGTTTTATCGTACGCAGGAATATTAAATGAAAGCGTGTTTTTACCTGTAAAAATGTATTTTACGTCAATTTCGGATTTGTTACCGGCCGCATCTAACAAATAACTTACGGGACGAGTAACGGTAATATCGCCAACGCTGGTTGGCAATATCAGTTCGCCCTTTTCATTCATTCTTAAATTGCTAACCCCTTCAATCGCAATTTTAACCTGGCTACCATCGGCACCGGGTTTGATAATAACGTCATTCTCTAACGCGCCGGCATCGGAGGTATAATATTTAACATCAATATTTTTGTAAACGTTTTTATAGGTAAGTTGGGTATAACCATGTGCACCTGTAACGCTGGTACCATTAAACCCCAGGAAGTTAAAATACTCGTTGCTTTCGCCACCCTTTTCGATGGTGCCCATGTTGGCTTTACTTCCACCAATAAAATTGAATTTCCAGGCGTGGCCCTTAATAGAAGGGGCGTTACCCAAATCTTTCAGCGATTTGTGCTTGGCCCGGGCTTCCTCGCGCTTCATATCATAAGCCTCAACTGCGTTGAAACTTGCGGCATCGTACTGGCTCATTAACATACCCTCGGGTGTAACCACCATCTGCCCGCCCGGAACATCAACGTGGTATAACACGTTAACCGGCCATTGGCCTTTGTTTTCGATAAAAGATATACCCGCTGCAGAGTTTACCATTTTATCAACCTGCTGCTGGCTAGGTTTCTGTTTGGTTTGCGCGTGCGACTGTTGAACACCAAAAACGAACGACAGCATTAATGCGAGGCAAACCATTTTGCCCTTGAAAGTAAAATTACCCATACGTGTATGCTTTGAAACTAATTTTTCGGAAAGAAGTAAAGTATTATTCATCAGCGTTGGCTTAGATGTTATAGCAAATAAAAACAGAGGTAGGGCCAAGGCCATCACCTCTATGTTATGATTAAATTAAGTTTAATGGGAGAGTTCGGTCAAAAGCACAACACCCCTGTTGATTGCAACACAACAGGCCATCTAAAAACACCACGCGAAAATCCCTGCGAGTAAAACCGTAAATCGTGTCAAAATCTACCATCCGTCTCCTTTAGCAAATAAGTTTTAATAGGACACTTCCTAACCTTGCAAAATGCGGCGCAAAACTAACCTTTTTTGCCACATCATTTTGTCATACTTAATCAATAATTTTCCTAAAACTGAACATGAGTCGTCTGAAAAATAGGAAGAAATTCGGAAAAAACGAATTTTTTGCCTAAATCATTACTATTCAGTGCTTTGTGGTGGGTATTAAACTGACATTACTTATAGGGCCTGCCAGTTTAGATAAGGCAAATGTAAACTAAAATCGCACATAAAATAAGACAGTGTGAAATTGAGCAAATTACCTTACCGATTAAAACGCCACGTAGGGCGCCCAAAATGCCGGATAATTGGCCTAAAAACCACTGTTGAAAACTAATTAGCTAAGCCAAGGCAGCTTCCATGCTGATATTGGTGTTTAACAGCTTAGATACCGGGCAATTGACTTTGGCATTTGCAGCGCACTCTTCAAATTTCTCTTTACTAATGCCGGGTACCTTTGCTTTTACTACTAAATGCGATTTTGTAATGGCCCCGTCCAGCAAGGTAATGTCGCATTTGGTTTCAATCTCATCGGCAGTAAAACCTGCTTCGCCTAGTACGAAACTAAGTTTCATGGTAAAGCAACCGGCGTGGGCAGCGGCAATTAGCTCTTCGGGGTTGGTGCCGGGGCCATCGGCAAAACGCGATTTAAATGAGTATTGGGTTTTGTTCAATACTGTGCTTTGAGTGGTTAAGTTTCCGGTTCCTTCTTTTCCTGAGCCATTCCAAATGGCGGTTGCTGAACGTGGCATAGTATTAATTTTTATGGTTAGGTTATTTAGAAATTGCTGTGGCGAATGTCGGCTAAAATTGTGTTAGGAAACAAAAATAATACCAAATCAATTTTTCGCGGATTACAGGCATATTGCTAATATCACAAAGCATTAAAACAAATAACTAAGATGGAAGAAGTATTTGCCACTGAACGGTTGAAGGAATTACTACCCAAAGTAACCCATTTTGTAAAGACTGAATTGCTGCCGCTTGAGAAAGAATATCAGCATAAACCATTTGCCGAGGTAGCCAAAGTGCTTGAGCAAAAAAGAGAACTGGTTAAAGCTGCGGGTTTGTGGGGTTTGCACCTGCCCAAAGATGAAGGTGGTTTGGGTTTAACGTTATGCGAGTTTGGGCAGTTGAGCGAGGCGCTGGCGCTGGCACCTTTTTACGGCCATTATACTTTTAATTGCCAGGCCCCGGATATTGGCAATATGGAGCTGATTAGCAAGTTTGGAACAGAAGCTATTAAAGCGCAATTTTTACACCCGCTGCTTGAGGGAAAAACAAGGAGTTGCTTTGCCATGACGGAACCAGAGTTTGCCGGTTCGAACCCGGTTAAACTGGGCACAACTGCAGTGCGCGATGGGAACGATTTTGTGATTAACGGACATAAGTGGTTTACCAGCGGAGCCGAGGGCGCTGCCTTTGCTATTGTAATGGCGGTAACAAATCCTGAAGCGGCGGCCCATCAAAGGGCCAGTATGATAATTGTGCCAACCAACGCAGCGGGTTTTAAAATTGAGCGCAATGTACCGGTGTTTGGCGAACAAGGCAGTGGATGGGCCAGCCATGCGGAAGTTACGTTTACCAATTGCCGCGTGCCGGTTGATAATTTAATTGGGGAGACAGGTACCGGTTTTAAATTGGCGCAGGAAAGACTCGGCCCGGGTAGGATACACCATTGTATGCGCTGGGTTGGTATTAGCGAACGTGCATTAGATATGATGTGCCAACGCGCAGCCGCCCGCGAAATTGAAAACGGGGTGGTATTGGGAGAGAAACAATTTATACAGGGCTTTATTGCGGAGAGCCGTGTTGAGATTGATGCCGCACGACTGTTAGTACTGCGCACCGCTTATAACATTGACAAGCACGGTGCGGCTAAAGTGCGTGACCAGATATCTGCAATAAAATTTTATGTAGCCAACATAATGCTGGGTGTGCTTGACAGGGCGATACAAGTACATGGTGCGCTTGGGGTAAGTGACGATACCATACTATCATCGTTATACCGCCATGAGCGCGGAGCACGTATTTGGGATGGTGCAGATGAAGTGCATAAACAGAACCTGGCATTAAGTATTTTGAAAGGATATGGATTGGATGTGAAGGGAAAACGAAAAGAGCACTTGCCACAAAGACACTAAGGCACAAAGTTTTAAATTCAGAATAATGAATATCGAATAACCAATGAAGAAGATTGAAATATGAGTACCTATAAAACCGACACTGCAACTAACGTACGTAAGGGAGAAGAAATTGAGATGGAGAAACTGAACGCTTATTTGCGCAACAGTGCATCACAAGTTGGTGATGTGTTAGAGGTAACGCAGTTTGCCGGTGGGTTTTCGAACCTTACCTATTGTTTAAAAACGAGCAGTGGCGAATATGTTTTGCGTAGGCCGCCGTTTGGTGCGAATATAAAATCGGCGCATGATATGGGGCGGGAGTTTAAGGTGCTGCGCTTGTTGAAAAAACATTACAGCAAGGTACCTGCACCGGTGGCTTATTGCGAAGATATTGAAGTGATAGGTGCACCGTTTTATATTATGGAGCGCTTGCAGGGAACCATATTGCGTGCCGCGAATGCGCCTAAAATGCAACTATCGCCGGAGGTGTTAGGACTAAGCTCACAGTCGTTAGTTGATAACCTGGTAACGCTGCATGGCCTGGATATTGACGCCACCGGTTTAATACAATTGGGTAAGCCAGATGGTTACGTGCAAAGGCAGGTAGAGGGTTGGATAAAGCGTTATTATAATTCGGAGACGGATAAAATTGAAAGCCTGGATAGTGTTGCTGAATGGCTTAATAGCAACCTACCGGTTGAGCACAAGGCGGCTTTTATACATAATGATTACAAGTACGATAACGTAATATTTAACCCCGATAACCTGGCAGATATTGTTGGCGTGTTGGATTGGGAAATGGCCACCGTTGGCGACCCACTGATGGATTTGGGCGGAACGCTTGCTTACTGGAGCGAACCGACTGACAGCGATGAAATAAAATACTTTAACCTGACCTGGCTACCCGGTAATTTAACCCGGCAAGGAGTGATTGACCGCTACGCAGAAAAGAGCGGGCGTGATGTTTCGAATATCTTATTTTATTATGTTTTTGGGTTATATAAAAATGCCGTGATTGCGCAGCAAATTTATGCGCGGTGGAAGCAAGGGCATAGCAAAGACCCACGATTTGGTATGTTGTTGCCTATTATACAGAGATTGGGGAGCAGGGCGGTTGATGCTTTGGGGAGTGGGAAGGTTTGAGGTTAAGTTACCCCTGTTGTTGGTGGGGACGCTACTGGTGTTCGGAAAAGAAGGTGTTTTGTAGTTAAGGTATTCGATTTACGCAGGGACTAGTTTGATTGTTATTCGCTCCATTACATATGTTCCACCGACAATGGCAGGATTGGTAGTTTACCTTAGCAAAATTATTCGGTGGTTTGAAGTTTGCGTGTTATTGTGCAAGCACAAATTATATATTCCATTAGGTATTGAAGAAGGAATTTTTAGCTGAACATGGGCCCATTGCGCTGAAGGTTGCAATGACTCCATTTGTATGGTTCGACCTGCCATGTCCAAAAGCTCAATCCGAAATGCGGAACACAGAGAAGTTTGAGAAATTATAAAAACCTCATCGCCATTTACAGGGTTAGGATATATTTTCAAATTACCATCCTGAACCTCTGGTATTGCAAGAGGTATGGTATTACAAAGTTGGTCTAAAGCACGCGTGCAAGCATAAGGAACAAAAGAATAATATTGTGCAGTATCCTTGTATTCCCTGATTTTGGCTGACTGGGTGAGGTACTCTATGTTGAATATTTTTTTGCCTTGTGCCTGATACAACTGCAGGTTCTGTATCCTGTAATAATCAGGAGTAAAAGGATTATCTTCATTATTCGGGCCTATAAAAAATACATCTTCGATACCAAGCGCATCAATAGCACTGTAGTACTGGTTTTTTTGAGTTGGCGAAATGTTATTTTGAAAAATGAGATCTTCACCGTTTTGAGGCATTATAATAAAGTGTGATGTACCGGTAACGCTGTTAACATGATTACGGATTTTTAAGACAAAGTCGATCATGAGCGAATCTGCATTGGGAATTTGTCTTCCAACCGATACTTCACTCTGCCAATAATACCAGGCATCTATAATATCCAGATATATGCCATCAAAACCCTGGTTAATAATAGTGTCAACGTAGTTGTAAACGATCTTCTGCCAGGCACTATCCCAATAACGCACTTTATAGTTGCCGGCCCAGTCAGGATTTACGCTATCAAGCCAGGCAGGAGACCCCGGACTCCACGACCCCTGCCAATAAGAGCGATAATCTTCAGCTTCGCCTATTGAAATGTAACTAATAAAAAGTTTACCACTGTTTTTAACGGTAGCGACTTCAGTTGGTGTCAGTTTGTTGCCATCTGTGCCATCGTGAGAATAATCACTTACCATGAGCTGGAATGAATCATTGGCGGCTATTGCATTAATGTCCATATTTTGTAATTGATAAGCCCAGTTGGTTGTATGTTCAAGATCGCGTTGGGCGTACAACTTACCGGATATAAAAAACAGGCAAGAAGTAATAATTATCAATATTCTATTCATAGTTATCGGGGCCGAGATAGTGTTGTTTAAAAGTAAGCCAGAATAACCAATATTTAATGTATCCCGATTACTATGCCGGAATAATTACAGCAACGAGATATTTTAGTAACCAAGTTTAGCTTAACATATCTAAAAGACGAGCGATTTTCTTTGGGCTGTTCTTCGCCGGTTTTATGTTATAAAGTTACGCTATAAGTAGGGCTGTGCGAATGTTTTGTCAAAATTAAATGAGAGGGCAACCAATATTATTGACCCAGAAAGGTTTTATTCGACCCCGCTTGGGTCGTTGGCTTTTCTTACCCTCCATTCTATAAATATATGACCTCTCCGAGGCCAGAATTTGCTTAAGTTAATGGCATTACGGGGTAGCAGTGAGACCCCCCTAATTAATAAACATCTGATAACCAATGGTCTTCTTTGTAAAAGTGATACCCCCCTCTCGACTATTTTGAGCTTTCAGTTGGCAAAGCTTATCCCCTATCTTTTATCAGGCTTTGCCACTTGACAATTTGGTAAACAGTTCCTTTTCTTGCTCGGTAAGCGTTTTAGGCACTTTAATTTGTATGCGCAGATAAGCATCGCCTCTTGCATCGGGTTGGTCGAACAGGCGCATGCCCATGCCTTTTAGGCGGAACTTTTTGTCGCTATCGGTACCGGCGGGTATATCCATCATTATTTGCTTATCAATTAGCTGCACAGCAATTTTGCCGCCCAATATAGCCTGGTATATATCTACCGGTTGGTCGAAGTAGATGTCGTTTCCTTTTACTTCGTACCGCGGATGTTTTGCAATGTGGATGGTAATGAGCAAATCGCCGCTGCCCCCACCGTTGGCACCTTCTCCCCCTTTACCCTTTAAGCGAATTACCTGGCCCTCCTGGATACCGGGTTTAAGGGTAAGTTTTAGTAGCTGGCCATTGAGTGATATTTGTTTGGGGCCACCGTTGAAGGCTTCTTCCAGCGTAATGTCCATCTCGGTTTGGAAATCGTGACCGCGGGCCGCGCGTGTTTGCCTTTTAGATGAACCGCCAAAGCCCCCGCCACCAAAAATGCTCTCGAAGAAGTCGGAAAAGCCACCGCCTTCGCCACCAAAGTCTTCAACATTAAATCCACCGCCGCGTCGTGGGCGATAACCGCCTTGCCCACCGTAACCGCTTCCATGTGCCTGTTGTTGCTCGTACTCTTTCCAGTTGGCGCCGAGTTCATCGTATTTTTTGCGTTTAACAGGGTCGCTTAATACTTCGTTTGCCTCGGCAATTTCTTTAAACTTCTCCTCGGCCTTTTTATCGCCGGCGTTTTTATCGGGGTGATATTTAACGGCCAACTTGCGAAAGGCCTTCTTGATTTCGTCGGTGGTAGCGCTTTTTGAAACGCCCATTACCTTGTAGTAATCTTTGTATTCCATCTGCTAATATGTTCAATTGAATTGAGCGCTAAATTTAATGAAATGTGCGTGGTATTGGTAAGGTTGAAAGTCAAGATATGAGATGAAGGTTATCACCTACGTTGTAAACAACTACTATTTCCTCTTACAAAAAAGTATTTCGGCCCTTCAGGCCTGGACATAATGATATTATTTACGCAGGGCTGACACCCTGCGCTATTATATTACGGCCCCTCGGTCCTTTAAAACAGAGGATAAGTTAAGCTGATAATTGAGCAAACTCATCGTCGCTTAAGTCGATGGCGTTGACTGCAATGTTTTGCTGTAGGTGTTCGATAGATTTTGTGCCCGGAATGAGCAGGATATTGGGTGAACGCCTTAACAACCATGCCAACGCAATTTGGGCTGTGGTGGCGTTGTGTTTAGTGGCGATGTTAGTAATTTTATCGGCCATTTTTGATGGGCCGGAAGCGAGTGGATACCATGGAATAAATGCTATGTTGCGTTTGGCGGTATAGTCTACCATTTCTTCCCACTGGCGCTCGTTAAGGTTATACTTGTTTTGAACCGATACGATTGGCAAAACCTTTTCGGCCCGTTCAATTTGCTCAATGCCTACTTCGGACAGGCCTACATGCTTTATTTTGCCTGCTTTAACCGCATCAACCACCGGTGCCAGGGTTTCTTCAATCGGCACGCTGGCATCAAAGCGGTGGAGTTGCCAAAGATCGATGTGGGCAACCCTTAGGCGTTTTAAGCTGCCTTCAATAGCATCGCGGATATACTCAGGTTTGCCATTGACAGCCCACTGGCTGGGACCAGTGCGCATTAAACCGCCTTTGGTGGCAATTATAAGGCCGTTGTAAGGATGCAGGGCATCGGCAATCAGGGTTTCGTTGGTGTGGGGCCCGTAAGCATCGGCAGTATCAATAAAGTTAACTCCACTTGTTACAGCCTGGCGCAAAAGTTTTATAGCGTTATCACGGTCTTCGGCATCGCCCCAAACACCGGGGCCGGTTAGCTGCATGCCGCCATAGCCTACCCTGTTAACTTCTAATTGGCTGCCTATTTTGAATGTAGCTGCGTGTTTAGTTGATGATGACATATTGGATTGTTTTTGTGTTAATAAACATAAGGTAACGGTAAAAAGTTTAGTAGCCAACAGCCGACCACCCCGCCCTTCGGGCAACTCCTGCTTAAAAGAAGGAGGGGGATTTGACTATCCGTACTTTGGTAAGGTAAAATAGAAGTTACTACCTACGCCCTTTTCAGATTCGGCCCATATTTGGCCGCCGTGTTTTTCTACCACCTTTTGGCATATGGCAAGGCCTATACCGGTGCCCTGAAAATCGCCATCAGTATGTAAACGTTTAAACATTTTGAATATCTGTTGCGCATATTGCTGTTCGAAACCAATACCGTTATCGCTGATGTGGAATATCCATTCGGAAGGTTTATCGGTTACGCTGATCTTAATTATCTTCTTATCATTCTTGTTATACTTAATGCCGTTCTCCGTCAGGTTTTGGAACAATTCGGTAAGCATGGTTTCGTTACCGGTTACATCGGGCAAATCAGAGCATATTACTTCGGCATTATTTACGTTAATAGTATCGGTAAGTGCCTTGCGCACTTTGGCTACGACGTTGTTTAAGGATATACCCTTTTCAACACTCAATTGCTGGTCGAGCCGTGAGTACTGGAGGATGTCGCGAATCAGGTCGCTCATTTTGTTGGCACCATCGATAGAGAAATTGACAAACTCCTGCGCAGACGGTGATAGCTCCTGATGATGCTTTTTCTTGAGCAGCGACAGGTACGAAATAATAGTGCGGATTGGCTGTTTCATATCGTGGCTTACCACGTATGCAAACTCTTCCAACTCCTTATTGCTTTGCTCAAGTTTTTTGGCTTTGGAAACCAACTCATTTTGAGCTTGTTTCAGGTCGGTAATATCCCTGATGATGACGAGGTATTCGCTGGCCTTGAACGGAGCGATGATGGCCTTGAAGAACCTCTCTTTATAAATGGTGTTATCGTAATATTCGAACGAGGAAGCCATTTCGGTATCCATTACCTGGCTAAGTGCTTCAGTGAAGCTCAATGCAATTTCGGTTGGCATTACATCGCTGAATGTTTTACCAATCAGGCCATAGTCGGGTATATAATCGGGCAGTGTAGATGAGTTGTTGGTACCGGTAAATTCGCCGTTTTTATTGATGATATACAACCAATCGGGTAATGCGCGCAGGATAGCCTCGTTGGTTAACTGGGCTTCGTGTAAGCGCATTTCGGTACGCATACGGGTAAACGCACTGCTTACCATGTTGCCAATTAAACCAAAAAAGCTAACCGGTACGTTTTCGACATTTACACCGAATGAAAACACTACAAAACCGCTGGCTATATTGCCACTTTGCAATGGAACCAGGTAAAATTTATAGCCCGGTATTTCGGCGGCGGTAAGTACCTGGATTTCGCTTAGGCGCTCGGTGGTGTAAAAATTACCGTGTGAGGCTTTATCGCCACGCAAGGAGCGCAGAAAAGCAACCAACTGCTGATTGATTTTAATGCTTGGGTTGAAGTATTTTTCAACTTCAATGTGGCCGGCGGCAGTCCATTTATTGGTATACCTAAACTCGTCCTGCAACTTGCCGTGCATACGATAAACAACTACTGCAGTGGCTTGAAGCATATTGCCAAACTCGCCTAAAGCAATGTCTATACCTTGCTGAATTTCGGTACGGCCCACGTTGATGAATTGGTTGGAGTGCTTGATAAGCATTTCCTCCATGTGCAATTGTTGCTGTATCTCTTCTTCCAGTTTTTTGCGGGCCTCAATGTTGCGGGTTTCAGAGAATATAAGATCAGCCTGGCCGGTGCTGCCAATATTAAAGCTACTGAAGATACTTTCAACCCAAATAAGCTCGCCGGAAGTGGTTTTAACCCGGTACTCAACACTACATTTTTCTTCGGGGGTTTGCTTTATTTTGGTGAGGGTTTCTAACACTACAGCCTGGTCGCTCTCGGCTACCAGCTTTAAAAACTCCTTACCATTTAAATCGTTGAAGCTATAACCTGATATCTCTTTTACAGCGGGGTTAATGTAGAGGAACTTAAAATCGCCGTTGATGATACATTGAATGTCCCGGGCATTTTCGCTTATTGCTTTAAACTGGATGTTGCTGCCCCCCGAAATTTGGGTTAAGCGCAACCGTTGCAGCCCAATCATCATATTACCCATCAACACAAAAAACAATATCAACAAATTAAACGGCTGCATCAGCAAAGGATGGTGATCGCGGCTTATGTATACCCCGCCGGCAAAAAAACAAACTTCAGCAAGAGTGAAAAGTGTCAATTCGCGCCTCGAATCGAGCATTTGGCTGGTAATGAAAAAAACGAAGTAACTTATGTAAAGGTAATAAGCCGCGTCGGGATTATCTTTATTGGTGATGGAGGCATAACTGAAAATGATGTTGAAGTTGATAAAGTACATTAAAACCTTAAACAGCCGCCCTGTATAATGCCTGTAAGAGGTAAAAGAGATAAGAACAACTGCAAAGCTAATGATGGTGCCGGTAACCCAAATAACGGGTGGGTCGGAAGTTGTGTGCTCGGGAGAAGTGGCAATTTCAAGCAAATTACCAAGGAAATACATAACGAAGCCCAAAATGCCACTGGCCCTCTCCTTCCAATAAGTTTCAGCCTTAATGAGATTGATTAATCGCTTAAACAGAATATCTAGTTTTCCCAAAGATATGTAAGTGATAGGACAATTTTATGGACATTTTTTTTTGAACGTTGTTAATTACCGAGGCGGTAAATTTTTTTTACATGGATTTTTCTTGAATTTCGAAATGTGGCAATTATGTAACATTGGCACTGAAGTAAATAGAAGAGGATTGATTAAATGCAGGCTAAGGATAATAACGCAAAAACCAGATAAAATTTTTCCCGAATAAACCCTTAAACCAATACCCAATTAAACCACTAAAACCCCGGATTTATGAAAAAAGAATTCATTGACATTATGTACAAGCAAGCCGTTAAGGCTGTGGAACTAGGTTTTTTCCATTTGAGCACGGAGGATGAATCTTTTAATGGTAGAAACATTACTGTTAGGGGCAAAGAGTGCAAGTTTTTCAGCAACTGTAGCTATCTGGGCCTAGAGACAAACGAATCTATGAAGAAAGCTGCTATTGAGGCAGTTCAAAAGTTCGGCACCCAGTTCTCAAGCTCACGGGTTACCGTTTCGATGGGTATGTATGATGAGATGGAGGACCTACTAGCCAAAATTTTTGGCAAACCTACCTATCTGGCACCTACTACCAGCCTGGGCCATATAGCTATCATTCCAACCATTATGGATGAGAATGATGCCATCATCATGGACCAGCAGGTACACAATAGCGTTAAAAACGCCGTGCAAATGGTTAAACCCGAAGGTGTGCACACCGAAATTGTTAAGCACAACCGCCTTGACCAGCTTGAAACAAGGATACAAATATTGAAGCAAAACCATAATCGCGTTTGGTACATGTGCGATAGCGTATACTCTATGTTTGGTGATGCGGCCCCTTTCCCTGAGTTATACCAAATGTTGAATCAGTACGAGCAGTTTCACCTGTATGTTGATGATGCACACGGTATGAGTTGGGCAGGAACCAACGGAAGAGGTTATGCCCTTTCGAAAATGCCTTACCATGAGAAGATGATTATGGCAACTTCGCTGGCCAAAGGATTTGGAAGTTGCGGTGGTGCCCTGGTTTGCACCAATGAAGATTTAAAGGTGTTGATTAAGAACTTTAGCAGCACAAGTATATTCTCAGGCCCGCTGCAGCCTGCAGTAATGGGCGCTAATATCGCTTCGGCTAAAATTCACTTAAGCGAGGAAATTGACGTACTACAAAACGACCTTTTTGAGCGTATGTTCTACTTTACCCAAACAGGTGCCAAGTATAACTTACCGGTAGTGAACAATGACCTTACACCTATTTTCTACATAGCACTGGGTAAGACAGAAGTGGCCTTCAAAATCTCTAAATTCTTACAGAATGAAGGGTTTTACTGTATGACGACCTTCTTCCCTGCCGTGCCAATGAAGAATTCAGGATTAAGACTTACCGTTAACAATCACAATACCCTTGAAGATATTAATGGTATTTTAGAGCGCGTTGCATACGCCCTGCCAAAAGCTTTGGAAGAAGAAGGTTCTTCGTTGGAAGAGATTTATCAAACATTTGGTATCAAAGCTCCAAACAAGGATATCATTACACAGGCTCCGCCTTTAAGAAAGATTGCTTAACAGGTTTCCCCTTATAAAAGAGAAAGGCGCAAATTAGTTTGCGCCTTTCTCTTTTATAAGGGTATCGGCGCGATATCAAATAAGTTTATAACTTGGTTAATTATTAAGCGGTGTGATGTAGCGCTGCAAACTCAAAACCCTATACCAGTGAAAAACTTTCAGCAAAAGATAATAGTAATAACCGGTGCCGGTTCGGGCATGGGAAGGTCAATGGCCATTCAACTTGCACAAATGGGTGCCCGTGTTTTGCTTTCAGATAAAAACGAGGCCGCGTTGAACGAAACCAAGGCTTTGATTGAATCTGCTAAAGGATTGTGTAAAACATACGTAGTAAACGTGGCCGAAAGGAGCCAGATTGAAGCTTTTGCAAAGGACGTTTTAGTCGAGTTTAAGTTTATAGATGTGTTAATAAATAATGCGGGCATGGCTATTGGCGAGGCTACGCTGAATGAAATACCGTTGGCAGATTTCGAGTTATTGATTAACGTAAACATGTGGGGTGTAATACACCATACCCGTTTGTTCTTAGACGTGTTAAAGAGCCGCCCTGAATCTGCTATTGCCAATACATCGAGCGTATTTGGTTTAATGGGTATTCCCGGTCAAATACCATATTGCATTTCGAAGTTTGCTGTAAGAGGGTTCACCGACTCTCTGCGCCTTGAGTTGCAGGACACTAACGTGGCGGTAACCTGCATTCACCCCGGTGGTATTGATACGAATATTGTTCACAACGGAATACATTATAGAGACAAGGACAAGGTTGCCGAGGAATTTAAGAAGCTGGTAATTACTTCATCAGACAAGGCCGCTGAAATAATAATTAAGGCAATACAAAAGAAATCGAAGCGCGTAATGGTAGGGCCCGATGCCAAAATGGTGAGGTTCTTTAGTCAACTTGCCCCCAGCCTGGTCGATAGTTACATCATGAGAAAGAAAGCAGAGATGGAAAAGCATAGAGCGGTATCACAGTAGACTGATAAACCCTATCGTATCATAGTAATTTCAATGCTGTTATCCAGTTCGGTGTAATCAAAGCAGCAATCGTCAAATGATGGCGCTTTAAAAGTAGGGCGTGCGTTATTTGAAAAGGCGTAAGGGTCTTTAGGTATCCCCAGAAAGTTCTTTGCAATCTTACCATCATTATCTATGTCCTGGAACAATGCGATGGCGTAACGGCCGTATTCAAGGTCGGTAATTTGCGCAGTCAAAGTATCGGCACCCTTAGGCACAAATTTGTAGTTGTTAAGAGTATCTCGTTCATTCAAAAACTCATTATCGGTTCCATATAGGCCCAATAATACCGGTGCCGTTGGTGAACCAAGGTTCGTTATTGTAATAGTTAACGGTTTGACCTTTGCATCACGTGTTTTCATATGTAACCATTATTTCGGGCGCTTTTGCCTAAGACATCAAAACGCAAACACGTAAGTGCCTTTTTCATCGCGGTAAACATAGTTAACAACGCGCGGCCATAAAGGTTTAACCATATCCTTTTCCCATCCATCCAAACTAAATAAAAGGTCTTTAGCCACATCGGGTTTAGCGGCATACAGATTGTGCGCTTCAACGCTATCGGTTTTAAGATTGTAGAGTTGGTTTACGTTATCGTATTCGTTTACAATCAGCTTCCAATCGCCCTTACGTATGGCCTTATTAAAATCGCTTCTCCAATAAAGTGCATCGTGCGGTACGGCTGCAAGGTCGCCGTTAATGTATGGTATCAGGTTAACGCCGTCGTATTTTCTATCGGTTGGCAAATCAATACCTATGGCAGCAGCAACGGTGCTAAACACATCTAACGAAATAACAGGGTTAGTGTACTTAATACCCGGCTTAATTTTGCCCTTCCACTCCATCATAAAAGGCACTTTAATACCGCCTTCAAAGTTGGTGAGCTTACCACCGCGGTATGGCGCATTATCGGTGGTGCCATTATACGCAGCGCCGCCATTATCACTTAAAAAAACTATCAAAGTATTATCATCTAACCCCAGGCTATCTACATGCTTTAGCACACGGCCTACCTGGTCATCCAGGCATTTTATCATGGCTGCGTATATGCGTTTTACAGGGTCTTTAATATTGGCAAATTGCTTGTAATAACTCTTTGGTACCTGCAAAGGTGCATGCGGTGCATTAAAAGGCAGGTAAAGAAAAAACGGATTGTCTTTGCTTCTATCTATAAAACTTATGGCTTCATCGGCCAGCAAATTGGTAAGATATTTATCCTCTTCCCGGCACTCGCAGCAGTTACGTAAAATGGCGCAGTTACCTTTGCGGCCTTCGGCAGTTTCCCATTCATGGTGATCCATAAAGTCGCGCTTAATGGGGCGGTTCTCTATACTGGTGTCAGTTTTTGGCGCATACAAAGTAAAGGCTTCGTAAAACCCGTATTGATAATCAAAACCACGGGCGCAGGGCAAAGCAAAATCGGCAGCGCCTAAGTGCCATTTACCAATAACTGCGGTGCTGTAGTCGTACTTTTTAAGCAACTCGGCCAATGTAATTTCTGATGGCGGTAGGCCCTGCCTCAACCGGTCTTCGGTGCTGGGCACCTCCAACTCTTTAAGTGGCGCCAGGGGTTTGTATCTTGGCAATACTTTAAACCCAACATACTCGGCCATGTTCTTTAAATAGCGCTGCTGAGGTTGAAATTCGTGGCCAAAACGTTGTTGATATCTTCCTGTAATTAACCCAGCCCGTGATGGAGAACATACCGGTGAGGTTATATAACCCTCGGTAAACATTACCCCGTTTTTAGCAATGCCATCAATGTTAGGCGTGCTTACATTTTTATTACCGTACGATGATAGGTCGGTAATACCAAGGTCATCGGCCAAAATGATAATAATGTTGGGGCGTTTGTGATTTGCAACATCAGGCACCGGTGTGGCCAGGTATTGGGCTTTGCCCTTAATCAGTCGCTGGTCAAAAAATATCTTATACCGGTCGGTATTAAACGACCTGAATAAAAAAGCTGAGCAGGATATTACTATTGCCACCGCAATACTGCTGAACAGCAAGAGCTTTCTATAGTGCATCCTCAAATGTACAGTTTAAAGGCGAAAAGTTAATGTCAGGGTCGTTGTAACAGCACATTTTAACTAACACACAACACTGCTCAATCAAATCAACTTGCTGATGCACACACCATTAAACCGCACTAAAATGACCAAAATCAGCATTTAATCATCCAAAAATGCACACATTGCAGCCCCAAAGCTACAAGCAAATAGATTTTGGGTTCTTAATAATTCGGATAAATTTGTCGCTCCAAAGTTTTTAAACTAATCAATATAAACATTTTATGGCAGAGAAAATTACGATAAGCAGAGGCAAGTTGAAGGTGCCTGAAAATCCTATCATCCCGTTTATTGAAGGCGATGGAACAGGTGCCGATATCTGGCGTGCTTCGGTGCGTGTTTTAGATGCGGCTGTGGCCCATGCATACAAAGGCAAAAAGAAAATTGAATGGAAAGAAGTTTTAGCAGGTCAAAAAAGCTTCGACAAAACCGGTAGCTGGTTGCCCGATGAAACGCTTGCCGCTTTTAACGAATACCTGGTTGGTATTAAAGGCCCGCTTACCACACCGGTGGGTGGCGGTATCCGCTCACTTAACGTAGCGTTGCGCCAAATACTTGATTTGTATGTTTGCCTTCGCCCGGTGCGTTATTACACCGGTACCCCAAGCCCGGTTAAGCATCCCGAGAAAGTTAAGATGGTCATCTTCCGCGAAAACACCGAAGATATTTATGCAGGTATTGAATACGCTGCCGGTAGCGAAGATGCTTTGAAGGTTTTGAAGTTCATCAAAAAGACTTTCGAAAAAGACTTTGGCAAAATCCGCTTTAGCGATAAGAAACGCGGTAAGGAATATTTAAAGGCCGCCAAGCTAAAAGATAACGACCCTGAGTTAATGGTAGGCGTTGGTATTAAGCCGGTTTCTAAAATAGGTTCTCAGCGTTTAATACGTGCTGCTATCGATTACGCTTTGCTTAACAACAGCAAATCGGTTACCCTGGTGCACAAAGGCAATATCATGAAGTTTACCGAAGGTGCCTTCCGCGATTGGGGTTACCAGTTAGCAGAAACCGAATATGCCGACAAAACTTATACCTGGAACACCTGGGAGAAAACCAAGAAAGCCCATGGAGAAAAGGTTGCGAACGATGAAATGAACGCAGCTTCAGCAGCAGGTAAATTGATTATTAAAGACTCAATTGCCGATATTACCCTACAGCAGGTATTAACCCGCCCCGAAGATTTTGATGTAATTGCAACATTGAATCTTAACGGCGATTACCTGAGCGATGCATTAGCCGCACAGGTAGGCGGTATTGGTATAGCACCGGGTGCAAACATTAACTACGTTACCGGCCATGCTATATTCGAAGCTACACACGGCACAGCACCTAAGTACGCCGACCTTGATAAAGTGAACCCCGGTTCAGTTATCCTTTCAGGCGCAATGATGTTTGAATATTTGGGTTGGGATAAAGCAGCACAACTTATCCATAAAGGATTGGAAGCTGCCATACACAACAAACGCGTTACTTACGATTTTGCCCGTTTAATGGAAGGTGCTACCGAAATTAAATGCAGCGAATTTGGCGACGAGATCATCAGCCACTTTTAATTACTAAAAGCACTATTATAGAAAGCCCTTCAGCTTAATTGTCGAAGGGCTTTTTTATTGTTTTAAATGGGAACGGGTGGGTATCACTTTAAAAAAACCAAGCCGTTGAATGTCAAATATTTAAGTCAAATTAGAGAGCCAAATGAGACCCACCCTCAGCGACTTAGGCCAGAAAACTGGTTATCAATTTAAACCTTAATTTTTCGCTTCTTCATTTCCTTCTTCAACTTATCGGGTATCGGTCGGCACGCGCAATTTTTTGCATGCGCTAAATGCCAGGTAATGCGTTGCTCTGTTGTTGCATTTTTGGGCATAGGGTTGGTATCGTGCCAGGCCTTATTCATTCAGCTTTTATTTCGTAACAACAATTCCCCAAGGGTAATTGCTCGCTACCCCATTAATCTCATATCCTGTTAGCGTAGTTCCATAGGTTTTATGGCCATAACATTTACTACACAATTCGGTTTTATAAGTGATGTCAGTTATTTTGTAAACCAGGCTATCGTGATCAAATGATACCAGGATATTCATCGCGGTATCGGGCGCCACGCTTTGCGCGCTATCAAACCATACGGTATAGTAAAACGAGTCGTTAATTACTCTAAACCCCACACTATCCATCACTCTTGTAAAGTTAGATGATGCCCAGTACTCAAGTATTTTAACCGAATCCATTTCGGCCGCGGTAAAATTTTTAAAGGTCATTGTGCTTTGTAATACGTGCGTATTATCATGGCACAATTTATCGCCGCAACAAGAGGTAAAAAGCAAAACTGCTGTAACTATGGGGAGTAATAGTTTAATTAGTTTCATAGCCCTGTTTTTCGAGTATAACGCTAAAAAACAAATTGATTGTGGATCAAATTAGGGGCTACCTCAATTCGCTTAGATATTAATGCCGCCCCACCATATCTTATTTCACCACTACCAATTTCCTAACACCCAAAACCTCCCATCCTGTCCTCAGCACACACAAATAAATGCCGCGGCTTAAATCATCGGTAGTAAAATTAAGGGTGTTAGAACCTGCCTGCACCTCTATCGTCTTTAAAACTCTTCCGCTCATATCCGCAATTTCAAATTCGCTTTTTGCCGAAGAAGAAGGCAATGTAAATAACGCATTACACTCGCCCTGTGTTGGGTTGGGGTAAAGGCTTAAGTTAACCGATGCCGGCGCTGGCACCGGTTCTGTAATACCAAGCACAACTCCGCTGCAAGTCAATGCGTAAATACCCATATCCGATAAAGCATAGGTAGTATCACCAAAGCTGTATAAGGCATAAACGTTGGTACCGTATAGGCCCACATAATTCCAGCTAAGGCCCATGTCGTGTGTGCAATAAACACCGTTACAACCATATCCCATCTGGTTGGTTATGGCGGCCAAAACCCCACCGGTGTTATCCGTCGAAATTGCGACTACATAACCCGGACTGGTGACATTAGGAGCAGGAATATTACTCCACGCTCCGTTACTGTGATAATAGATTTGACCTTCGCCCAGGGCAAGCATATTATGGCTGGTATCGCGCGTTAAATACGATATAACTGTAAAGCCCGGCAGGCCCGCTGTATCAAGCACCCATGTGCCACCACCAATGGGGCGCCTCCAGCAAACAAGCTTACTGGCATTACCACCATCGCCCATAAACAGGTTGCCATTATCATCGCTGCAAAAGGTATTTACGCTTACGTACTGGCTTATCCGGTTGCCTATACCTGCTGTATCTAAAGCAAAACTTCCGACAGGTGTTTTGTTGTAAAGCCATGGCGCACCAAAGTTGTTTACACCGGTGGCGGCAACATGCACATTGCCATATTCATCAACACCAAAAACGCCCGGGCCGTTTAATGCACTCAGCCCCGCTGTATCTGCTTGCCAGGTAGCCCCATAATCTGCGCTTTTATAAAACCTCGCATTGTGCACACCAAACGCTCCACCATAACTATAAGCATTAGTGTAAATATTACCCAACGTATCGTTGTAAATTGACCCTGCATACTGGTAACCATTTACCGGAAACGAATTGGTAAAACTATTACTGCTTTGATTAGCATAAAACACACCATTGTTGCTCGTCTCAATCAAACGCCCCGATGGGCTTTTAAAAAAACCGGTGAACTGCGTTTCATGCAAGCCCCGGTTAACCGGCGTCCATGTTGTGCCCCGGTCGTGCGAAACAAATACGCCATAAATGGTAGAAACCGTGAGTACCGTATCGCCCGCAATGCTATTGATGATAAAAGTACTTGCAGGGTCAATTTCAAGATTGGTAATGGGCGAATTAATACCGGTCCAGGTTACGCCGGTATCTGCACTGCGGTACATTTGGTTGCCACCTCCTCCGGTAACATAAATATTGCCAAGTGCATCATCGCAAAACATTTGAGTTGTGCCCAGGGTAAAAACGCTGTTGCTTAGTGTAAATGTGTTGCCCGTATCTTTACTACACCATATACCGGCCTGGTAAGTACTTACATAAATATATCCTCTTCTGTCGGCATATAAACCTGTAACAATTTGCCCGCCCGGAAAGCCTGCCAAAGGATGCCAGCTGGTTGCATGGGCGTCTTGTTTATAAATGGTGTTGATTCCATAATTGGCATAAACGTTTTGAAACGTATCCAACACAACATTTGTAAAGCCATTACCACTGGCATTACCGGTATCGGCTTGCCAGTTTTGCCCTCCATCGGTTGATGAGTAAAGATACCCGTTGGTCTCTACCAGGTACAAAATATTCTTCCCTGCAAGTTGGTAATAGTTGGCAATATTCTGGTTTACCAAAGCCGGCGCACCTAAACCGCTTGCACCGGCAGTACCAAGCACTAACGAGCCATCGGCATACACAACGTAAAATTTGCCCTCGTTACCCGCCCCATCCTTTTTAACCACACCTATAATGGGTGACGAATCACCATTGGCCGAATAAGTTTCCTCTGCCCAGTTTACATGCGTACGGTCAGTATCGCTCTGCAAAACCAGTGCCCAATCAAGCACATTTAATTTATTAAGCAGCTTGGGCGCAAGCAATACCGTACCACCGGCGACATGCAACTGTGTAATGCTGCTTACATTGCTAATTGATGGGGTTGGTACTTGTGCGCGCACTGCGCTAACATTTGCCAGTTGCAACGCAACACAAACAATTACTAGTAGGGGGAGGGTCGTCTTTTCCATAACTATGATTTTATAGATGCAAAATAGAACTATAACCCGCGGCCATACAACTAAACTTTAGACCATAAATTAAAAGTCTGAGGGCCAATAGTTAAGAGAATATTGCCCTATTTGGTTAATTTACCCAATATAATCCTTACCTTTAGCTATAAGGCCCCTGCTCATAAATTAAAAGCCTGATGAAAAAGGATTCCGACGAATTATTCCAGCTTATTACCGCACTCACCCCCGCCGAGAAACGGTACTGCTCGCTTTACCTTAAAAAAAATGCCAGCGGAGATGATAACAGATACCTGGCTCTCTTCAACTATTTAAAAGACGCAGGCGAATACGATGCCGCCAAAATAATGAAGCAACTGCGCTACGAAAAAAGGCCCAACCATTACGCCGTACTAAAAAAACAGTTGTACGAACAATTACTCGATGCGCTTCACCAATTCTCTGCCTTTTCAAACCCCGGCCAGCAATTAATGCAGGGCATTAGCCAGTGTAACTTATTGCTGCAAAAAAACCTGGTGGCCCAGTGCGAAAAAAAAATTACCACCTTATCCAAAACTGCTGTTGCTATGGACCATAGTGTTGCGCAACTACTGCTCCAAAACCTGAAGCTTGCCGTAATGAGCAAAAAACGTTTCAGGCAAATAAGCGATGCCGATTTGGCTAATTGGGAAAAGGAAACCCTCGAGGTAAATAAAGATTTAGAATCCTATTCGCGCTACGCTTACCTCAACGCCTCGGTTGCAAAAATGAATTACGAATCAAGTGCCCGCAGTGCTCAATTAACAGCCCGCATAAAAGCGGTTATTGACCTCCCCGAATTTAGCCATGAGAAAAAAACAAGAACCGTTCATTCAAAAGAGCTTTTTTATCAAACGCAGGCTCAGTATCATTTCCAGAGCGGCGAAACCCAAAAATCAATGGATTACCTGCAAAAAAATTTGCAGCTGCTCGAAAATAATCCGCAAACAAACCTGTTCGTTAAATCGTACCAAACCGTTTTATACAATTACCTCCTCACCTGCCTCGAGCTAAAAAAATACGCACTGTTCGAAACTAACCTGGAGAAGCTGCGCAACATACCCAACCTACCGGCCTTTAAACGTCTTGGCAAATCGCCGCAAGACCCTATGCTGTTTTGTATGAGTTACACCCTCGAAATGGACTACCTGATTAGCATCGCCAATTTTAAACAGGCCCATTTAAAGGTTGCCGAAATAAGAAACGGCTTTCAGCAATACGGCGAAAAAATACCCAAGCGTAACCGCATTATCTTACATACTATGATGGCATATGTGTGCTTTGCCGTGGCCAAATTCGATGAGGCGCTTGAAAATGTAATGCCTGTAATACAGGAAAAAGAAAACGCCGTTGCCGAAGACATGCAATTAGTAGCGCGCATGATTCAGCTGCTTGGCCATTTTGAAAAGGGCGATAAAATTTTAACCGATAGCCTCATAAAATCCCTTCAGCGAACGCTGCGCGATAAAGATGCGTCGGGCGATGTATTGCGCACCGTGCTTTCTTTCATCCACACTTCACTGCGCCTTAACAAAATTGAAAAGAAAAAATGGGTTGAGCTGCAAAAGAATTAAGCACGCTCATGACAAAACGCCCACCCGAAGGAATCTCAAACCTGTTTGAATATAACGTGTGGATCCGCGCCCATATTGATGGCACTACCTACGCCGAAGCCTGGCTTAAAGAGCCGCATTGATTTTTGAAACTATTTCAGCAGCGTAACAGTCCCCTTACGATGCACGCCATCTGTTTGCCCGGCAAGTGTTAGTGTAACTTCGTAAACGTAAACACCTTCCTGGCAAGGTTTGCCCTTAAAAGTTCCGTCCCATGGGTAAGCGCCATCATGCACTTTTTCGCCCCAACGGTCGAATATCGCGAAGCGGTAAACGGTCACCCCTTCCTGAGCTTCTATATAAAACAAATCGTTACGCCCATCGGCGTTAGGGGTAAATACGTTAGGTATAAAGAAAGCAACCGGTGGCAACACCAAAATATCGTGCTCTACCGAATCTATACAAGTACCATTGCCCACTGTTAACACCACCGGATAAACACCCGATAGGGTAAACGTTAATAAAGGATTGAGGTCTGTCGAATTGCCCAGCACTCCAAAATTCCAGGCATAACTTGTTGCGTTAGAACTTGTGTTGTACAAAGTAATTGTATCAACCGGTAATTGAATAGTTGCACCGGCAGGTATAAATGCAGCAACCGGGTTCGGAATAACGGTTATCAAACTATCCATAGTAGTACTGCTATCGCAACCATCAGCACTTTGAACCATTAATTGAACCGAATAAATACCAGGCGCTGAATATACGTTACAAGGTGCCTGCGCGGTTGAACTTTGCCCGTTGCCAAACTGCCATTGGTAGGTGGTTGGCGCAGTACCGGTCGAGTTATTGGTAAAGCAAACCTTTAAGCCCGGGCATCCTGAAATATTATCGGGCACAAAAGCCGGTACCGGCATTGCAAACACATTTACGTTACCTGTAAAAGTATTGCTAACACAGCCGTTCTGGCTAATGATTAACGTAACCGTTTGCTGCCCTGCTGCTGAAAAACTTACAGCCTGGTTCGCTAGGGTTGAAGTTGCCGGTGTACCGTTAGCACCAAAATCCCAGGCAAATGTTGCGTTAGGCAAATAAGTTCCGACCGCAACAAAATTAAAGCTGTTGCCCGTTAA
This sequence comes from uncultured Bacteroidota bacterium, assembly GCA_903861145.1. GTDB lineage: Bacteria > Bacteroidota > Bacteroidia > Chitinophagales > LD1 > Bog-950. The sequence goes on along the minus strand of CAIOTH010000033.1, from coordinate 37,558 downwards.
ACATTCACCGGTCGGTGGCGTAAATGATGCCACCGGTAACGGGTAAATAGTAACATTTACCGAATCGCTGGTTGAACAACCGTTTGAGGTTGTGGTTACAAGGTATTTAGTAACTGTAGTTGCCGCAGTATTATTAGTGCCATCGGCATTAGGGTTGGATATAGTTGCGTCACTTAAACCATTGGCCGGTGTCCACGCATAAGTATAACCCACCGTTGTAGCACTACCAATAGCCGCGCTATCACCCGAACAAAAACTAACATCAGTCCCCGCATCCGATGTTGGTGGAGTATTAACCGTTATAGGCATTGAAGTATCGTTAGATAGGCAGCCATTGTCGGTAATAGATAAAGTCACGTTCAGGCTACCCGCCATTGACCATCCAATTACATAAGGCCCGTTACCCGTGCCCGAAACAACTGTTCCGCCACCAAAATTCCAGGCGTACACGGCGGCATTATCTGCCGTGCCGGTAAATGTAGCCGTTGATGTTTGCCCTACGCAGGCAGCCGCAGGCACCAATGTAAATGCCGCCACCGGTGTAAGATTAACTACCACTATAGAATCAGTAATTGGCGACGTGCAACCGTTTTCGGTTACTGCCAGAGTTACGTTTTTATTGCCCGCTGTAGTCCATCCTATTACATAGGGCCCTTGCGTGGCGCCGGAAATAATAGTGCCGCCATCAAAACTCCAGTTATAAACTGCAGCGCCGGTACCGGTGCCTGTATAGGTAATGGTTGAGGTTTGCCCCGTGCAAATAGGCGTATTAGTTGTAAACGATGCACTTGGTGTTGGGTTTACTGTAACGGGCACAGTGGTAAGCGTTGAGGTGCAACCATTATCTGTAACCGATAGGGTAACATTCTCGTTTCCTGCCGTTCCCCAATTAACCTGGTAAGGCCCTGCACCGCTACCCGATACTAAAGTACCGCCCGAAAAATTCCAATGGTAAGTTGCGTTAGCCGATGCCGAACCGGTAAAGGTGATAGTTGAATTTTGGAAAGCGCACACCGGTGAGGTTGCGGTAAACGTTGCTGTGGGATAAGCATTAACCACCACCAGTTGCGAATCGAGGGTTGAAGTGCAACCGGCATCCGTAACCGAAAGTGTAAGCACCTTAGTGCCCGCCGTTGGCCAGTTTACAACATACGGCCCTGCACCTGCGCCCGATACTAAAGTAGCACCGTTAAATACCCAGGTATAACTGGCCGTACCCGAAGGTGTGCCACCATATGTTACTGTTGAATTTTGACCGGTACATACCGGCGATGTTGCCGTAAATACCGAAGTTGGAGATGGATTAACCGTAACAGGGTTTGTAGTAGTTGATGAACTACAACCGTTCTCGGTTACCGACAAGGTTACGTTTTGAGAACCCGATGTTGCCCAGTTAACCTGGTAAGGCCCTTGGCCCGAACCTGATGCCACGGTGCCACCCGAAAAACCCCACGTATAGGTTGCCCCTGCTGTTGCGCTACCCGTATAAGTAACTGTTGAGTTTTGCCCTGCGCAAACCGGGCCGGTTGCTGTAAATGTAGAAGTGGGCGGTGGTGTTACCGTAACGTTTATAGTAGTATCGGCCTGACAAGGTGGCCATGTAATTGTAAGTTTTACCGGGTAAGTACCGGCTGTAGGAAAAGTATATGTTGGGTTTTGCGAAGTAGAATTAGTAGTACCGGTATTATTAAAATCCCAGGCCCACGCGTTAACGCCGCCAGCAGGGATTGAAAGGTCTGTAAATGTAGTTGCAGCACCCGCACAAACTGTAGTTGCGGAAAAATTTGCTGCCGGATTACTTGGGCTTGCCGCCATTACGGTATCAAGCGAAAACGGGCATGGCGGGTTGCCAAAGGTGGTCATATTACAGGTGTAGTGGCCGGGCTGGTTAATGGTAACCGTTTGGGCATTTACCGGCGCCACAACACCGGGGCCGCTCCAGCTATAGGTAGCCGCGCCAGCAGGGGCAGTAAGCGTTACGCTGCTGCCTCCGCAAACCGTAGGCGATGAAGAAAGAATTTGCAAAGGGCCACATTCCGCAGCAACATAGGCATACGCGTAGTGAGGGCCACCGCAACCGGTACCCGATGGATAGCACGATTCGGTTGTAAACGTAATTTTTACGGTTTGCCCTATATAATTATTTAGAGGCACAAAAACCGAGGTCCAGTTTTTATAATGCACCGTATCAGTACCACTCAAAACATAGCTAAAGCCAATGGTACTAGCATGGCTACCATCTACCTGGAAATCGGCACATGTAATGGCGTTATTCGATCCGTCAAAAACATTGATGTGAAAAAACGGGGCAATATTGGCGGCATGGCCTCCATCTTCAAGCACAACAGCGTAATGGTAAGTAAAATTACAGTTGTTGGGAGTTACCAGAAATGAGTAGGTCATGCTTTCTCCTTCGGCGGCGGCAAAAGTGCAACCTAAACGTGCAGAGTAAGCATTGCCCGGGTAAACACATGGAACAGTAACACCCAGTGCAGAAAGGGTGGCATCGTTACCAGTAGAAACTATAGTTTGGCTATACTGGGTGCCCGAATTGGAAGCAACATTAAGTGGCCCCTGCAGAAACCCGACATTAGCAGTAGGATTAGCCCCGGCACAAATACAGTCGCCACCAATAACCGCACCACTGCATTTGCCATAAGTAGCGGTCCAGCCTGTAAAATTGCCCATCGAAAAATCGGCATTTACACATTGGGCACTTGTTTTAACAGCCTGGAATTGGAAAATGAGAAGAAACAAAACAGCGCAAAAACTTACCGGGTGTAAATGTTTTTTCATGAACTATATAGCGTTAATTTTTTCTATAAACGACTGAAAGGCAATGTAATGATTTCCGCGAAAATAGCTGAATTTACATGTCAATTACCCTGCTTAAATGTTAAGTAATTACTAAGGCCCTTAAAATCAATGATTTTTTGTTGTTTAAAGCTACAATTACTATATAAATTGGGCGGCTAAATGTGGTAAATGCATACTTGACTTGTTAAATTTAGCAGGCTATCTTATCGGGTATAGTTAATCATTCATTAACATTAAGTTTTGGCTTGTATTTTTACATTGATTATAAAAAAGGGCACACACCCTAAAGCGATATCAAAATTTAGTATATTTAGGAATTCGGGGGTAAATCGTGTTTTGATGAAAAAACTTTTTCTATTTCCATCATTATTACTGTTGTTTTTTGGCCTTAATGCCACTTCGGTAAGCGTTGAAACCGCGCATACCGTAGCTGTCAATTTTTTTAAAGTTACTACTGCTAATACTAACGTTAACGCCACTTTAAAATATAGCCGCACCGAAGGCGATAATACCGTTGATTTTTATGTTTTTGAAACATCGCCTGCACCCGGCTTTGTTATAGTAGCCGGAAATACTAATACCAAGCCGGTTATTGGCTACTCAACCGAAACAAACTTTAACCTCAACGTTCCGCACGCCATTGGCCTTAATTATTGGATGAGCCATGCCGCCGCCCGCATACACAAGGGTGTTATTTTAAATGTGCAACCCGATGACGAAATTAACCGATTATGGAATGCTTATTTAAACGGCCAAAATCCATACCCGCAACGCAATGGCTCTGTTTCTCCTTTATTAACCACCACCTGGGACCAGGAACCTAATTACAATGCCTTTTGCCCTTATAACACCGGCGACGGCCAACGGGCGGTAACAGGTTGCGTAGCAACGGCCATGGCGCAAATAATGAAATATTGGGCTTACCCAACCCGTGGCCGTGGTTCATATAGCTATACTGATGCGCCGCCAAATTTCAGCGGTAATTATGGTACTCTTTCAGCCAATTTCGATACTGCTTTTTCATGGGCTCAAATGCCTGCGTCTATAAATTCAACCAATAACCAGATAGCACTGTTAATGTATGACCTTGGTGTTAGCGTGGGTATGGATTACGGAGACGATAACCAGGGCGGCAGTGGTGCCTGGGTATTACAATCTGAAGCCGGCGCAGGCCTGCCTTGTTCACAGTATTCGTACGTAAATTATTTTTATTACAATCCCAATACTATACAGGGCATCATCAAGTCGCAGTACAGTGAGAACGATTGGTTGAATATGATTAAAAACGAATTGAACAGTGGTCGCGTAGTGCAATACGAGGGCGACGATGTTAATGGTGGCGGTGGTCATACCTGGGTTTGCGATGGCTATGATGCCGGTGGCAGTTTGCATATGAACTGGGGCTGGAGTGGGCAAAGCGATGGCTATTTCGCTTGCACTAATCTAAACGCCGGTCAATATAATTTTGATGATAATGAAGCCGCATTGATTGGCATTGAACCAATCTCGCCTGTCAACGTTACAGTTTCAGCAATTAACCAGGCGGTTTGCCCGGGTGGTACTACTACATTAACCGCGCAGGGCCCTGAGGACGCTTCTTTTTCCTGGACGCCCACCACGGGTTTGAGTTGCCCCACTTGTGCTACTACTACGGTTAGCCCTGGCTCAACCTCAATATATACAGTAACTGCCGATAGCGCAGGGGTTACCGGTGCTGCAACCATTTCAATTAGTATTACACAAGCCGTTAGCGCAGGATACGAGGCAAATCAATCTTCAAACTGCGCAGTTCCGGCAACTATTTCTTTTAGTAACCTTAGCGCCAATGCCAACCGTTACCTTTGGGATTTTGGCGATGGGTTTACTGATACGGCTACTAATCCCATCCATATCTACAACTCGTACGGGGCGTTTACTATTAAACTTTTATCGGCCAATAATTGCGGCCTCGATTCGCTGGTGCGTAACCACGAGGTTAATATTACCGATTTGGCACCCGTTGCGGCAAGCCAAAGTATTTGCGCCGGTATGACAGCTTCGTTGGCAGCAACCGGCACCGGTATTATAAGCTGGTACGATGCGGCTACCGGCGGTAATTTGCTGGGTACCGGTAATATGTTTGTAAGCCCGGTTTTAAATAATTCTACCAATTATTTTGTTTCATCGCTTATAGCGCCACCTGCCAATAACGCAGGGCCGGTTGATAACACCGTTGGAGGAGGAGGTTATTTTACCGGTACCAACCAACACGGCCTTTGGTTTAATTGCACCACGCCCCAAACCTTAAAATCGGTTGATGTGTATGCGCAAACCGCCGGTGTTAGAATTATCAGCCTTGAGGACTCGAACGGGTTAACATTAATGGCCGATACCGTTACGTTAGCCGCAGGCCACAGTACAGTTACGCTCAATTTTTTAATACCACAGCAAAACAGCCTGAAGCTGGCCATTAGTGGAACCAATGGTTTGTACCGCAATAATTCAGGAGGTACGTATCCCTACACCTCAACCGATGGAACAATAGTTATAACCAATTCGGATGCAGGTTCGCCGGGCTACTATTATTTCTTCTATAACTGGAAATTACAACAACCGGGCTGCACAACCAGCACAACAGTAGTGCCGGTATCGGTTTTAAACGGGGCCAACAGCATGTTTAGCGCGAATGCAAATGGCACAATAGTAAATTTTTCAGTAGCCGCCGGCATAACCAGTTGCACATGGAGTTTTGGAGATGGACAAAGCTCCACTCAATTAAATCCATCGCATAATTATGCGGGCTATGGTAATTACACGGTTGAACTGATTGAAAGCAACGGAAACTGTAACGATACAATTACCCAGGTAGTTACGTTAAGCGAAACCGGTATAACCGAAGTAAATAGTGTTGACTTTTTGTCCCTGTTTCCCGACCCGGCGCACAACCTGCTCAACCTTAACTTAACCAGCAACATTGCTAACCGGGACTGGAAATTAATTGCCTATAACATTTTAGGGCAACCCGTTTTAACGCAAGAAATTGAAATGCTGGCTGGTAACAATGCGGTGGCCGTTGATATTTCTGAACTAAGTGCCGGCGTTCATATCCTTAGCCTGCAAAGCGGTAAAACCATAATAAACCGCAGGTTTGTAAAAGTGGATTAACCTCATTTTTATTTAAACGTATAATAGCAGCATTAGGTAAATGCCTGAAGCTGTTTTAGTTAATGCTTTGCAGCATCCTATCTCGTTTTTCAATAAAAAACAGGTGCATTTACATTTGGCAAATTACTTACCTTGCAAATAACAAAATCAAAATCCCCATGAAAAAATTACTAGCTATTTGCCTAATCCTGTCAGGCTCCTTTTTTGTTTCGAAGGCGCAAACTCTTTCCGATAGTCACGGTTCAACCACCGGTCAAATTAAAAGCGACGGAACGGTTGAAGATAGCCATGGTAGCACTGCAGGCCATATAAGAAGCGATGGAACCATTGAAGACAGCCACGGCAGTACAATAGGCCATATTAGAGGCGGCGGCACTATTGAAGATAGCCATGGCAGCACAATTGGTCGTGTAGAAAGTAATGGTACTGTAGACGACAGCCATGGTAGCACAATTGGACACATAAGAAGCGACGGAACCGTTGAAGATAGCCACGGCAGCACTATAGGCCATGCAAGCGGAGTTAAACAAGAATGGATTGCCGTTGCTTTTTTCTTTTTCAGGTTTAATTAATCTGCTGCTATCTTAACAGGAAAAATACTAATAACCATACCGCTGCACTAACGGCTAATTCAACAGCCGGAATATGGTTAAGCACATCCTTTCTATTGCATCTTACTTTGGCACCCCCAACCGAATTCATGATAAAAATGCCTATGGACATAACTGCAAGGTTTGCAAACTCCATAATATTGGTTAGAAAACCTGCCCTTGTGCATAACAGCATAACCGGCAAAATTGCCAGCATTAGAGGAAATACATAAACCTGTAAAACCATACTATCCATACCCGCTTTAACCCTGATTAGCTTTTTAGAATAGCTGTAGCGCATAACCTCTTTGCGTAACAATATACCTACACCCAGCGAGGAAATTAATGACGCTAATGACGCCATTACCATAAGTTGAGGATCGATATAAAACCACGCCGCTATAACCGCAAACGTTTGGTATAACCCGTTGTTAAGATTAAGCGGCGTGCCAAGCGGTGCAATTAATATATGGGTTAAAACCATATTAACCAGCGATGCCGAAAGCCAAAAGAAAAAGATGCGAAGCCTGCCCGCCCAATCAGAATACTTATGAAGAAACCCGAAAATAACCATACCCAACACAAGGCAAATTACCGGCGGCAAAAGCGATGTTAATGCAACGTTAGTGCGGTTCCAATAGTGATAATCCCAAGGGGTAACGGTTACCTCATTATAGGAAAACTTAACGGCGTACTTTAGTGCCCGTGAGAAAACAGCAATCAGTATTTGCAGAACAAGGTTGCTCGTAATAAAAGCCGCAACCAACATGGCAAACGATGTTGCAACCCGGCATACTTTATTGCTAAAGTCCTCTCCCGTTTCATCTTCATCGTACCGGATTTTTTCCTGGTCGGCCATACAAAAGTCAAATTAAACTAAAGAACTACAAACGCAATATTTCTCACGAAGCAATATCGTTTTTAGAGTAAGTAAAATTTCGCATCCACCACGCAATCAGCAAAAAAATAAGCGAATAAGTAATTACAACATAAATTACTGAGTGGTTAATATCAAAAAACGCTTCTGAAAAATGCGCAAAGGTGTAGCACACAAAAACCAGCCGCAACAGGTTAATGGCCGATATACATAAAATGCCCACCGGTATAAACCAAAGTTTATTTTTCCAGGAACCTTTAAACAACAAAATAGTGCCAATAAATATGACTGTTGCAGGTATTGCCAGGCAATGGTCTTCAACCCTTATTTTTCGATTCAGCACCGGATAAAAAACCGATATGCCGTCACGAACCGTGAATTCGCCAAAAGTATTCAGTACAACGCAGGTGGCGGCCGCATACGCCTTGCCCAAAACAATAATTAACTTAAGCCAAGACGAATGCGCCCACCCGCTGCTGTTTTTAATATAATAGGAAAAGGCTTTCCACCCTGCATATACAATAAATATATTCAGCACAAATAAATTAGCGGGGTCTTTTAGCCGTTTCTTTAGCTTCTCCATATATCCTCCCTAAAATAAACTGAACCATGCAGGTTTTATGCATGGTTCAGGTATAAATGTAGTATTATAATTATTGTAATTACGCTATCGCCTTTTCGCTGCGCTTAATCTTCAAAAAACCGTAGCCCGCAACAGCTAATAAAAGTACAATCGCACCCCGGTCAATCGGCCCCGATGTTGCGGCCGGTGGAGGCGGTGGCCCCGGCGCATACAAAAGCTCCGTTGAAAGTATAATAAGGCCCGTATATACTACTGCTAAAATCCTACTACGCATGTCCTTTATTTGTAATTCATTATAAACACCTTTTTGGTGGTAATTTTATCATCGTTTTTAACCATTACTACAAAATAGGCTGCTTCAATCTGGTCAAGCTCCTTTTGGTATAGCAGGCTGTTAGTTACCTTCTCACTACTTATTTGCTGACCCAAGATATCATAAATTATAACTGTGGCGTCAACTTTTTGCAAAGCAGTAAAATCCACATAAACTTTATTGTCGTGGCTCCATATTCCGATTTTTGAGTTTGCAGTCAGATTACTTAAACCTGTAGTACTGGCAGGCAGCACAATAATAGTTTGCGTTTGTGTTGAGGTGCAACCACCTGCACTTGTAACAAGCAGGGTTAAATTATATGAGCCTGCCTGTGCATAGCTTACCGTAACGGTAGCGCCGTTAACCACAATGCCGTTTCCTAAATTCCATTGGTAGTTGGTGGCGCCATTTGCAGTAGCCGTTAACACCACACTCTGCTGAATTTGCACTGTATCTCTTGATACATTAAAGGCCGCCGACAACATTTGCGACCCGTTTACCTGTATAGATTTTACAGCCACATAGTTATTGGTATCGGTAAGCGTTAGCAGGTAGGTACCCGGTGCTACGTCTACTGTTACTGCATTGCCCTGGTTCAAAATACCGCTGGTGACAATGGCATTTGAACTATCAGTTAAGGTATATATCCAATCTGCCGTACCGGGTTGTTGAATATTGATGGTACCGGCCGATGTACAGGTAGCATCAAGCGTTGTTATTTGGGCCGGTGGGGTAAAATGCACCACAAAACGGCCCCATGCATCAGCACTATCAGCCGTAAACGAATAATCGCCATTACGGGCATTGTGCATTACGCCCAGTGCCTGGTCTTCAAGGTATATATAGCTGGTAGGGTCAAAGGTATTTACGCCGTTAAGGTTTAGGGTAAAGGCACCGGTAGTACCGGGTTCAAAGCCCACTGGTACGGTGCTGGTTGTTGCCTGGTCGTGCAACATATTCAGTGCCATCCATTGCCCGTTATTAACGCTGTAAATGGTGTGGCGATCCAAATCGCCCGGTAGTTTATTTGCGTCAAAGCGCGCATCGAAAGTATCAGTAGCATTTGGGTTAAAGCCAATAACAGTTTGATCGGTCAAACCGGTGGCATTATTTAAAGCCACCAGGGTTAATTGATTAGCATTTAACTGGTAAAACGTTTGTGGGTTCCTTACTCTTTCGCTGGCCTTTATTACATAAGTGGCCGCAGTGCCGCCAACTGCAGTTTTATGCACCATAAAACCCTGGAAGGGAGCAACAGTCGTTGTAAGGGTATAGCTACCGGTACTGGTGTTCCAAACCTGCACCTGGTTATCAAACGAGCCGCTGTTAAGCGATGCATCTATTTGCAGTGTTGCCAGGTAAGGGTTCGAAAGAAATTGCCAGCCGCCATCGTAAGGCCGGTTTTGAAGCGAGGTATTGTTCCACCCGCTATTGGTACAGTTGCCCACCGAAACATCTGATAAATTAGTAGGCCCGTTTACACTAAATGTACCGGTTCCATTAAGCACAACCGAATAACCAACGCCGATTTGAGCAGGGCCCTGCCCCTCAACCCGCCACTGTGCCTCTTCGCAAGCCGCGCCGTTAGCTTCGTGATAACTAAACACATTGCCATAGGGCGACCCAAAAGCCAGTCTTGTTTCATCGCAATCAGATTGTGGAATTACAAAGGCGCCTGCCCCGTGGGCGCCAAAAACCGATAAATCGAGGCCGCTAACAGGTGTGCCTAGTAAGTGCTGGCCGTACGAATTGGCACTTGGTGTGGTAAAATAGCGCTCGGCAGTAATATTGCCCGTAATAGTTCCGGTATAACCTGCGCTAAAATTATCTATTATGGCTACGCTGCTAACCGAAGTGCTTTTAAAAAATACCGAACCACCGTTTGCATTAAAGGTACCTGCTTTAAGATCGAGTGCGGTATATATTGCGAGGCTTGAGTAGCCTTGCATAGTTACACCCGCGGGGTTATTAAGCATCATTTCCTGCACTACGGTTTGGCCGCTTATGGTTTGCGCCGAGCTACCGTTTAGAATTACCAAACCGGTACCGGTTACGGTTGCTACACCACTACCTGGCCCCGCCCAGTTACCGCATATAGACAAATTGTAATTTTGAAGATTGATATCCGCACCATTTGCTATAGTTACCCCACCCGCCGTGGCATTGCCGGTTAACACCGGGTAATTATTAGCGTTGGCCGGGATAATAACGTTATCGCCACACGAGGAAGGAGATACACCTGCGCTCCAGTTAGCCGGGTTTGTCCAATCGGTAGTAGTTCCTATCCAAGTATTACTGCATAAACCTATAGAAATAGCCGATGAGGTAGCTTTACCATTAAACACCGGCGCCGAACTTATTACCCGCACCAAATAACCGGTACCCCAGGCTATTGCAGAGGGCAGCGTGGCGGAAATTGAACCCGATATAGCCGTACTGGTTAATGTGCCTATTGCTATCGGGCTGGCAAAACTACCACTGGCATCAGACAGCTGTGCAGTGTAAACGTTTGATGCATCAACATAACCATCAGTAGTAAACGGAACGGTAATTGGTTGAGCCAAACAAAAAGGGCCGCCGGTTATGGCCCCGGTAACAATTTCAATTTCAGGTTGCTCAAAACCCTGGCTTAGTATAGTGCTGCCTGCTGTGAGGGTAGGGATAAAAGTTTCTCCCATGTTCCACTGCAGGTCAACGTTACTGCCGGTTGCCTGGCCGCCTTGTGTAGCTTGTACACTTGGGCTTAGCGTTGTTTGCGCCTGTAAACCGGTTAGGCCGGTTTGCAGGATTGCCAGTAAGAGGATTATATATTTAAATTTCATTTGCCTCTATTTATTGAATGCATTGCACGTTTAAAATTTATAGTTCAATTATGCAATACCTGGTTTTCAAAATCCTAATTCATTTCTACCGCCATACATCAATTAATACTGTAGTATGATTTGTCCGCCACCGGCTACGCCTGTGCCGCTAACACTACCATTTGGCGAAGTGGTGCTATAACTAAATGTATAGGTTATACCACCCGATGTATATGCAGTAGTATTAACATAACTTGAACCACCGCCACCGCCGCCGCCGCTTCCGCCGCCGCCGCCGGCCCAGCCACCGCCGCCACCGCCGCCGCCATAATTATTTGTGCTTTTGTCGTAACCGCCGGCTCCGCCATTACCTGATAAATAACTTCCATTGCTTCCGCACTCCGCGCTTGTGGAATAGCTAAATGGATCTCCACCATATCCACCTGCACTTTGCGTTCCACCCTGTCCATAAGTGTTTTGGTTACTAGAACTATTACAACGTCCTGAGGCTCCTGTACATCCTGCTCCGTTAGCTCCGACATTGGCATTACCCAGCGTCATGGTACCGGCATTGCCCCCACTCATCAATCCTGCGCAGCCCGTATTAGGATCATCGCCAGCACCGCCGCCACCGCCTGCATAAATCGCGGATTGGTTACCGCCGACCAGCTCAGAGGCGGCACCGCCACCACCACCAGAGGCGCCGCTGGCCGTACCACTACCGCCCGCCGCACCTTCTCCAGGAGCACCCAAGATGGCACTTCCACCGTTTGAGCCGGCACTACCGCCTGTTGCACTTGATCCGGCACCGCCCTGGCTACCTACATAAGCAGTAAACGATCCTCCACCAGTTGTTGTAATTGTTCCGGTAATGATAGCCCCAAGACCGGGAGTTCCACCTGCTGAAGAAACCCCGCCAGAGCCACCAATAACCGTAAAAGAGACGTTGGTAACGCAAGAGGATAGGGTTACAGTAGTTTGAGCTCCGGCTGTGCTCCAGGTATAATTACCATGAGGTACCCCCACGGTAATTGTGGTCGAGAGCGGCGCCGCAGTAGAGCCACACGCATTATTGCCGGCAACCGTAATAGCAAGAGAACCCGAGCCACTACCATACGCCACAGAATACGAAGTAGTGGCGGTATTTGAGATGGTATAAGGTGAGTTAGACGCAGTTACGGTTGTGCCGTTAACCGTTGCGCTGGCACTGCCGGTTACCGTAAATGTCCATGTATAATTTGCAGCGCCCGTTGCACCAGTTAAAGCGGTTATAGCGTAGGTAATGGTTTGGCTTGGGCAAATTGAAGTTGCAGGTGCTGCAGTCCATGACGGGGTCGGAGGAACACCGGTATAAACTGTTACCGGCAATGTGCTACTTGCACTGGTTGTACTACAACCATTGCTGGCAGTAACACCTACGTTAAATGTGCCACCTGTAGAGCCTATAGTGCCGGTAAATGAATTACTGGTAAGTGATCCTGCCGTAAGAGAAAAACCTGTAGGCACTCCTGTCCATGCATAACTGGTAGCACCTGTAACTGCCGTTGTTGAGATTGTTGCGGATGTGCCGCTACAAATTGGCGAAACCGGGCTCATACCCGGGGTTACCGGTGTAGTTCCGACAAGTTGAGTTGAAACCGTAATTGTTGCAGAAAGTGCGCTGCTGCTGTTGCATGTATTAATTGCTACCGCGCTTACGGTAACTGTTCCAGCGCCTGTACCGTAATTTAAAGTTATAGAGGGAGAAGATGTTGATGTATATGTTGCGGGCGTTGTGCTATTTGCCGTTGTGCTGTTTGCCGTAATGGTTGCCGTTGCACTACCGGTTGCACTTACTGTCCATGAATATGTAATAACACCCGTACCGCTGGTACCAATAAGGTTTGTTACAGTGTATGTAACGCCATTGGTTGAGGTACAAACATTGGCAGCAGGAGTTGGGTTCCAAGTAGGAGTTGCCGGTGCACCAGTGTAAACAGCTACAGGCGTGGTGCTACTTGCACTGCTTGAGCTGCAACCATTGCTTGCCGTAACACCTAAATTGTATATACCACCGGTATTACCCAATGTACCACCAAAAGCGCTGCTTGTTATGCTACCGGTGGTAACCGAAAATCCTATAGGAACGCCCGTCCAGGTATAAGATGTTGCACCACTAACAGCTGTTACAGAAATAGTAGCCGCCGAACCACCGCACACCGGGGAACCCGTGCTGATACTTGGCGTTGCAGGAGTTGTACCCGCAAGCTGGGTCGAAACAGTTATAGGGCCAACAGACAAAGCCGAACTGGCATTACATGTATTTATTGCTACCACACTTACAGTAACCGTACCTGTTCCTGACCCATAGTTTAAAGTTATTGAGGGAGAAGAGGTAGAAGTAAATGTAGCTGGTGTTGAGCTGTTTGCTGTTGCACTATTTGCTGTAATAGTAGCTGTAGCGCTACCGGTTGCACTTACAGTTCACGAATAGGTAACAACCCCTGTACCACTGCTTCCAAAAAGGCTGGTAACTGTATATGTAGCCGTTGCGCTGGTACAAACATTAACAGACGGGGCAGTTCCGCTCCAGGTTGGAGTTGCCGGTGAACCTGAAAAATCGGATACGCCGAGTGTTTTACTTACACTGCTTGCCTGTGCTCCGGTACATGCGTTTGCTGCAGTAACCGACACGGTATAGGTGGTGCCTGATGGAGCGGTAAACGAAATAGAGTTACTGCCTTGCCCGGTTATTGTGGGGTTGCCGGTTACTGTCCAGGTATATGATGTGGCACCTGTAATAGCAGGTACTACGTAACTTTGTGTACTGCCGGCACAAACCGAAATGTTACCGGTTATTCCTACCAGCGCCGGTAGTGTTGGACATCCGCAATAAATAGATTGCCAGTGGCCATTGGTAAACAAATCTAAACAGTTAGATGTAGTGTTGTAAGCTACGTAGCCATTGGTAGAAGTAGTTGGCGGTGCCAGGGTTTGCTCCTGAGCATAAGTCATGCTGGGTGGCAAAAATGCCAGGTTACCACTATTGGTTAAGTCCAATATTGCCTTACTATCTCCTCCCCCGTTATTGCTTAGGTATAACGAGGTTCCGTTATCTGCCAAAAGACTATTGCCTATAGCAGCGGTACCGGTAAATTTAGCCAGGTTGTTGGTTGTGCCCGAGCCGCCTACTTTATTATTAAAAGTGTTCCAATCAGTATTAGATAAAAGGCCTGCGGTAACCGATGTGGTTGAAGCCATTGGTATATTTAAGGTATGTACCGTGCCCGATGAAGCAAAAGCAGGTGCAGTACCCGAAGTGCCATTAGCAAAAGTTTGCGAAGTACCGCTTAAACCGTTTAACGATGTTATAGCACCAATACCTGATGCCGATACGTTTACCGTAATAGCACCGGTGCTACCCGATAAACTAACCCCTGTGCCCGCGGTAAGCGATGTAACACCCGCGTTAGTTAAAGTAACCGTGCCACCTAAACTTACCGAGCCACCACCGCTTAAGCCGGTGCCGGCGGTAACCGTTAAAGATGGGTTAGCCAATAATGAATTACCAATACCACCAGAATTGATGCTGAACGCACCGGTAGTGTTATTATAATTTAAAGGTGCCGATGCGCTTAAACCGGTTAAACTAATTCCGCCCAAACCTGCAAGAGTATAGTCCGGAATGTTTAGTGCACCTGTACTGCTGTTAAATGTTGCAGCACCGTTGTTACCTGTAGTGCTTAACGAAACTGTAGTTTGCTTGTTATTAAAAGTAGTATAGGCAGCAGATGAAAGATATCCGTTGGCAGATGTGCTTGCCACTGGTATTGAAAATGTGCCTGTGCTATTGTCATAGTTTAAAGGGGCAGTTGCACCTAAATCTGTTAATCCAACTCCACCCAAACCAGTTAAAGAATAATTAGGAATGTTTAAAGCGCCGGTGCCAGAGTTAAAGGTCGCCGCACCATTATCTCCGGTAGTGGTTAATGTAACCGTGTGTTGCTTGTTATTAAAGGTAGTATAGTCGGTTGATGAAAGATATCCGTTTTGTGAACCCGAAGCCTGTTTTACCTGGATAGAGGTACCAGTGCCTACAACCGAGCTGTTACCGCCTGTTATTGATAAAACGCTGGAGGTGCTTTCGGTTAAATTACCTGTAGGGATATCGGTTGCAGTAAGGTTTGAGCCTGAGGTTACACGCCCTTTAGCATCGGTAGTTACTTTGGTATAAGTGCCCGAGGTGCCTGCATTTGCTAAGGATGGATTAGGATAAGTTCCCGTTAAATCGCCACCCGCAGTGCCGCTTGCCGAACCAGCGCTGCCTGCATATAGTGCATAAGGCACACTCATCATTTGCGAAGCGCCCATATCGGTGTAGGTTGTACCACCGGTAGGGTCAATTTCAACCTGCATGTATTTAGCCGTGCCACTGCCCCAGGCAATACTGCCAAAAGTGCCACTAAGCACCGTGCCTGCGCCAATATTTACATTAAACAAGCCCAACTTGTTGGTAGTTGCCGAGTGTTTTTCCTGGTACAAAATAGTTCCGGTGGCACTTACATCGTGCACAGTAAAACGAAGTGTAACGTTTTGGTTGGAAAGCAAATTACCCGCCGTGTTACGCGCTACTGCCTGGTAAGGCAAATATTGCGGCGTTTGGGCAAAACCGGTTAACGATAAAAACAAAGCTGCGATAGTGCAAAGTAAAACCTGCTTCATACTTGTGGATTTAATTATTCAATTAACGTTTATATAACTATTTACTATAATAACACAGTAATGTTGATACCGGATATGCAATACAACTGCGCATGGTTATATACATAACCGTGGCCGCTGAATAACGAACCAGCAACAAAGGGGGAAAACAACAACCTGGTTTTAGGTTGCGTGTTTTAGCAAAATGGGGAGGTAAATTTCACTCAAACATTCACATTCAAAATCAAACAACATACAAGCTAACACGAGTGAGTGTTACTATAAACAATAAATTAATTTTTGGTGGTGCATTCGGTTTAGATGGGGAGCCTAAACTTAAATCTAAAATAAGATGACTTTAGTTGTATGTCAAGCTAATAAGGAATAAAGAAAATGCTGGTAATATTTATACACTAAGATGATTGACGCATAAATCAATAACAAAATATTTATATCTAAATGCTATTTTTATTATTTATACCAAAGTTGTGGTTTAAATAACAACGATAGTCATGCTTATTAAATGTCTTTTAAAATTATTCTTTTTACGATTTTAACTTACCATTATTTATAAGTAACTGATTTTTAAACAAGTAAAAAAATATCCCTGAGCCCATCTTATTACATCTTGTTTCGAAAGAATTTCCTGGCAATTATTAAAGTAGCGTTTAACCAGACTAAATAAGGCTATTTGCTTTCTCCAACCGGTATTTGAACTTTAAAAACCGATCCACCGCTCATATCGCTGCGCACAGAAATAGTACCGCCAAGTAATTTAAGATAGTTGGCCACAATGTGTAACCCCAGGCCGGTGCCCTGAATGTTGGTTGCGTTTTTGCCCCTAAAGAACCGTTCAAACAAATGCTTCTGGTCTCCTTCCGGTATTCCCACCCCACAATCTTCAACGCGCAGAGTAAGCATATGGCCTTCAACCAGCGAGTGCACAAACACTTCGGCATTAATAGGCGAAAACTTAATGGCGTTCGATACAAGGTTTAGCAAAATGTGCCTCAATATCTTTTTATCTAACATCACATCAGCATTACCTACATGCTTGTAGTTTAGTAACTGGCCCGGCCTGGCAACGGTTTGCATTTCTTCAATAACCTCAGCCACCAACTCGGCCACCCTGAAATGTTCGGGGTGCAGTCTCACTTTACCCTCTTCCAATTTACTTACCGAAAGGAAATCGTTCAGCAAATCGGCAAGACCGTGTACTGATGCTTTAATTCGCTCAATGTGCTTTTTCTCTTTTTCATGCTCTCCCGCGGCGGCATACTTTGAAATAAGGGCCAGCGATGAAAGAATAGTTGCCAGGGGTGTACGAAACTCGTGCGATGCCATTGAAACGAAACGCGATTTCATTTCGTTCACTTCTTTTTCCCTTTCCAACGATATACTTAATTCAGTCCGCGACTTTTCAAGTTCTTTCATGGCGTGCTCCAACACATAGGTTCGTTCGCGCACGCGGTTTTCCAGTTCAACATTCAATTCTCTAAATGCGTGTATGTTTTTAGCCTGCTGCATGCTGTAACGAATGGAACGCTCTAGGGACAGGGCGGTAATGGTGCTTTTAACCAGGTAATCGGCAGCACCGGCCTGCATGGCAAGGGTATCAACCTCCAAATCGCTTTGCCCGGTAAGGATAATAAACGGCGCCTCATTACCTTTTGCAATTGCTTCTTCAATTAACTCAAGGCCGGTTTTAGCGCCTAACCTGTAATCAACCAAATAAACGTCGTGCTTTTTTTCCTCAATTACAGCTAAAGCCTCTTCGTACGATTCACTCCACTCCAAAACATACTTACCGTGGGGCAACTCGGCCATAACGTCTTTAATAATGATAAAGTCCTCTTCATCATCGTCAATTACCAGCACTTTAATTTCGTTATCCATAGCAGGTTAACCTTACCTGCCCGTTATGCGCAAGGCAGGTTGTTTATTGTTGCGGCGGGGTTACTTGTTTAGCCGCAAGCGAAACTATAAAAACCGAGCCGATATTAACGGCGCTTTTTGCGACAATGTTGCCACCATGCCTGATAGCAATTTTGCGACAAATGGCCAGGCCAATGCCGCTGCCCTCGTATTTACGGCCCGCAAGGGTTTGAAATATATTAAATATCTTGTCCTTATATTTTTCATCAAAGCCAATACCGTTATCGGTAAAGCTTATATGATAAGTTTCTCTGTCGGGCTCGGCTTCATTTTTGGTGAAGTCAATTTTAATGAGCGGTGATTCGCGTTCTTTTTTAAATTTTACAGCGTTGGCTATAAGGTTTTGAAAAAGCTGGCGAATTTGTGTAGGCTCGGCCTCAATAACCGGCAGGGTAACCGCCTCAATACGCGCTTTTGTGTTTTCGATAGTTACTTCAAGGTCGTTCATCACTTCCTTTAAAATAACGTTCAAATCTACCGTTACAAATGGCAGCGACCGGGTTGATAAACGCGAAAAAGTAAGCAGGTCGTTAATCAGGCTTTCCATTCGGTCGGTGGCATGCAGTATGCGGTCCAGGTATTCTTTTCCCGGTGCTGTTATGTTTTCGGTTTCGGCTGTTTTAAGACGCGCCCCAAAAGCACGTATTTTTCGTAGCGGCTCCAACAAATCGTGCGATGAAACGTAGGCAAAATTTTCAAGCTCGAAGTTTGATGCCTGCAGTTCGCGTGTGTAGTATTGCAAATTGAGGTGTGCCTTTTTTAAAAGATCCTCTTGCTGCCTGCGTTGCGTAATATCAATAATAACAGCCATGGCAAATTTGCCCTCGGGTGTATCAATTATATTCAACCCGATTTCCACCGGAAAGCGGCCACCATCTTTCCTTTTAGCAATTAACTCGAGGCCGGTACCAAGTGCCCGCGTTTTTGCCGGGTACATAAAGTCGCGACGCAACAAAATATAGGCGGGCTCAAAACCCTCATCAATTAGCAATTCGGTACGGCGCTTTAAAAGTTCGTGGGGTTCGTACCCAAACATCAACTCGGCGGCACGGTTAATTTTTACAATTTCACCGTCAGGCCGGGCAACTATTATGCCCTGGCCTGCAAACTCAAAAAGCGCTTCGGGGTTTATATAGGGGTCTAAGTCCACTCTGTTTGTTTTTTTGCCTTCAAACAAATGTACCTTTTCCGCGCTATTTTTAAGGGTAATCATTACAGGTATAAAGTTCTTAAAATGATAGATAGTGGAAATATGATTTAGGTCATAATTACCAGGGGTTATGAAACCTAAAATTACCCGAAATGCAAAGCTGCTGAAACAGTGTGCGCCATAAAACAAAAATGCCCTTGAAAAATCAAGGGCATTTTGAAAATGAATTTATAAAACGGATTATTTGCCGTATCTCTTTTTGAATTTGTCAATTCTACCTGCGGTATCAACCAGTTTCATTTTGCCGGTAAAAAACGGATGCGATTCGCTCGAAATTTCAAGCTTAATCAAAGGGTATTCAATACCGTCTTCCCATTTGCCGGTTTCTTTGGTGTTGGCTGTGCTTTTACCTAACCACTGTTTATCTAAAGATATATCCTTAAATATCACTGTTCTGTAAGCTGCCGGATGGATTTCTTTCTTCATAAATCAAATTTTGGACTGCAAAAATAGGTTTTTTGTCGGAAAATCAAAGCGTAAGCGCTAAAAATGTTTTATGGGAGAGAAATTAACCACTAAGGCACTAAGAACACTAAGGAGCACTAAGTTTTTCTTAATTATCACCCTCAGGTGGGTTATGCGCTTCATTATTGGCATAATAGTATTTCACAGCCTTATCAATAAAGTCCCAAACATCATCGCGGCCGGCATTCCGCTCGGCTGAGGTAACGAAAGACAATGGCAACTCATCCCACTCTTTTAACAGTTCGTTCTCGAAAAGCTGCACGTTGGTGCTTACCTCCTTACTACCGGGTTTATCGGCTTTGGTAAAAATGATAACAAAGGCCACGCGATTTTTGGCCATCCATTGTATAAACTCCAAATCTACCTTTTGGGGTGGTATGCGGCTATCAACCAACAGGCATACATATTGCAATTGCTCGCGCTTAAGTATGTAATTGCGTATCATGGCGTTCCATTTTTCGCGCAATTCGCGCGAAACTTTGGCAAAACTATAACCCGGTAAATCAACCAAATGAAAGTGGTTATTGATTTCGAAGTAGTTAATTGTTTGCGTTTTGCCTGGAGTGTTGGACACTTTTGACAACGCCTTACGCCCGCATAAGTAATTGATTAACGACGACTTACCCACGTTCGACCTGCCTATAAAAGCAAACTCGGGCATTTGTGCAGGGGGACACTTGTCAACCTCAACATAACTAGCCTTGTACTCAGAAGATTTAATAACCATACGCCACAAAAGTATTCAGATTAACCAATTAAAGGCGAATAGAAGCTATAACCTGCTATTTTTGCGGCGCTTTATAATTTTTGCCACTAAGACACAAAGGCACAAAGTTTAGTAAGAAAGAATACCGCTTTATAATTTGTATTCTTAGTGTCTTAGTGCCTTTGTGGCAAAAACATTAGCACAAAAGAAATGAGCAAAACGGTTACACCATATAATGACACTACCCGCACCAAAAAAGAGCAGGTGGAGGAGATGTTTGACAATATTGCCCACAGGTATGATTTTTTGAACCACCTTTTATCGTTGGGTATTGATATTACCTGGCGCAAAAAAGCAGTAAAGTTTATAGGCACTATTCAACCCAAAAAAATACTGGATGTAGCCAGCGGCACCGGCGATTTTGCTTTTGAGGCATTGCGCCTTAATCCCGAAAAAGTAATCGGGTTCGACCTTTCAGAAGGGATGATGAACTACGGGCGCGCAAAAGCCGTAAAATTGAATGTTGCCAATGTGGTTGAATTTGTAAAGGGCGATTCGGAAAAAATGCCATTTGCCGATAACTCGTTCGATGCAGTAACTGTTGGGTTTGGTGTAAGGAATTTTGAGCATTTGGAAACAGGCCTAAGCGAAATGCTAAGGGTAACACGACCCGGTGGCAAGGTGGCCATTTTAGAGGCATCGCAACCGCAAAACACAATAATAAGAGGGCTTTACGGTTTATATTTTGGGAATGTGGTGCCTATGATTGGCCGTCTGTTTTCGAAAGATGCAAGGGCCTACTCGTATTTGCCTGAATCGGTAAAGGCTTTTCCGGAGGGTTTTGAATTTGTAAAAATATTGGAGAATATTGGGTTTGTAAATATTAAATGGCAGCCCCTAACATTCGGTGCCTGCGCTTTTTATTCGATGGAAAAGCGGGCTTAACCGGATACATATTAATATGATGAGAAGAATTGCTATTGCAGTATTAATGTTGTTTTTAACTTGGCAGGCAAAGGCCCAGTTTAACTATAACGAAATGAGTAAAAAGACCATTTACTTTGGTATAGCCATGGGCCTTAACGTTGCCGATTTTAAGTTAATACCTGCGCCTTTAACCCCACAAAATGATTCAGTGCGTTTTATCAGAACAAGGGTAGGCCCAGGGTTTAACCTGGGTATTATTGGCAACTACCAGTTTCATAAATATTTTGACCTGAGGTTTATTCCCACACTTTCGTTTTCCGACAAAAACGTTGTTTATACTACCTTGAATAACCAGCAAGTGGTTAAAGACATATCGTCGATATACCTTGATTTCCCTTTACAACTGCGTTTTAAATCGGACCCGATTAAAGATTTTAGGATATACGGCATTGCCGGCATACGTTACGATTATGACCTTGCCAGTAACGTGAAGGCGCGAAAAGCGGATGATATTATTAAGCTACAAAAAAATGATGTGGCTGCCGAAATAGGTATAGGGTTTATGATTTATTTCCCATACTTTATTTTATCTCCCGAGTTTAAAGTTAGCCGAGGCATTATCAATATTTTATCGCCAACACCTGGGCTTATATATTCTCGTACTATACAGGCTATGTATTCTCGTACATTTACTTTTACGCTGAATTTGGAGGGTTAATAACTTCAAACCCACGCATTGCACCCATGCCGCTTTATAAAAAAACAGAAGAAGCAAATTTTTCGATTGGCGTTTGGAAGATAGAAGAAGACCTATCTTTTTTTGAAGAGTTGTTTCATGGACATCCGGATATATCGAGCGAAAAAAAGCGGCTGCAATGGTTTGCCAGCAGGCATTTAGCCAACCTAATGTTGGGGCAGCCGGATACCATTGTGAATGATGACACGGGTAAACCAAATTTTAAAAATTCGCCAATAAATATTTCTTTATCGCACACCATCGGTTATGCGGCTGTTATAATTAGTAAACAGTTTGCTGTGGGCATTGATATAGAAGCCGTGCACCCAAAAGTTGAGCGCATAGCCCATAAATTTTTGCGTGATGATGAAATAAACAGCATACCTGCTGATGAAAAAGCTGCAAAGCTTATGCTTTACTGGAGCGCCAAAGAATCGCTATTTAAACTGTACGGCTGGGGCGCACTTGAGTTTAAAACCCAACTGCTGATTGAGCCGTTTACAATGGGACAAAGCGGAGAACTAAAAGCTGATATAGTAACTCCTCACCTGCCATTAAAAAACCTGGGGGTCCATTACGAGTTTTTTGATGGGCATATTGCTACTTACGTGGCACTTATTTAATTCATCACGGATTAACCTACCCGGCAAAACGCGTCCGTTCGCCAAGTAGGCATCCGCAGTTTCCCGCTAACATGCACGGCACATTGGCAGGACAACTTATAAAAACACGGGTGAATAGCTTTATAGATTGAAACAGTTTTTAGAAGGTTGCATATAGTTATGTAAGAATATTTTTTTGAACAAGTGCAACCGATGGCCATCCATCGTATTTGGGATTACTTCACTCGAAAACCTCGCCCGCAATGACGTTATTTTATGTGTTGGGCCGGTAAACAACATTACCTATCGTGCGGGCGAATTCTTTTTTCTGTTCCATTAAAAGCACGTGCAGGCGCATTAAACGTTGAAGGTCGGCTTCGTCTTTGGGCTCTTTAAGCAGCTTTTCAATTTTGCGTAACTCAACAATATTTTTGAATTGCTTGAACCGGATGATAGTGGAGTGAATGTCTTTTACAAAACGGTCCTTCTTTTCGGCAATAGCTACTTTATACTTTACCCACCAGTTTTCGCTAAGGGTGTAGGGTTGGGTTAAAATATCAATAGCTAAATTTCGTATTTGCTCATCGTCGTTCGCGCTAAAGAAACCTTCATCGTGCACAACGCCATCGGCAAAATCTCTTTTAATCAAATCGAAAATTACTTTGTAGCGTGGCGTTTCAATATCCAGTCCTTCCAATTCTTCCAACACATATTGCACTACCGAAATTTCGGTTTCATTATCCTGTGTTTTCCAGGAACCGAACTCTAACAGTATCCTGATGATATCATGCTCAAGCACCGGTAGGTTAGAGGGGTTTTCAATCGTTTGCGCTTTGTGCGCTGCTGCTGAAAGTTCATCCTTAACCGGGCTTTCTCTTTGCTGTTGTTTCTCTTCTTCTTTCTGTAATTCGCCCTGCTTTTTTCTGCGTGCCTTATTTACTTCAGTAATCAAAATCTGCTCGCTCATGTCGAACAGCTGGCTCGATTCTTTTACATAAACAGAGCGCTGAATGGCATCGGGTATTTTTGCAATGCTGTCAACAATATCGCGTATCAACTCCGCTTTCTTTATAGGGTCGGCTTTGGCTTCGGTGGCGAAGAGAGAGGTTTTAAAAAGAATGAGGTCCTTTTTGTTCTCCTGTATATATTTTTGAAATGCCTCCGCTCCTACTTTGCGCACGTAAGAATCGGGGTCTTCCGGTGCAGGTAGAATAACTACGCGCACGTTCATGCCTTCTTCCAATATTAAATCAGTGCCTCGCAATGCAGCTTTAATACCGGCGGCATCGCCATCATACAACATGGTAATGTTGGGCGTTATTCTTTTTACAAGCCGTATTTGGTCGGGTGTTAAGGAGGTGCCGGATGATGACACTGCATTTTCAATACCCGATTGATGCAGCGATATAACGTCGGTGTAACCTTCTACCAATAAACACTCATCTTTCTTTCTTATTTCATTCTTCGCAAAAAAAGCACCGTATAATATTTTGCTCTTTTGATAAACCTCGCTCTCGGCAGTGTTAACGTATTTAGGGGCCTTTTCGTCCTTAACCATGATGCGGCCACCGTATGCAACCACTTTACCGGTCATGTTATGAATAGGAAACATTACGCGGTTGCGGAAAAAATCGTAGGTGCTTCCCTCCTTAGGCGACGTGAGGCCGGCCTTTTTAAGTATGTCCAGCTGAAAGCCTTCCTTCAACATGGTTTGGGTTAGCAAGCTGCCCGCGTCGGGTGCGTAACCCAACTGAAACTTCTCGATGGTTTTGTCAATAAAGCCGCGTTCTTTAAAATAAGCAAGGCCAATGCCGCCGGCTTCGTTGTTCATCATGTAATCGGTAAAAAACTTTTGGGCGCGGGTATTGGCAATTAGTATGCTTTCGGTAAGATTCTGCTTTTCAATCTGCTCCTTCTGGTCGGTTTCGTCGCGCGTTTCTTCAATCTCGATGTTATACTTTTTGGCGAGGTACCGCAGTGCATCGGGGTAGGTCATTTGTTGGTAATCCATCAAAAACTGCAATGGCCCGCCAGCCTTGCCACAGCCAAAACACTTGTAAATATTACGAGCCGGATTTACGTTGAACGAGGGCGTTTTTTCGTTATGGAAAGGGCACAACCCCAGCAAATTTGAGCCCCGGCGCTTAAGGGTAACAAACTCGCCTACCACGTCTTCAACACGTGCTTCGTCAATAATTTTTTGGATGGTAGGCTTTGAAATCATACAATTAGGGGACGCAATTTAACATACCCAAGTCAATTTAGGCAATTGAGGGTGATTTTGTGTGGTAAATGGCCAAATACATAACATGTAGAGGCGCATAATTATGCGCCTCTACATTGGGCTTTTAACAAATCTGATATCGCGTGTTAATAACTCGCTATTCACAGGGAAAATTTCGTAAATTCGTAAACTTTTTTTGCTCTTAATTTCATCTGTTTATAAAATTACCATGAAAAAAATTACCCTGTTTTTTGTTTTTGCTTTGCTTTTGGGATTTGGTGATTTATTTGCCAGAGCCGTGAGCGTGGACAATGCCAAAACCGTTGCTATCAATTTTTTTAAGGTAACCGCAAGTGATGGCCGGGAAAAAGCGACAGTCAATGCCACCCTAAACTATACCCGGGTTGAGACAGACAATACGGTGGATTTTTATGTATTCAATATTACGCCGGGCCCGGGCTTTGTAATTGTAGCTGCTAATGATGTGGCAGAGCCTGTACTGGGCTACTCTACCGAGGCAAATTTTGAAAGTAACCTGGATAAAACCGGTGTTGTTGACTGGATGAAACATGCCGCACAACACATTTACCGCGGTATACAGGAAAACCTACCTGCTACAACCAGGATAAATACTTTGTGGAGTGCTTATAACACCGGCCAAAAACCTGCTGATGCGAAAAGCACGGTGGTTGCGCCACTTGTTTACACCGCTTGGAACCAATCGCCTTACTATAACTATTTATGTCCGCTTGATGCAGGTAGTAACACACACGCTGTAACCGGTTGTGTTGCTACAACTATGGCGCAGATAATGAAATACTGGAGCTACCCGGCGCAAGGCACGGGTTCATATTCATACAACGATGCCCCTCCTTCTTATAGCAACAACTACGGAACTCAAACTGCCAACTTTGGTGCAACCACTTATAACTGGTCGGCCATGCCAATTTCTATCAGCTCGAACAACGTTGCTATCGGCACTTTAATGTATCAGTGCGGTGTTAGCGTGGGTATGGATTATGGTACTGATGCACAAGGCGGAAGCGGTGCACAGGTTATTACCATGTGGGGTGGAGCAAGTGCGCAAAACTCGTACGTTGCTTATTTTTCGTACAACCCAAATACTATACAGGGCGTTTACGAATCATCATACAGCGCAAGCGATTGGTTTAATTTGATGAAGACTGATTTAGATGCAGGGCGCCCGGTTCAATACGTTGGCAGCGACCCTACAGCCGGTGGCCACACCTGGGTATGCGATGGTTATGATGGCAATGGCCTTTTGCACATGAACTGGGGTTGGGGAGGTACCGCCAACGGTTATTTCAACGTAAATTCATTAACGGCGGGCGGATACAATTTCAGCACAGATGAATCGGCGTTAATAGGTATTGAGCCTTTAAACCCAAATACGGCTAACCAAACAGTTCACGTTTCGATATGCGTGGGCGATACTGCAAAACTTATTGCACCAATTACCAATCATGCTACTTACACATGGTCGCCAACCAATAATCTTAGCTGCCCTACCTGTGCGTATACTATTGCAACGCCGGGAGCTACCACCGTTTATACTGCTAAAGTTGATAGTGCAGGTACTATTACCAGCAAAACAGTTGTGGTTAGTGTTTACCCGAGGGTAAGTGTTTCGGCCACCTCGGCAAACCTTAGTTGCTATGGTGCAGGTGATGGAGTTATCAATATTACTGTAGCCGGTGGCATACCCACCTATACTTATAACTGGAACAACGGCCTTTCATCAGCCTCAGTTAATACTTTAAGTGCCGGAAATTATTCTATTACTATCAGCGATGCTGTTGGGTGTTCTTCAGTTGTTATCGAAAATATTACACAGCCACAGCAAATTAATGCAACGGTTACCGCAACCGGTGCACCGTGTGCAAGCGCAAGTGGTACAGCAACGGTAACTGCCAGCGGTGGTGCAGGTTCGCTTACTTATATGTGGAGCAATGCCGCCACTACTACTACCATAACCGGGCTGGTGCCTGCAAACTACGTTGTGACTGTTACCGATAGCCGCAATTGCACTACGGTGGTTGATGCACAGGTAACACAGCCCTACCAAATTGAGTATACCACTGCCGTAACCAATACCGTTAACGGGCATTATATTGGCACTGCAGGTGTTGAGAATGTTACCGGCGGAACTTCACCTTATACATACGCATGGAGTGATGGTGAAACAACCGCAACCATAACCAACCTTGAGGCGGGTATTTATACAGTTACTATTAGCGACCATGCCGGTTGTTATGAGGTAGCAAAAGATACTGTTATCAGCACACCGGCTGCAGGAATTAATAGTATTAGCAATGCATTTACATTTAGTGTTTATCCTAATCCTGCAAGTACACATGCATTTGTTGTGTTGAACAAGGTTAGCAGCGGCACGGTTTTTAAACTGGAAAATGTTTTAGGGCAAACGTTATTAAGCCAGGCAATTACCGACCAGGAAACGCAGCTTGACCTTTCATCATACCCGGATGGGGTTTATTTTATTGAGGTAAGACAGGGTGATAAACGTGGCGTGAAACAATTTGTATTGAGTAGATAAGCAAATATTAAAACCTGAATATTATACGCAAGAGCCACGCTGAATTTCGGTGTGGCTTTTGTTTTTATGTGACTTAATACAAGTTGGCGCAAAGAACCGCAGAGAAAAGTAAAATAGTTTGCAGGGCTTTACGAACTTTGTGAAAAGCGGATTTATTCACCCTCAATATGAAAAAGTTATTGGTTATTTATTTTTTATTGTGCCTGTTAGTTAATGGCTTGTTTGCGGCCGGCGAACCGGGCAAAGCATTGCGGCAAAGTATTGAGATTGGGGAGTATGTGCGCACTTATGAGTTTTACAGGCCTACCGGTTGGGATAAATTAAAGCAAATGCCTATGGTACTGCTATTGCACGGTGCCGGTGGCGATGCGCAGGGCATGGAAAAGCTGAGCAGCTTTATTGCCATAGCCGAACGCGAAAAGTTTGTGGTGGTTTATCCCGAGGGCATTGACCACCAATGGAACGATGGCCGCGGGCGAAACGAATTGGTTAGCGATGTTGGATTTATTAGCAAGCTGATTGATTTTATGCTGAATGAATACAGCATTGATAAAAACAAAGTTTACGTGGCGGGCATGAGCAACGGCGGCTTTATGACCATGCGCCTGGCTTGTGAGTTGCCTAATAAAATTGCGGCGGTTGCTGCAGTTGCGTCTACGGTTGACTCAGCAGTTGATGCCAATTGCCAAACAAGCAAACCTGTACCGGTTATGCTTTTTGCCGGTGATAAAGATAAGCTGGTGCCGCTTAACGGTGGTATTGTGCAGCGCCTGCCACATAGCGTACTGCTAAGTCAACGCGCACTTGCCGAAAAATGGGCAACCCGCGATGGTTGTAATATGAAACCGACGATTACAGTGATGCCCCAATTAAACCACGATGGCACTAACGTTACAAAAACGGTTTACACCGGTGGCAAAAGCAATACCGAAGTGATTAGCTATTTAATAGGCGGCGGCGGGCATACCTGGCCGGGTGGGGAGCAGTATTTACCACCAATTTTAATAGGCAAAACCACCCACGAGTTAAATGCCAGCGAGGAGATTTGGGAGTTTTTTAAGAGGCATTGATTGAATAGATGTTAGAGGTTAGAGGCGAGATGATAGACACCATTCGGTTTAATGGTTGCGCCGTGTTAATTAGTGTTCTGTATCGAATAAATTATATAAATTCACTAAGGTTTATATGATTACACTCACACGCTCTTTATTATCCATTGCTTATGTACTGGTAACTTTAGGATTACAAGCACAATTGGCAGTTAATGCAGGACGTGATACCACAGTTTGCAGTGGTAGTAAAATCATTTTAGGCGGTGTACCCGTGGTAAGCGGTGGTGCGGTACCGTATTCATATTTGTGGACACCCGCTATTGGGCTTAATTGCGATACTTGCCCAAACCCCGAATTGATAACAAGTAATAGCTCCGATTACATTTTACGGGTAATTGACAACGCTAACGATACCGTAAGCAGCACCATACATGTTTATGTAAACCCTACACCCATAATATCGGTAAGTGCAAGTGACAGTATAATTTGTAGCGGGCAACGAATTCAGTTGTACTCATCGGTAAGCGGTGGGACGAATAGTTGCGGGATAACGGTGCCTTGTAATGGTACGACCACATCACCTACTATAGGCAGCGGAAGTATCTCGCAGCCGGGCACAGGTTTAGTATATCCATCGTTATTCGGAAATTATAACGAAAGTTGCAGAAACCAAATGCTTTACACAGCAAGTGAGTTACAACAGGCATTAGGGGGGTCGAAAACAATTGAAGGTGTGGCC
This sequence comes from uncultured Bacteroidota bacterium, assembly GCA_903861145.1. Taxonomy (GTDB): domain Bacteria; phylum Bacteroidota; class Bacteroidia; order Chitinophagales; family LD1; genus Bog-950. The sequence goes on along the minus strand of CAIOTH010000033.1, from coordinate 8,582 downwards.
TTTGATATTGGATTATTTAATAGCAATGCCTATTTGCTGAACTTTACCATAAAGATGGGTTGCACCCAATTAGATAGTTTAAGGGAATGGAATAATCAATTAGTTCAGGTGCTTAACCCTTCCGTTATTCAACCCACGTCTGGATGGAATTCCTTTGGCCTCAATTCTCCTTTTTATTGGGATGGCACTTCGAATATTGTGGTAGAAGTATGCTATTATGATCCAGGCACCTTTGGCAACCAGAACAATAAAGCAAGCTGCACACTTACTGCTAATAACAGCTATATATATTCGGCCGGCAGATATAATCAATGCGACACAAACACCAGCCCTATTATTTCGAATTTGAGACCCAACCTTAGGCTGGGCTATTGCAGTACTGTTGCCCTGCCTATTACTTATCAATGGTTTCCGGACACAGGGCGCGATAGCGTTTTTTCGGGCACACAAGCTCAAACCAGTGCAAGTCCGGATTCATCAACTACCTATTATTTGAAGGTAACCGGGGGTAACGGCTGCTTTGCAAAAGACTCGGTGATGGTAAATGTGAGGCCACGTTCTATAATAGCGAACTTTTCAACAAACAATGCAAGCTGCGTTTCGGTGGCAAATGGAAGTATTTTCCTTTCATATTCCAGTAATGATGCACTTATCAATTATGAAATCACTGATTCTAATTATCAGGTTGTTGAATTTGGAAATAATACTCCTGGCAACTGGTCGGGTACTATTGGAAATCTTTATCCCGGATTTTATCATTTACTTTTAAGCGATTCATCTTGTGCCAATATTGATTATGTCTTTAGAATTGGGGTAACTGATACCATCAATTTTACGGCCGATATCAGTGTAAAAAACAACGCCTGCGGTTTAGCAAATGGAACTATGCAAGCGGTAGTTCATGGACAAGGAACCATTCATTACACGATATCAAATTCATCGAGCCTTATTTTGTTTAGTGGCAACACTTTAAGTGGCGATACCATAAAATATAATTCGCTACAGGCAGGTTATTACCACGTACTTTAACCGATGTGGTTATTCTTTATGCCCCAACTAATCCATCAATAGCCGGGTATAGTTTCTCAAACGGTTGCTATGGAGATTCTACCGCATCAGGCTGCGTTACAATTACAGGTGGCGCGCCACCATTTCGATATCTCTGGAACGACCCCGCACTGACGGGAGCATGCCCAACAAATGTTGCGGCAGGTGATTATACGGTTACGGTTTCTGACGCTAATAATTGCTCGTCGGCCTTTTCAAATATTATGGTAGACCAATATAGCGAAATACGGGTTGAGATAATAGTGAATTACGCAGCATCCAATTATCATGAAACTGGTATTGTAATTAGCGGAGGAATAGGGCCCTATCATATTTTGTGGGGTGACGGCATGTTTAGTAATACCAGCGACTCGGCAACACATTTTTATCAAACAGTTGCTTACGATGACTTAATAGTTACGGATACCAAGGGCTGCAGCTTTACTGATACTATTGTTGCTTCTTTTACGCTTAGTGTATTTGAAAGTAGTGTAGGAGTGTTAAAAGTATTTCCCGATCCTGCTACGGATGAATTATTTATTGAAAGCGGAGAACACATTATGAACGAAATTGAGGTTTTGGACTTAGCAGGAATGCAAGTACTACATCAAATTTTGCCGCCGGGCCATCGTGTAGCGATGAATATTTCAGAACTTAGCCCTGGCGCATATTTACTTAATGCCACTTCTGACAATCGGACCTATCACAATTGGTTTATTAAAATCAAGTAGAGCAATTCGTTTAACGCATAGCATTTACATCTTCACCCATCTCCTTCTACCGCCAGTGGCGTTGCAAGGGCCAATAAATCGCTATGGTCTGGTTTCCAAAGATTACCTTGCGTTGCATTTAAAAGATAAACATGAAGCAGTTTAAAACCATCATATTCAAATTGCGCAAGGCAGTTGAACAAAAAAGGCATTTATTTTCAGCGTCGGAACCTGATGCGAAGAGGGAAGAGTTGCTTAACCTGGCAGTTTTGCATATCGACAATTTAGAAAAGCAAATACCCGATGAAAAGTTTTTGATGGCCACGCACCCTAACACGGTAAAGACCATCCTTAAAAATTACAAAATGGCCGAAGATGTAGTGATGGATGAAATAAATGCTATCATGGAATCTTATTCGGAGTAAAACCTTACACCACATTCACCTCGGGCGAAATATCAATACCGAATTTCTCTTTTACTGTTTGTTGGATGGTGATGGCAAGCTGCCAGATTTCGTGGCCGGTGGCGTGGCCATAGTTGACTAGCACCAGGGCTTGTGTTGCATGGGCACCGGTGTTGCCAACAATTTTGCCTTTAAAGCCGCATTGCTCAATTAACCACCCGGCAGGCACTTTAATAGTGCCATCATTTTGAGGATAGCTGGGCATAACCGGGTATTGGGCAACGAGTGATTCGTATTGTTCTTTATTTATAACCGGGTTTTTGAAGAAGCTGCCGGCGTTACCTATTTTTTGAGGGTCGGGTAATTTGGCAGAGCGTATTTTGATAACGGAATCGCTAACTGCTTTGACGCTTAAATCGAAGGCCTGCATTTGGCCGAGTGTTTCTTTAATATCGCCGTAATCGGTTTTAAAACGATAGTTTGAAAGTGCAGCGGGACTGTTGAGTTTTGCAAAGCGGAATGTAACCGAGGCAATAAGAAATTGCCCTTTATATTTTGATTTGAAAACACTTTCGCGATAACCAAATTCGCAATCGGTTAGGTTGAAGATTTGAAGTTCACCGGTGTGCACGTTAATGGCCTCTAGTTCCTGAAATACATCTTTTATTTCAACGCCATACGCACCAATATTTTGCATAGGCGCAGCACCAACAAAACCAGGAATGAGGGAGAGGTTTTCGATACCGCCGTAATTGCGTTCAATAGCCCAAAGCACCAAATGATGCCAAACTACACCGGCGTTTGCTTTTACGATTACAAAGTTTTCGGTTTCGCTAACAACTTCAATACCTGGTATGCAGTTATGAATAACAAGGCCATCGTAATTTTGAGTGAGTAAAATGTTGCTGCCACCGCCAAGTATCAACTTCTTTTCCGACGATAGTTTTTTATCACCTAAAAGGCGCCGGTAATCGTCTACCGATTTTATTTCGGTAAAGTACTTAGCGATAGCATCAATACCAAAGGTGTTGAAGGGCTTAAGGGAAGCATTGGTATGGACAGGCGCACTCATGTTAGGTATTCACGTTACATACAAACTTAAATACATTTTCAACATGCGCCCATTAACACATTAACACCTTTGCGCACTATTGCATTCTATTCAAGGCTGCTTTAGCTTTCTGGTCGAGGCCGTTTTTGTATTCGTGGTTGGGGTACGACAGGCAGAGGTTGTAATAATATTTAGCCTTCTCCTTATCGCCTTTTGCCTCATATATCTGCGCCGATAAAAGGGCTGAGTTGGCGGCAAAATAGCGGGGTATATTTTTGCCTTTGTCAATAGCGCGGCCATAATAAACCAAAGCCGAGTCGGGTAGATGAGTTTCGTCGTAAATACGACCCAGACGGTATAGATATTCAGTTTTATCGTCGGTGCTTTTAAAGGCGTTTTCATTGGTGTTGTTCATTTGGGCGATGGCCTTGGGGTAGTCTCCACCATCAAACAACAAACGCGCGCGAAGTAGTTGAGGATTGGGTATACGGTGTTCTTCTGCTTCTTTTTTTGCTTGCTTATCGGCATCAAGCGTGTTAGCGCCCAGCTTGTTGGCGTTGGCAATAAAGTGCAGGTAATTAACGGTATCGCCCTTCAATAAATAGCACCATGCTATTTTTTGGTAGGAAGATTTGATGTGGTTTTCGCCTTTGTAGGTTACCAGGAACCGTTTAAAGTAGGTATCGGCATCGGGTTCCAACTCGCTAAGTTTAGCCACGCCGGTGAGAAAATCGAGGAAAGGAAATTTTGCAAACGAATCAGAAGTGGGGCGCTCATCCAATAGTTTGATGGCCTCTGTATTGTGCTTGCCATATACGCCTAAGTGCGCGCAGGTGTAGGTGCTCATCAGGTTATCGCTTTTCGGAAAGCCGTTGGCCTGCAACACCTGCCAGGCCTGTTCGCTTTTATTTTGCAGGTTAAGCAGCAGAAAGGCGTAGTAAATGATGGTTTCGTCCTGGTAAATAAAACCGGTGGTTTTACCGGTGTCAATCAAATCATGTAAATAAGCCATGCCCATTTCTACATTGCCATCCATGCCCAACAGGGTAACGCCCCATTTATATTTATCGGGCACGCTGCCCAGCAAAGCATAAAGCACGCCCAACGATTTTTTGTTAGCCTTAAAATCCGGGAACTTCTTTTCGTTCTCTTCAAGCAACTTAAAGGCGCGGCGTATTTCGAACACGGCGTTGAAGTATTCGCCAAACTTAATATCAAGCGCTGCCCACTGCAGATTTACTTCGGCTAATGAAAACAGGTAGTAGGGAGTGCGTTGATCGCCTTCTGTCAATAAAACAAGGCGCAGGTCTTCATTCTTTTTTAACCCGGTATAAAGTTTCCGCTCATCGCTGGTGTAGACGGTTAGAAAGTCGTAGTAGTTCTCGAGATAAGTGGCTATGAGATTATCGGGGTGCAGTTTCTCTTCTTCTTTTAATAAAGCGTTGCCCTCATTAAGCTTAAGGGCTATAAGCGATTTGTAAGCTTTGCGGCAGTTATCGTTAAAGTCGAAACTTTGGGCATGCAGGCAATTGCCTGTAAATAGGAAGAGAAGAGTCCAAATGATTTGCTTTAACACGAGCGAAAGATAAACGGAGAGGATGGAAATAAAAAACAGCCGGACCCTTTCCGTCCCCTAAAGGGAAAACCAAAGCCGGTTTTGGTATGACTATAATTGAAAAGTGTAGTTATGATAGCCAGTGTTTCCTTTAGTTACCTGAAATAAAAAACCCTCTCGGTAAGGAAAGGGTTTTTATCGGTATTAGTTGTTGGCTTCAGGTTCTTCCCAGGCAACCAGAATTCTACCGCAGTGTTCGCAGGTAATAATTCTTTTTCTCTGGCGAATTTCTAATTGACGTTGAGGCGGGATTTTTGCATAGCAACCACCGCAAGCATCGCGTAATACTGCAACAACGGCCAAACCGTTTTTGTATGCACCGCGAATACGAACGTATGCCTTCAATAATCTCTCTTCAACTTTTTTAGATTGCTTGTCTGATTCCTTTTGAAGTTCTTTTTCTTCCTTCTCAGTTTCTTCAATAATCTTCTCAAGTTCCTTCTTCTTATTCTTCAGGTTCTTTTCGCGCTCTTTAATCGTCTTTTCAGTTTCATCAAGCACTAGTTGCTTTGAATCAATCTTTGCAGTTGAATCGGCAATCTTCTTATCGCATAACTGAATCTCTAATTTCTGCAATTCGATTTCTTTTGAAAGCGCATCGTATTCACGATTGTTCTTTACGTTGTCTTGTTGCTTTTCGTAGCGGGTAATCAATTCCTTTGCAAGCGCCTTAGCGTTTTTGCGGTTTTTGATTTCCTCTTCCATTTCACCAGCTTCGTCCTGAGAGTTTTTTAGGCGGGTGTGTAATCCTTCGATTTCATCCTCCAGTTCTTTCACTTCAATAGGCAACTCGCCTTTAAGAATTTGTATTTTGTCAATCTTAGAATCTATTTGTTGTAGTTCCCAGAGTTGCTGCAATTTTTCATCAATAGAAAGTTCCTTGGTTGCTGCCATTGTTATAAATATTTGATTGGGTTCGTGTTTATTTTTGACGTTAGGGCTGCAAATGTAGGGAATTTTTCCGAAATTCTTTCTATTAGCAGGTCTTTCGTAAACTGTTCACTTTCAAAGTGTCCCACATCGGCTACCACTATTTTACCCTCTGCGTCAAAAAAATCGTGGTATTTAAAGTCCGCAGTAACAAAAACGTCGGCGTTGACGGCTATAGCATTATTTAACAAAAAGCGGCCTGCTCCCCCGCAAACCGCCACCCTTTTCACCTCTTTTTGGCGCAAGTTAGTATAGCGGATACCGTCGGTTTTTAGCTGTTTTTTAGCGCTTTTGAGGAAGGTAAGTTCATCCAAAGGCTTTTTAAGGTTGCCCACCATGCCGCTACCTACTTTCTGGTAGTAGTTATCCAGCGAAACAATATCATAAGCTACCTCTTCATAAGGATGCGCCTTCAATAAGGCCTCAACAACCTTTCTTTCAATAATAGCAGGGAAGATGGTCTCGAACTTTACTTCCTCCACCCGCTCCAACATCCCCTTTTTGCCAATAGTCGGGTTTGAGTTTGCGTTGCCTTTAAAAGTGCCCATGCCCGGCGCGCTGAAGCTTGTTTCACTGTAGTTACCTATGTTACCTGCGCCAGCTTCAAAAACAGCTTGTGCCACACTGGCGTAGCTATCAAGTGGAATAAAGGTGTAGAGTTTTTTTAGCAACTGCTTTTTAGGTGATAGAATTTCGCAATCTACCAGGCCTAAGCGCTCGCAAATTTTAGCGTTTACACCGTCCAATACATTATCGAAATTGGTGTGTATAGCATAAATGGCAATGTTGTTTTTTATGGCTTTTATAACCGTGCGCTCAACGTAGTTTTTGCCGTTTAGCTTTTTAAGTCCGCCAAAAACAATGGGGTGATGGGCAATAACCAGCTGGCATTTTTCAGCAATGGCTTCATCAATTACTTCCTCGGTACAATCAAGTGTTATAAGCGCTTTCTTTACTGTGCTGTTCTTATCTCCCACTATCAGGCCGCAGTTATCATAGCTTTCCTGGTATTCGAGGGGGGCAATAGTTTCAAGAAAATCGGTGATGTCTTTTATCTTCATATTTTTGAGTTGACTAATTACAATTATAGCCACAAAGACACTAAGGCACTAAGTTTTGTTGACTAATACTTTAGATTAAATTGAATTTCTTAGTGTCTTTGTGCCTTAGTGGCCAAATATTTGCATTTATTAAAACGCTTTTATCATCAATACCATTTCAAAAATACTGCTTTATCCCTTTGCCCTTATTTATGGGCTGATAACCGCGTTTCGGAATTATCTGTACGATAGCAAGACTTTAAAGGCAGCGCGTTTTGATTTTCCTGTTGTTTTGGTGGGCAATCTTACTGCGGGCGGAACTGGAAAAACCCCACACATAGAATACCTGATTTCGCTACTTCAATACACCTTTAAAGTGGCAACGCTAAGCCGCGGATACGGCAGGCGGACTCACGGGCTTGTAATTGCCGATTCCACCAGCACCTCATTGCAAATTGGCGATGAGCCAAGTCAGTTTAAAGCCAAGTTTCCTGATACTGTGGTTTCAGTTTGTGAAGACCGGGTTTTGGCTGTCCCTAAATTATTAGGCGACCATCCTGAAATAGACGTGATTTTGCTGGACGATGCTTTTCAACACCGGGCTATAAAAGCAGGCTTATCTATATTGGTTACGGAGTATGCTAACCTGTTTACCCGCGATTACATTATGCCTGTTGGCTGGCTACGCGAGGCAAGAAGCAATTACCACCGTGCAGATGTTATTGTTGTTTCGAAATGCCCGGCCAATATTACGGAGGCTGAAAGTGAAAAAATCATAAATGAAATTAAACCATACCCTTATCAAAAGGTTTATTTCACCACCATACAATATGGACCGCTATACTCGTTTAATGATTCGCAAAAGTGGTTGAATATTGAAAACGATACCGATGTTTTGCTGGTTTGCGGCATAGCCAAGTTTGAAGAATTGAAGAGTTATTTGAGCAGTAAAGCGCGAAAAGTATTTGTGCGCGATTACCGCGACCATTACCGTTTTGACCGGTACGATTTGGAAGTAATACGAGAGACTTTCAATAATTTGGGAGATGTAAAGAAAATAATAGTAACTACCGAAAAAGATGCAGCACGTTTAGAAGAGTTCCGCGATTGGTTTTTGCAGAATAAAATCGAAATATTTGTTCAACCGATAGTTGTTCGGTTTTTATTGGGTGGGAGCGACAGATTTAATGCAGATATACTGCAATACATTGAGGTAACGAAGCAAAAAACAGGAGCACAGCAATAACGATTATGGAAAACTTATTGGAGAAGATAAAGGAGACCAGTGATTTTTTGAAGCAAAAAATCAACAAGCAATATAAGCATGGCATTATACTGGGTTCGGGTTTAGGCAACCTGACCAAAGACATTAAAATTGAAGTTGAATTACCTTACCACGAAATACCCAACTTTCCGGTATCGACCGTATTGGGACATAAAGGGAGTTTGATTTTTGGGGAACTAGGTGGCAAACATATAGTGGCGCTTAGCGGCCGCTTTCATTACTACGAAGGTTACTCGATGAAGGAAGTTACATTCCCGGTGAGGGTAATGAAGTATTTGGGCGTTAAAACCTTGCTGGTAAGTAATGCATCGGGGGGGATGAATGCGGATTTTGAAGTAGGTGATTTAATGATTATTACTGACCACATTTATCTTCAGCCCGAGCATCCGCTACGCGGCAAAAATGAAAATGAATTAGGCCCGAGGTTTCCGAACATGAACCATGCCTATAACCCCGAATTGGTTAAAAAAGGGCTGGCTATTGCTATGGAGAACAATATT